>NZ_JAHOPC010000020.1:0-71053 GCF_019038615.1 Paenarthrobacter aromaticivorans
CGCGATCAACGCATCAAGGGACTCAATCCACTCCGCGGTCTCTTCCGGATCACGATCAGGCAGCTGGGCAGTCAACCCGCTGAGGATGTGTGAGGTCTCTTCTCCTGCAGCCACGTCCAACCTCTCTTCATTGAATGTCTGGGCGCTTGCTCTGTGGGGGCGCTCAAGGAATTTCGTATTGTGAGAATAAAATTCTGCAATTCGAGATTACGTCTGCCGATGGGCAGCGTCAACACGGATTACGTAACCGCAACAGTCAACTGGGAAAGGCGGGCCCAATCAACCGAATGTGACCCTCCATACACTTGTGACGCCTTGACGTGACGTGACCTGAGTCATAGAGTACTTTCACTATTCAATAACTTGTTTCCGCTTTGTGGAAACAGTACGAAGTGGAGATCCACGATGCAGACGACTTCATCAGTCGGCGTCACTGAGACTCCGGGAGACACAACAGCAGGTGGGCCCAACCACCCGGCCGTGGGCAACACGGACCTTTGCGCTATTGCTTCCGAAGCCGCAGGCCGTACCATCAGCCCGAGTCTTTACAACGTTGACCTCGCACCCACCAAGGCCGCAGGCCGCAAGTGGACGAGCTACAGCATCTTTACCCTCTGGGCCAATGACGTCCACAGCCTGGGTAACTATGCCTTCGCCATTGGTTTGTTCTCGCTCGGTCTAGGTGGCTGGCAGATCCTGGTGGCACTGGGAATTGGGGCTACCCTGCTCTTCGCCCTCTTGAACTTCTCCGGATTCATGGGCCAGAAGACCGGCGTTCCGTTCCCCGTCATGAGCCGCATCAGCTTCGGCATCCGCGGTGCGCAGATCGCCAGCCTCGTCCGTGGCGCCGTGGCTGTCGCTTGGTTCGGGATCCAGACATACCTGGCATCAGTGGTGCTTCGCGTCATGCTCGTCGCCATGGCCCCGGGCCTGAAGGATCTGGACAGCAACTCGATCCTGGGCCTTTCAACGCTGGGCTGGCTCTCCTTCGTGGCTCTCTGGATAATTCAGTTGGTCATTGTCAGCTTCGGCATGGAGATGATCCGTAAATATGAGGCCTTCGCAGGTCCCATCATCCTGGTCACCATGGCAGCGATTGCCGTGTGGGTCTTCATCGAGGCCGGCGGAGCCATCCAGTGGAGCGGCATCAAGGGACTCGAAGGCGCCGATATGTGGCTCACCATCTTCGCTGGTGGGGCATTGTGGGTTTCGATCTACGGAACGTTTGTCCTGAATTTCTGCGATTTCACCAGGTCCTCTGTGTCCAGGAAGTCCATCGTCAAGGGCAACTTCTGGGGCATCCCCATCAACATGCTGGTATTCGGTGCAATCGTGGTTGTCATGGCCGGTGGACAGTACAAGATCAATGGCACAGTCATCGAGAGCCCGTCGGACATCGTCCAGAGCATCCCAAATACTCTGTTGCTCGTCCTGGCTTGCCTTGCCTTGCTGATCCTGACCATCGCCGTGAACCTGATGGCCAACTTCGTAGCACCCGTTTATGCACTGACCAACCTCTTCCCGCGCCACCTGAACTTCCGTAAGGCGGCTTGGGTTAGCGGCACCATCGGCCTCATCATCCTGCCGTGGAACCTCTACAACAACCCGATCGTCATCGTGTACTTCCTTGGTGGCCTGGGCGCCCTGCTCGGCCCGCTGTTCGGAGTGGTCATGGCCGACTACTGGCTGGTCCGTCGGGGCAAGGTCAACGTTCCCGAGCTCTATACCGATGATCCCAAGGGCGCATACTTCTACAAGCGGGGCGTGAACCCGAAGGCCATCATTGCCATGCTCCCCGCAGCTGCCTTGGCCATCGCCATCGCCTTCATTCCAGGATTAGCTCCCGCGGCACCGTTCGCGTGGTTCATCGGAGCCGGCGTCGCTGCGCTCACGTACTTCGCTGTTGCTGACAAGAAGCAGGCTCACGAGGACGTCTCCGGCGAACCAATCGCTGTCGCCAGCACGCACTGATACAGAGGAAACCATGCGCATCCTTGTTGCAAACGTGAACACCACACAGTCCATGACCGATTCGATCGCCGCTCAGGCCCGGGCTGCTGCCGCCCCCGGCACTGAGATCGTCGGCATCACTCCACGCTTTGGTGCCGACTCCTGCGAGGGCAACTTCGAGAGCTACCTTGCCGCGATCGCTGTCATGGATGCTGTGGTCAACTATCCCGAACCTTTCGACGCCGTCATCCAGGCAGGCTACGGCGAGCACGGCCGGGAGGGGTTGCAGGAGCTCCTGGATGTCCCGGTGGTCGATATCACCGAGGCTGCTGCCAGCACTGCGATGTTCCTTGGCCATAAGTACTCGGTCGTTACTACGTTGGATCGTGCCGTCCCCCTGATTGAGGACCGCCTCAAGCTTGCCGGGCTGGAGGCACGCTGTGCCTCGGTCCGCGCCAGCGGTATGGCTGTACTGGAACTCGAGGAGCACCCGGACCGAGCAGTCGAAGCGATCGTGGGCCAGGCCGAGCAAGCTGTCCTGCAGGACAGGGCCGAGGTGATCGTCCTTGGCTGCGGTGGCATGGCTGGCCTCGACGAGCAGATCCGGCAGCGCGCCGGCGTGCCCGTTGTTGATGGTGTGGCTGCGGCCGTCACCATCGCTGAATCCTTGGTCCGGCTCGGCCTCAGCACGTCCAAAGTCCGTACCTACGCAACGCCGCGTCCGAAGACTGTCATAGGCTGGCCGATAACAGCACCCCAGCCCACTGCAGAGCGGTCCGCGGAGGCCGCTCGCTGACGCGGGTTACAGAAGCTGACGCTGGTTACAGAAGCTTAAGGCGATTTCCCGAAAGGCCACCACATGACTGACCCACGCCCGCCCGCAGACCCGAGGGTCGCCGTCGTGACCGGTGCCGGTTCCGGCATTGGGCGGGCCGTAGCCCGCCTCATGCTCGCTGATGGTTACCGTGTGGCGTTGGCAGGGCGTCGCGAAGCGCAGTTGCTGGAGACTGCGAACAACCATCCGGATGCCCTGGTGGCGCCATGCGATGTGACAGAGCCCGACGACGTCGCGCGCCTTTTCGCGGAGGTGCGGCAACGCTGGGGCCGCGTTGATGTGCTATTCAACAACGCTGGCATCTTCGGACCAGCGGGCGACGTTGGCGAAATCGACGTCGATGAGTGGGAGGCCACGTTGCGCGTCAATGTCACGGGCTCCATGCTGTGCGCCGCTGAGGCCGTGAGGACCATGAAGGCCCAGGATCCCCAGGGTGGACGCATCATCAATAACGGCTCCATCTCTGCGCATTCCCCCAGGCCCAGATCTGTTGCGTACACGGTGACGAAGCACGCGATGAGCGGCCTGACCAAGAGCATCGAGCTGGATGGCCGCGACTTCGGTATCACCTGCGGACAGATAGACATCGGCAACACCCGCACCGAGATCATGGACACCATCGGCGTTGGTTCCGGTGCCCTCCAGGCCGATGGGTCACGGAAGGTGGAGCCGATGTTCCCCGTGGCGGACGCTGCCCGTGCTGTGCTGATGATGGCCAACATGCCGGCCTCGGCCAACGTCGGTTCCCTGGTGGTGACAGCGGCGGGCATGCCGTTCATAGGCCGCGGCTAGGTCACCTGCTCCTGAGTGTGTCGTCCTGACCCTCTTTGCTTTACTCTGCCCACGGCACGCCCATCTTTTTGGGCGTGTCGTGGGTTTTTCCTTGCCAAAAGGGGTCAGGAAGGCACGGGAGCAGGGCTTCCCATCCAAATGTGACTTTCCGCAATATGGAAATTCAATTTCCCCTTGCGGAATGATGTGAGCGGGCTTACATTTTTAAACAACCCCCAAATGTGGGGCTGTTCCCAACTGATTGGTTCAGATCAATGAAGATCCCAGACTCTGCGGCGCTGAAGGCGAGTTCGGCCCCGCTGAAGAAGAAGCCACTGTATAAGTCGCTCTTTTTTCAAATCCTGATCGCCGTCGTCGCAGGTGTGCTCATCGGTCATTTCTGGCCGAACCTCGGGTCCACCCTCCGGCCGCTGGGTGATGGATTCATTCAACTCATCAAGATGATCATCGCCCCGCTGATTTTCCTCGTGATCGTCACAGGCATCTCGGCAGTCGGCGACGTCAAGGCGGTCGGAAGGGTCGGAGTCAAAGCACTCCTGTACTTCACCTGCGCCACTCTCTTCGCCCTGGTCTTCGGACTCATCGTGGGCAACATCGTCCAGCCGGGTGCCGGCCTGAACATCGATCCCTCCACGCTTTCCCAGGAAGCCGTGGACGCAAAGACCGGCCACGCGGTTCCCAAGGATGCGGCGACCTTCCTGCTGGACGTCATCCCCACCAGTGTGATCGGCGCCTTCGCCAACAACAGCCTGCTCCAGGTGCTTTTCTTCTCCGTTTTCTTCGGTGCCGCGATCGTGGTCATCGGTCGCCAGCGCTGCCTGCCGGTGATCAGCCTCATGGAGACCGTTCTGGAGCTGATCTTCAAGATCATGTCCTGGATCATGAAGGTCGCTCCGATCGGTGCCTTCGGTGCCATGGCCTTCATCATTGGCCAGTACGGGCTTGGCACGCTGGGCACGTATGCGCTTCTGATCGCATCCTGCTACGGAGCGGCCGTCGTCTTCATTGGCCTGCTGTTCCTTGTGGCCTGGGGCTTCGCCCGTGTTCCGCTGTGGCACTTCCTGAAATACACCCGCGAGGAATTCCTGCTCGCACTCGGCACGGCCTCCACTGAAGCGGTCATGCCGCGCATCATGACCAAGCTGACCAACGCTGGCTGTTCCCGGGCAACCACCGGTCTGGTGGTTCCCACCGGCTACTCCTTCAACCTTGACGGCGCAGCGATCTACCTTTCCATCTCCCTGCTCTTCCTTGCCCAGGCGTTCGGCCACCACCTGGACCTCGGTCAGCAGTTGGCCGCACTGGGTGTGCTGCTCCTGACGTCCAAAGGCATGGCGGGCGTCCCGGGCTCATCGTTCCTGGCCCTCTCGGCCACGGCTGCCGCCCTTGGCATCTTCCCGGTTGCAGGCGTAGCACTCCTCCTCGGAGCCGACCGCCTCATGGACTCCATGCGCGTCGTCGTCAACCTGCTTGGCAACTGCGTAGCCACGTTCGTTGTAGCCAAGTGGGAAGGCCAGTTCGACCGCAGCGTCATGGTCCGTGCCTTCAATGGCGAGATTACCAACGAGGATTCAGCCATCATGCTGGGCCAGGAGGAAGTATTCGAGGAACAGGAGCTCGAACGCCTCAGCGAAGGCCACCACCCCTCACCGAAATTCCGTGGAGGTCCAACCTCGGACGAGATCCCGCAATTCGAGATGAGCAAGCCAGGGCAACCAACCACCCCGGTTTGCCCTGACTAACTCCACAGTTTGTGTACAGCCAATGCCCTCAAGACGCCGTCTTGAGGGCATTGGCTGTACGCAAACCCGTTAGAGGGGAAGCAGTTCCGAGAGGTCCGCGCGTAGTCCGGACGCGGCAACGCGGCCAGCCGAAACGGCGTCTCCCCACGAGATCCGGCCGGTAACCAACTCAAGCCAGGTGGCGGCGTCGCACTCTATGACGTTTGGGGGAGTGCCGCGGGTGTGACGGGGCCCCTCCACGCACTGAGTGACGCCGAACGGAGGCACGCGGACCTCCACCGAATTGCCGGGCGCGCGGGCGGTGACTTCCTCGAGCGAGTAGCGCACGGCCAGCGCAATCAAAGAGCGCGACGGCGGTGCGGCGCCGGTTTCGCCGGAGGCGCCTTCACCCGAGGGGCCTCCAGCTGAGGGACCTCCAGTTGAGGGGCCGACGGCGGATTGCCAGGCTGCCAGCGCAGCGCGGCCCTCGTTGACGTCGATGCGGCGTCGTGCAACTGCCATGGTTTCTTTCCTTATATAACTAGGTGACTCAGTCGAGCATCGCGGATACGGCGTGGCCCAAGCGGATCTTGCCCACTGGACGCCCGCCGCCGAGCACGGGTTCCACGACGCGTTCCAGGACGTTGGAAACCGCGGGAATATCTACCGCGCCGCTTACGGCAAGCAGGGTCAAGCCCACCAGGGACGTAGCGCGGAGGTTGCCGTCCAGCATCTTGACGGCCACGGTTGCGCCGGTGGGAGTGGCGAGGACCAGAATCCCTTCGGCGCCGATCTTGGCCAGGATGTCCAGCTCTTCCATGACGATCGTGTTCGACTCGCCTTTGCCCTGGACCGCCCACGGGTAGTCCAGCATGGACGTGGCGATGGTTGCGGCGCGTGCGTTCGAGGAGGAATCGCCCGGTGATTTAGCCAGACGTGAATACGCCCGGGCCAGTCCAGTCAGCGAAATCGCCGCAACGGGTGCTCCGCAACCATCAATGCCCAAATGCGAGATCGTTTCGCCGCTGTATTCCTCGATCACGGTCCGCACGCGCTGCTGCAACGGATGATTCGGCTCAAGGTAACTGCGAAGATCCCAGCCGTTTTCCGTGCAGGCCCACAGGAAAGCCGCGTGCTTCCCGGAACAGTTGAACGCAAGCCTGCTCTGGCCGCGTTCGGAACGGACCAGCCAATTGCGGGCGGTTTCATCCTGCGGCCATGCGGTGGGGCACTGAAGCTGATCCTCGCGGACACCTGCCGCTTTGAGCATTCCCTCCACCACGTCCATGTGGTCCAGTGAACCGGTGTGGCTTCCGCAGGCCACAGCCACCTGTGCGCCCCGAAGCGGGACTCCGGACTGCATGGCTGCGAGGGCCTGGAATGGTTTCAGGGTGGAGCGGGCCAGGATGGGAGCATCGATGTCACCAAGCCGGGTGACTACGCTTCCGTCACCGGCAAGGACGACGGCAGCACCGATGTGCCGGGACTCGATAAAGCCACTGCGTTCGATGACTGCCAGTTCGACGGCGGACTCAACGTTGAACGTTTCATGCGAACTCATGGGCATGAGGCCAGTCTAGGGCGCGACGGCTGTGTTCCCTGGTCACATGCGAGGTCCGGGCGCGGTCCCGGATCCAGTCATCCGTTGCCGGGGAACCGACACAGCTTAGGCCCCGCGCCCTACACAAAGTACCCTTGAAGACTGTGAAGGTACTCGTCATTGGCCCAGGCGGCCGCGAACACGCCATTGTCCGCTCTCTGCTTGAAGATCCCAACGTTTCCGAGGTCCACGCTGCCCCGGGCAACGCGGGCATCAGCAAACTCGTTCCCACGCACGCAATTGACGGGAACAACCCGGAAGCCGTGTCCGCGCTCGCCACCAAGCTGGGCGTGGACCTGGTTGTCGTCGGTCCGGAGGCTCCCCTGGCCGCCGGTGTGTCCGACGCCGTCCGTGCAGCCGGGATTCCGGTCTTCGGACCGAGCAAGGAAGCAGCCCAGCTCGAAGCGTCCAAGGCCTTCGCCAAGCAGATCATGGCTGAGGCTGGCGTTCCCACGGCCATGGCGCGCGTTGCCACCAATGCAGAGGAAGCCGCCGACGCCCTGGCTACGTTCGGCGCTCCGCACGTTGTCAAGGACGACGGCCTCGCCGCAGGCAAGGGCGTTGTGGTCACCAACGACCGCGAGGAAGCCCTCGCGCATGCGCAGGCTTGCTTCGACGCTGGCGGAACAGTTGTCATCGAAGAATTCCTCGACGGCCCCGAAGTTTCCCTGTTCGTCCTCTGCGATGGACGCACCACCGTTCCCCTGTCTCCGGCGCAGGACTTCAAGCGCATCTACGATAACGACGAAGGCCCGAACACTGGTGGCATGGGTGCCTACACGCCGCTGGAGTGGGCTCCCGAAGGCCTGGTCCAGGAAGTTATCGACCGCGTCGCCCAGCCAACCGTGGATGAGATGGCACGCCGCGGCACGCCCTTCATCGGCGTGTTGTACTGCGGCCTTGCACTCACCTCGCGCGGTACGCGCGTCATCGAGTTCAACGTACGCTTCGGCGACCCCGAGACCCAGGCAGTCCTCGCCCGACTCAAGACTCCGCTCGGCGCGCTGCTCCTGGCAGCTGCCAAGGGCGAACTGGACACCGCGGAGGAGCTGCGCTGGTCCAAGGACACGGCAGTCGCCGTCGTCGTGGCCGCCGAAAACTATCCGGATACTCCCCGCACAGGGGATCGCATCCGCGGCCTGAAGAAGGTGGACGAGCTCGAAGGCGTCCACGTTGTCCACGCCGGCACCAAGCTGGATGAGGAAGGCAAAGTGGTTTCGGCCGGCGGTCGCGTTCTCGCAGTGGTCGCGCTCGGTTCCGATCTGGTGGAGGCCCGCGAAAAAGCGTACGACGGCGTTGAGCTGGTTCAGCTTGAAGGCTCACAGTTCCGTACGGATATCGGAGGCAAGGCCGCCCGCGGTGAAATCCGAGTGCCCTACGCAGCAACCGGAACCCTCCCGAAAGTACAGGCCTGAGCATGACTGATTCGCTCCCCACAGGCGGTTTCAAAACCGAGACCCTGCAGCTTCCGGGCTGGACGCACGTCTATTCCGGCAAGGTTCGCGACCTCTACGTCCCCACCGATGAATCCATCACGGAAAAGGTCGGCCAGGAATGCGTACTGGTGGTTGCCAGCGACCGCATCAGTGCCTACGACCACGTCCTGAGCAGCGAAATCCCTGACAAGGGCCGCATACTGACGCAGCTCAGCCTGTGGTGGTTCGATCAGCTGGATGTTGAGAACCACGTGCTGGCCTCCACGGTTGAGGGTGGCGTTCCGGCCGCCGTCGAGGGCCGGGCCATGATCTGCAAGAAGCTGGAGATGTTCCCGGTGGAGTGCATCGCCCGTGGCTACCTCACGGGTTCCGGGCTGGAGGAGTACAAGCACTCCCGTACGGTCTGCAACATCCCGCTTCCCGAGGGGCTTGTTGACGGTTCGCGCTTGGAGAAGGCACTGTTTACGCCCTCTGCCAAGGCCGACGTCGGCGAGCACGACGTCAACATCACCTATGACGACGTCGTGGCCATAGTCGGTGACGACATCGCCGCCCGCCTCAGCGAACTCACGCTGAAGATCTACACCCGCGCTGAGGAGATCGCCCGCGAACGGGGCATCATCCTTGCCGACACCAAGGTGGAGTTCGGCCTCGACACGTACACGGGCATCATCACGCTTGGCGATGAAGTCCTCACCCCGGACTCCTCCCGTTTCTGGGACGCATCCACTTATGCGCCGGGCCAGTCGCAGCCCTCGTATGACAAGCAGTACGTCCGTGACTGGCTGACCTCGGCCGAGTCCGGCTGGGACAAGTCCTCGGACACGCCTCCGCCGGCCTTGCCCGCTGAAGTCGTGGAGCGCACCCGTGCCCGCTACGTGGAAGCCTACGAGAAACTCACAGGGCGAACGTTCGCCTAACTTTGCACCAAACAGCCCCGGACCAGTTCAAGTTCACCACTGGTCCGGGGCTTTTTGTGTGTCTTCGTGGTTGGCTAGCTTGCTTCGGAGTGCGCTTCCGGGTGTGATGCAGCGGCGCGGCGTTCCGCCAGACGGATCTCCAGGACAGCATCCATTGCTTGCTGGACCCGGTCCGAGGCGCCGGCTGCACTGAAGTCGTGCTGGGCCTCTTCCAGATAGTGCAGGGCCTCCGTGGTTTCACCTGCTGCCTTCAAGGACTTCCCCAGCAACAGCGAGACCTCTCCAGCCGTGTGGCGGGCCAATACCTTGCGGTCCTTGTAGATCTCGCGAAGCTTGTCCACCGCGGCCGGAATATCGCCCGTCAGGTACAGCCAGCGTGCGCGGATGAAAGCTACTTCCAGCTGGTCCGTCTTGTTTCCCCCGACGATGGACAACGCCAGCTCGGCACGTTCAATTGCGGACAGGGTTTCGGGCTCAACAATGCCGGACGACAACCTGACAGCGGCCGATGCCTTGTTGAATCGGGCCCACAGTTCGATGTCGTTGGCAGGGGAGAGCAGCTTTGCCGCGCGCTCGTGGTGCTTGATGCCCTCAACGTAGTCGTGTCGCATGAAAGCAACGTTGCCCACCACCCACGCGACCTCGCCGGCCAGCTGGGACATGGAGTGCTCGTCCATGTGCTCGATCATGGTCAGGCAGTACTCCCATGCTTCGTCAAGCTTGCCGCTCTCCGCGAGGGCGCCGATCAACGCCCGGTGCGCGCCGATAATCAGCGTGGATCCCTTGGGCAGCTGTTCGGACAGTTGCACAGCTTTCTTTGCATGCTCGACGGCGGTGGCCAGCTGACCTTGTCCGTGACAGACTGCGGCAAGCATCTGCCATGCCCGGACGCCAAGCCCTGCCGATTCCGTCGCCATGGGGTGTTCCAACAAATGTTCGACAATTTGCTGGCATTCCTTGAGTTGGCCTTGCTTCATCACGCACTCGGCCTGCATGTAGGTCATATTCCACCAGGCGCTGTTGTTCTTCGCCTCGAGGGCGATCTGCGCGGCAGTCGCTGCATGGCTTGCTGCGAGTTGGTAGTCGCGCAGGTCCCACGCTTGCCGGGCATACAAACCAGCCAGCACGTACTCTGCATCGCTCACGGAGACAGGTTGGCTCCAGGCTTCCAACGCCTTGGGCGCTAGCTCGAGCCTGCGTGCCAGCTCTTCGATGACCTCGGCAGTAGGCTCGCGACGACCTGTTTCAAGCAGCGAAATGTAGCTCGGGGAATACAGGTTTTTGCCCAGTTCTGCCTGCGTCAACCCGCGTTCGAGCCGTTCGGCACGTAGCTTCTCGCCGAATCCGTTTCCCACGGGGTCCTCCTACAGGTGTCTTTTCACCAAAACCTTGACAGTCTCTGTGGAAAACATTTTACAATGTATGTCAACAGGGACCGTGCAATTTCCGTAACGAATCCGACTCGCATTGGGGAACATAATGTTCAAGAAAATGGCCGCTTCGGTGGCCTTGGCAGGCGCTCTCGCTTTTACGGTTGCGGCTCCCGCAGTCGTCTCTGCTGCTGCAGCGGCAGACTCCGGCTCGGTAAGTGCTATTGGCAACTGGCCCGATCCTATGAGGTCCACCACCACGTCAGGTGACACGACGTACACGACGTCGTCCATCGGCAACTGGCCGGATCCTATGTAAATCAGTAATTACTGAAGAAACCCCGGAGCGTGACGAGCGATGCTCCGGGGTTTTCTTTTGCGTTCCTGCGGGTGCTCGGGTTTGCACGCGGCCGGCGGGGATGCGTGGCTTGGACGAACGTCCGTGTCGTGGCGGCACTCAGGGCATCCCCGGACAAACAAAAATGGCGCCGATTTCTCGACGCCATTTCCTTTTTGGTCGGGATGACAGGATTTGAACCTGCGACCTCTTCGTCCCGAACGAAGCGCGCTACCAAGCTGCGCTACATCCCGATCCGCTGCGAAAGCAACTGTTCAAGGATAGCTGAATCGCTGCGGGATGCGAAATCGAGGAGGGGGTGTCGCTCCTCACACGAGCGAGTCCCGCCAGGCTCCGTGCAGCCGGGCAAACTGGCCACCACCAGTGATTAGCTCGGCCGGTGTTCCGTCCTCAACAATCCGGCCGTCGTGGACCACCAGCACCCTGTCCGCTGTCTCCACGGTGGAGAGGCGATGGGCAATGATGATGGCCGTACGGGCAGCGTTCTGGCCTGCAACACCCTCCAGAAGATGGGCGAGTCCTGCCTGCACCATCCGCTCGGAGGGAATATCGAGTGAAGACGTTGCTTCATCCAGGATCAGAACGGCAGGCGCGGCGAGGAAGGCCCTGGCGAATCCGATCAGTTGGCGCTGGCCCGAGGACACGCGGCCACCACGCTTGTTCACATCCGTGTCATATCCCTCGGGCAAGCTCAGGATAAATTCATGGGCGCCCACTGCTTTTGCCGCCGCCTCCACTTCAGCACGCGAAGCCTCCGGCCGGCCCAGCGCGATGTTCTCCGCCACGGAGCCGCTGAACAGGAAGGCTTCCTGGGTCACCATGACCACTGCGCGGCGAAGGTCGGTGGTAGCCAGATCACGGAGGTCAATGCCGTCCAAAGTGATGGCGCCTGACGTGACGTCGTAGAAGCGCGCGACGAGTTTTGCAAGAGTGGATTTGCCGGCGCCCGTCTGCCCAACCAAGGCGACGGTTTGGCCAGCCGGAATGTGAAGGTCCAGCTGGGGCACAACCACCTTGCCGTCGCTGTACCCGAACTGCACACCCTTGAAGTCGATCTCGCCGCGTGAACTCTTCAGCGGCACAGGATTTTTTGGAGGCCGGACGGTGGGTACCTCTTCGAGGAGCCCGGATACTTTCTCCAGTGCAGCCTGGGCACTCTGGAAGGAGTTGTAGAACATGGCCATCTGGTCCACCGGCTGGAAGAAGCGCTTCGTGGACAAGATGAGGGCCAGGAGTACGCCCACTGCGAGGTCACCACTGAGCACCCTGAACCCGCCGAACAACAGGACCGTCGCCACGCACACGTTGCCGATCAGGACCAGTCCCGGCTGGAAGATGCCGTTCAGGTTGATGGAGCGGACAGTGTTCTTGCGGTAGTCCTCAGCCAGGGCTCCATAGCGGTCGGCGTTCTCGCGCTCCTTGCGGAAGGCCTTCACTGCACGGATGCCGGTCATGGTTTCCACGAAGTGTACGATCAACCGCGCCGAAACCACCCGGGATTCCCGGAACGCGATCTGTGAATGCTTTTGGTACCAGCGCGCGAGTAGGAACATGGGCACACCCGCCGCAAGCATGATCAATCCGCTCCGCCAGTCCAAGGCAAATACAGTGAAGGCTGTGAAGAGCATGAACAGCATGCCCGAGGCCAGCGAGCTTACGCCGGAGTCCAGCAACTCCCGCAGCGCCTCGAGGTCCGAGGTTTGACGGGCGATGATGCGGCCGGACGTGTATTTCTCATGGAATTCAAGGCTCAACCGCTGGGTGTGCCTGAACACGCGGACCCGGAGGTCCAGAAGCATGGCTTGGCTCAATTGGGCTGTGGACGTTACGTAGAGGGCGGTCATTGCAGCGGTGGCGACTGCCGCGGCCAAGTACAAGGCACCGGCGAGTACCAACGGGCCATTGTCGCCGGCTTGCAATGCGGGCAAAGCGGTGTCGATGCCAAAGGCGATCAGGGCTGGCCCCGCCACGCGGGTGAGCTGTGAAACCACCACCATCACGATTGTCATCCAGAAACGCAACCGCACCGGGCGGATCAGCGAGCCCAGCAAGGCCAGTGACCGGCGTCGTACTGCTTTGCTGTCCGCTTTGCTCAGGAGCGTGTTGTCCTCGTTGGCGGTTCCAAAGGTTGTGGCGCTCACCGGCGGGCCTCCTCGGCGTCTTCGAGCTCGTCCAGTTCGCTGTCCAGGTCCCTCGGACCGGTATCCAGGCTTGCGATGACGTAGCGGTAGTGGGCGTTTTCAGCCAGCAGTTCCGTGTGGGTTCCGACCGCGGTGATGGTTCCGTTCTCAAGCAAGGCCACGCGGTCCGCCAATGCCACGGTCGAGGGCCGGTGCGCGACGATCAGCGTGGTGGTCTCGTGCAGTACTTCGCGCAATCTTGCTTCCACACGTTCCTCGGTGTTGACGTCCAAGGCCGAGAGAGGATCGTCCAGGACCAACACTTTCGGCTTCGCTGCGATGGCCCGGGCAAGGGCTATGCGCTGCCGCTGGCCACCTGAAAGGCTCAATCCTTCCTCACCAATCAGCGTGTCGACGCCTTCTGGCAAAGAGTACGCGAAGTGGGCTTGGGCAACGTCCAAGGCTTCATCCAGGGCTGCGTCGCTGGGCTCAGGGGAGCCGAGCAGGACGTTGTCCCGTACCGAGCTCGAGAACAGTGTGGTGTCCTCGAAAGCCACCGCAACGATGCGCCGGAGTTCCTCGATGTCGTAGTCGCGGACGTCCACACCATCTATAGTCACGGAGCCTTCGCTGACGTCATAAAGACGGGGTACCAGTTGGAGCAAGGCGCTCTTGCCGCTGCCGGTGATGCCCACCAGTGCCATGGTTTCGCCAGGACGAATATCCAGGGTGATGTCACGCAGGAGCATACCGCCGTCGTCGAATCCGAAGCCCGCGTGCTCAAAGCGCAGGGCGCCCTTCACTGTTTCCGGCACCGCAGCCTGATCCGGCGAGGTGATGGTGTTCTCGGTGTCCATGACCTCGAAGTGCCGGTCCAGCGCAGTCTTGGCAGTCAGCGCCATGGCAAGGAGCATGCCGGAAAATTCCACGGGAGTGGCCACCACGGCTGCGGTCGCGAAGAACGCAACCAGCGAGCCGATACTCAGCTGGCCGCTTGCCGCGAGCATGATGCCCACCACGAGGCCGACGCCCAGTGCCAACTCAGGCAGCAAGGTGACCACCAGCGTGAAGCCGGCTTGCTGCTTCGCCTTGGCAATCTCTGTCTGCCGCAGCTCTTCCGCTTGGCCGTTGAAATTCTCCAGCGCTTCGCGGCTGCGGCCGAAAGCCTTCAGGACGCGGATGCCGTGGACGGACTCTTCCACGGTGGTAGCAAGATCGCCCGCCTGGTCCTGGCTGAGGCGCGTGACCAGGCTGAAACGACGGCGGAAGCGAAACGAATTGACCATGATCGGCACAGCCGCGCCGAGGAAGATCAACGCCAGCTGCCAGCTCATGGAGAACATGACGCCGACGCCAATGATCACTGTCAATGTGGTGACCACCAGCATGATCGCGCCGAACGCCATCCAGCGGCGCAGGAAACTCAAGTCCGTCATGGCGCGGGACAGCAACTGCCCTGAACCCCAGCGATCATGGAAGGACACTGTGAGTTGCTGGAGGTGACCATACAGCGATACGCGCATCCTGGTCTCAACCGTGGTGGCCGGGTTGATCACGAACTGCCTCCGCAAAGCCACCAGCCCGGCTTCAGCCACACCAAGCGCAAGAATCACGACGGCGGCAATCCAGACAGCACCTGGGTCACCGCCCGGCTGAAGCGAGGTGTTGACCAATACACGCAGCACCTGGGGGATGGTCAGCGCGACGATGCTGGCGAGCAGGGCGCAGAGGAGGCCCATGAAAAGCCGGGGGAGGATGGGCCGCACATGAGGGTACAGGCGGCCGACGGATGTGAAGAATGACGTTTGTTTGGACATGCCCGCTTCTCAACAGCTGGATCTTCAGATGGTGCGGAGGTAGTTTCCCGTAGCAACTACCCTATGCCATGCCGTGATTCGTTTCACAGGACCACACTTTGCTATGTGGAAAGTTCCCCAGTTATTGGGGTTCGTAATGGTCCGTGCGTTTAGCTGCGCTTGGCGTCTAGCTGCGGGCCGTGAGGGTCAGCAAGACCGCTTCCGGGCGGCACGCGATCCGGACCGGGGCGTAGCGCGAGGTGCCAATGCCGCCTGAGACGTTCACCGGCGTCCTGAACCCGTCACTTTCCCAATCGTGGAGGCCCTTCGCCCGCCATGTCGGCAGGTCGCAGTTGGATACGAGAGCGCCGTACCCCGGGATGCAGATCTGGCCACCGTGGGTGTGTCCGGCCAGGATCAGGTCTGCTTCGGCTTCGGTGAAGTGGTCGAGGACGCGTTGGTACGGTGCATGGATGACGGCGACCCTCAGGTGGGGACGGGCATCCTGGTTCACGGTGCCGCGGGGCCAACCAGCATAACGTTCGCGCTTCAAGTGGGGATCATCGACCCCCGAGAAATCGAAACGCAGGCCGTTCAACACCACCGACTGGGCTCGGTTGGTGAGGTCGATCCAGCCCCCCATGCCGAACGCAGACCGCAACCTGGGCCAGTCGAGCTTGATGGGATCAGTCCTGAGTTTCGACGGTCCGCGGAAGTAGCCCGCCGGGTTCTTGATCCTGGGTGCGTAGTAATCGTTGGAACCCGGGACGAAGACACCGGGAAATTCCATGAGAGGCCGGAGAGCGGTGATCAGCGGATCGACGGCCTGTTCGTGGCTGAGGTTGTCGCCGGTGTTGACTACAAGATCGGGCTTCAGATCCACCAGAGACTGAAGCCACTGGGTTTTCTTGTCCTGTCCCGGAACGAAATGGATATCGCTCAGGTGCAGCACGCGGAACGGCTCCGAACCTTCGGGGAGGATGGGGAGCGTCTCATGACGGACTCCGAACTGGTCCTTTTCCCACCAACCGTAGGCAGCAGCTGCCGTGCCCGCAGCGGCACCGAGGGCAGTGGTGACGGCGAAACCGCGCCCGATAGTGCGGACGCGGTTTGCCAGGGAATCAGGGAACTGCACGGTTAATCCTTGCCAGGGCCGTTGCCGTTGCGGTTATTGCCACCGTTGTCTGTGGGGGCAGCCGGCGGGGCAGGATTGTTCTGTGTGGGTGCTGGCGGCGTACTCCTTTGTGGAGCAGGGGCTCCGAGGAGGTTGGACGGTGGCGCCTGGAACGGGTTGGTTCCATACGCAGGGGCAACGGAGAGCATGTAGTTGGTGAACTGCGGACCAGCAATCATGTAACCGTCGATCGACTGGTAGAACTTGCCGTTGACGGTCAGGTTACGTCCGGGACGCTTCTGGTCACCCAAGGGGTCACCGAACCAGGAAGCTGTTGCCAACCCCGTGGTGTAGCCGACCACCCAGGTGGAACCGTTGGTGTCGTTGGTACCGGTCTTGGCGGCTACCGGGAAGTTGTTACGAGTGGAAAGAGCAGGCCGGATCAGCGAACCCGAACCGGCGTTCAAGACTTCCTGCATAGCGTACGCCACGCCTCGGGCAACCTCAGGTTTGACGGCATCCTTGCAGTTGGAGGATTGGGCCGGGAGGTCGGCGCCGGACTGGTCCTTTACCGACGTAATCGCGATTGGCTGGCAGTACTTGCCATCGGCAGCAAACGTGGCGAAGGCGCTGGCCATGGTGAGAGGCGCAGTCTGGGTGGAACCGATGAGGTTACCCAGGGTGGTCATTGGCACCTTGGGATTGGGGTCCGTGATCTTGCCAGTATCGTCCCGTGCAGGCAGGCCACTGTGGATGCCCGTAGCATCGACGATGCCCTGGATTCCGCAGAGGTCCAGCTGGGCAGCCGACGCAAACGTCGCCGTGTTGATGGAGTTCATGAGGCCATAGAGGACCGTCATGTTTCTGTAGTAGCCCTCGTCCGAGTTTTGGAGGTCGAACGTGCCATTGGTGGCGTCATACCAGCCAACGGTGGGCGCAGGGCAGGTGTTCCTCCACCGGAAGTTCTGCGGGTACCTGCGGACTGAAGCGTTGATGGTCGTATTCATCGACTTGCCCTCGTTCAGCCATTCAGCGAACGTAAACGGCTTCATGGTAGAACCGGGCTGGAAGCCGCCAATGCCGTTGAGGTCATTGCCGTCGGCATCGAGGACATCCACGTTGAAGTTTTGGGTCTGATCGAACTTGCCGTCTTGGGGGAGCCAAACAGTGTTCTGGGCCATGCTCACGATCTGGCCGGTGCCTGGCTGGACCGAGACGATCGAGGCACCCCACTTGTCCGGGTTGGCGCCAGCTGTCCCATCAACCTGCTGCTGGGCAACGGTCTGAGCGGTGGGATCAAGGGTGGTGCGGATGGTCAGGCCGCCACGCATGACCCGTTTCTCGCGCTCGTCCGAGGTCTCGCCGTACGCCGGGTTGTTCAAGAGCAGGTGCAGCACGTAGTCGCAGAAGTACGGAGCCATGGTGGCGTACGCGCAACCCTGGCGTGCAGGAGTGACCTTGGTGGTGACAGGGGTGGCAACCGCTTCGTCGTACTGTGCTTGGCTGATCTTGCCCTGGTTCACCATGGCAGCCAGCACAAGGTCGCGGCGCTTCTTGGAGTTATCCGGGTTGGTGATCGGATCGAAGGCGGACGGGCTGTTCACCAAACCAGCCAGCAAGGCTGCCTGCGGAAGTGTCAGATCCTTGGCAGAAGTGCTGAAGAAGAACTTGGAAGCAGCTTCAATGCCGTAGGCGTCACGGTTGAAGAAGACGATGTTGAGGTAGCCCTCAAGAATCTGCTCCTTGGAGAACTTCTTCTCCAAGGCAATAGCCAGCTTCATCTCGCGGAGCTTATCGCCGACGCCCTTGTTGAGGCCGTTCAGCTTGACGTCTTCGTCCTTGCCGGATGCCACCAGCGATTCATTGATGACGTTGTTGACGTATTGCTGCGTAATGGTGGATGCGCCCTGCTTGTTGCCTCGGGCGGTGCTCACGATGGCTCGCATGATGCCGGTGGTGTCGATGCCGCCGTGCTCATAAAAACGGCTGTCCTCGATAGCGATGACAGCGTCCTTGATGAACGGGCTCATTTGATCCAGCGGAACCTTGGTCCGGTTCTCAGCGTAGATCGATGCAATCGGTGTACCGTCCTTCGCCAGAATCGTTGTGTTCTGGCTCGGAGGGTCCACCTGCAGCTCTGCCGGCAGAGTGTCAAAGAACTGGATTGAACCACTTGCGGCACTGCCCGAAACGGCGGCTGCGGGGACCAAAAGGCCCGCCACCAGGACGCCACAAATCGCGCTCACGCCAAGGAAACCTAAAATCTTTCCGAGGGTGGTGGCAGTGTCGAATATGGGGTTCTTGCGAGTCACCATGTTTTCCACTTTACCGGCAAGGGCTAGGCTTTCTGTCATGACCAAATGGGAGTACGCCACGATTCCGCTCATTATCCACGCCACGAAACAGATCCTGGACCAGTGGGGCGAGGACGGCTGGGAGCTTGTCCAGGTCGTCGGTGGACCCGATGGCAAAGGCCTTGTTGCATACCTGAAGAGGGAGAAGCAGTAATCATGACAACCCCCGCAGAAACCACGTCTGCCGCGGAATCCGGCGCTCCGACGTCGGCCGTTGAGCAGCGTCTCGCCGAGCTCGGCTTGACCCTCCCGGAGGTGGCCGCACCCGTTGCCGCCTACGTGCCCGCGATCGTCTCCGGCAACTACGTTTACACCTCCGGCCAGCTGCCCTTTATTAATGGCAAACTCGAAGCTACGGGCAAGGTGTCCCTCGGCGAGTTGGGCGCTTCGGATGAACCCACCGTCGATCCCGAGGATGCCAAGCGCTACGCCGCTGTCTGCGCGATCAACGCCCTCGCTGCCGTTAAGAGCGTCATCGGCGACCTCGACCGCATCACCCGCATCGTCAAGGTAGTTGGCTTCGTTGCGTCCGAGCCCACCTTTACGGGCCAGCCCGGCGTTATCAACGGCGCCTCCGAACTGCTCGGCCAGGTACTGGGCGACGCCGGCAAGCACGCACGCTCCGCCGTCGGCGTTTCCGTCCTGCCGCTCGACTCTCCCGTTGAAGTCGAGCTCATCGCTGAATTCAGCTAAGGAACCGGTTCACCCAATTGCCGCAGCTTGCCCGCCGCCTGTTCGAACTCCCCCCGGCACTCGAAGGGGCGGCACGAAACTGGCTTGAGCTCGGCGAGCGGACCCCCAGGGCCGCCCGCTACGCATCATCCGTCGTCCTTTTGCGGGACTCACCCACCGGTCTGGAGACCTGGCTTGGTTACAGGCCAGGCTCCTCGCCGCTGGGTGTCGTCGCGTACCCAGGTGGGTCCCTGGACCAGTCCGATGACGACCCCGTCGGTTGGTTGGGTCCCTCACCTCAGTATTGGGCTGAGCATATGGGAACGGACGACGTCGGGCTCGCCCGCCGCCACGTGGTGGGCGCAATCCGCGAACTCTTCGAGGAAACCGGTGTCCTCCTTGCCGGCCCCGACGCTTCCTCCACCGTGGAGGCCAACTCCACGGTGGAATGGATGAAAGCCCGGGAAGCTGTGTCCAGCCAGGAAAAGTCCTTCAGCGAAGTGCTTGCCAAGCGTGGCCTTTCGCTGCGCACCGACCTGCTGAAGCCCCTGGTCAACTGGCTCAGCCCCGACTTCGCGCACACCCGTTTCAATACGCGCTATTTCGCCGCTACTGTCCCCGTGAACCAGCAGCCGAGCATCCTGGGCAGCAAGGGAGTCTGGGGCCGTTGGGTGTGCGCCGCGGAAGCCATCGCGCTTCGCGACACCACAGCACTCGGCGACGAAATAGCCCAGGAAAACACGGTGGGACTCACCCTCGGCCAGCTTCTGGTGCCAGGGTCCGAAATCATGCTCGAAAAAATGGCCCACGCCAACGGCTGTATCGCTTACCTGAGTTACAAGCGCAAGGCCCACCTGTACCAACCCAAACTGGTAGATGAAGGTGGAGTGCTGATGCTCGAGGTCGAAGCCGCCAGGACCGTAGCCGGAGAGCCACAGCGGGAGCGCTAAATCGGTTCCTCTCTCACATCCCGACGGGTTTTGATGGTTCCTCTCTCACATCAAGACGGTTTTTGATGGTTCCTCTCTCACCTCCCGACGAAAAAAGCCGCCCCGGTTCATCACCGGAGCGGCTTTTTTGCAAGGACAAATTAGCGCGAACGCTGGCGGAGCCGCTGCATGTCCAGAATGACGACGGCGCGCGCTTCCAGACGCAGCCAACCGCGCTGGACGAACTCGGCCAGTGCCTTGTTGACGGTTTCGCGGGAAGCGCCCACCAGCTGGGCCAGTTCTTCCTGCGTCAGTTCGTGGGCAACCAGCACGCCGTCGGTGGCCGGACGCCCGAAGCGGTCAGCCAGATCCAGGAGCGCCTTGGCGACGCGGCCCGGGACGTCCGAGAAAACGAGGTCGGACAGTGAATCGTTGGTGCGGCGGAGTCGGCGGGCGAGTGCCTGCAACAGCTGCGCGGAAACCTCGGGACGTGTGCGGAGCAGCGCGTTGAGGCTTTCGTTCTTCAGTCCTGCCAGGCGCGTTTCGGAGACGGCGGTGGCCGTGGCGGTGCGGGGGCTGGGGTCGAACAACGCCATTTCGCCGAAGAGTTCTCCCGGGCCGAGGATGGCCAACAGGGACTCGCGGCCATCGGGGGAGGTGCGGCCGAGCTTTACCTTGCCGGAAACGATGAAGTACAGCTGGTCACCCTGGTCGCCTTCGCGGAAGACCGATGCCCCGCGTGAGAGGTCCACCTCGGTGAGTTCGTCCGTCAGCAAGCGGAATGCGTCGTCGTCAAGGGTGGCGAAGAGGGGTGCGCGGCGCAATACCTCGATGTCCATGAAATCTCCTGAATATAAGTTTCGGTCGTGGCGCTCCAGCCATTGTTTCAGAATTTTTAAGCTTCTGTGACGTACTTGGCAGGCGAAACGCTGAAACGGCGCGGTTTTTGCCCCTGTCAGGCCCTGTTTGCCGTGCCTTTGTGCGCTCGGAGGGGACCCGTATCGTGATGGGACTAACGGTTCCCTGTCAGGGTGCCCAACTACAATTGGCGCTACCCGGTCACAAGGAGCATTGGTGTTTGGCTTGACGATTTTGGATTTGGCATTGATCTTGATGCTGCTGTCCTACCTGATCTATGGCCTGCGCAATGGCTTCCTGGTGACCCTCGGCGGAATTGCCGGTTTTGTGGTTGGCGCTATTGGTGCATTTGTGGCGGTTCCACTTGTGAGCGGCTGGGTGAGCGATAGCGGTTGGAGGCTGACCGCTACGGTGGGTGCCGCCGTCGTACTTATTGCACTTGGCCACGGGCTGGGGACCATGATCGGACGAAAAGTCCGCCATGCCGTGCGGATAAAGCCCTTGCACGCAGCTGACCGGTTGATTGGCGGCGTGGTCAGCGTGGTGGTCGCGGCGCTGGTGATGTCCATGTTGGCGTTCAGTGTCAGTTCGCTGGGCGTGCCGTTTGTCTCGCAGCAGTTGGCTGAATCGCGGGTCATTCGGTACATCGATTCCTTGACGCCGACGCCGGTCAAAACCACTATGGCGCAACTGCGGTCAACGGTGATCGGCGACGGTATTCCCACGCTGATTGAGGGCTTCGGCCCAGCGACGCCGGTTGAGGTTCCCAACGAGTCCACTGACACTCCTGCCCTGAACCGCGCCGCCGAGTCCGTGCTGAAGATTGCCGGCACGGCTTTCGAATGCGGCCAGAATCAAACTGGATCCGGATTTGTGGTGTCGCCCGGGCGCGTCGTGACCAATGCGCACGTTGTGGCGGGCGTGTCGCAACCGGTGGTGGAGATTCCCGACGGCGGCGCGTTGCCGGGACGGGTGGTCTATTTCGACTCCCAGCGGGACATCGCAGTTTTGGCAGTGGACGGACTTTCATCGGAACCACTCCAGTTGAGTCCAGACCTGGCAGCTGGCAGCCCTGCAGCTTTTGCTGGCTACCCGCACGGCGGTCCTTTCCAGTCCAAACCAGCAACGGTCCAAGGTGTCTCGACCATCCTGGTTCCCGATATTTATGGCAGCAATCCTTCTCCGGAGTCGGTCTATAAGCTTGCGGGTGACGTCCAACCCGGTAACTCGGGAGGGCCGCTGCTCACCATGCAGGGACAGGTAGCAGGCCTGATCTTTGCCAAGACCACCACCGATGCTGCGCTTGGCTTCGCACTCACCATGGAGGACATCCAGCCGGTGGCTGCACAAGCTCCAGGTCTTAGCGCTCCGGTTTCGCCCGGGCAGTGCACACGCAAGTAACTTTGAGGGCAATTCCCGGACATTCTCCCGTCGCCTAATAGATTGGGAGCCATGACTGAAGCCACCCCCGCCACCGAAGCTGGTCGCGGAACCATTCTTGTGATCAACGGACCGAACCTTAACCTTTTGGGCACGAGGGAGCCCGAGAAGTACGGCACTTCCACGCTCGCCGACGTCGAACAGTTGGCCATGTCAGCGGCGGCTGCCCATGGCTTCACGGTGGACTGCGTTCAGTCCAATCACGAGGGGGACCTCCTCGATGCTATCCACGCGGCGCGTGGAACCGCGGCGGGAATCGTCATCAATGCCGGCGCCTTCACCCACACGTCGGTGGCACTTCGTGACGCCCTGGCCGCGGTTCAGCTGCCTTCGGTTGAAGTACATATCACCAACGTTCATCAGCGGGAAGAGTTCCGGCACCATTCCTACTTGTCCGGCGTGTGCAGTGCGATCATCGTCGGCGCGGGTGTGCTTGGGTACAAACTGGCCATCGATTACCTGGCTGAAACGGTCTAATTGGGCTGATGTGAGAGAAGGTTCCCGGGAAGCCGTCAGGATGTGAGAGAGGGTTCCCGGGAAGCCCTCTGGATGTGAGAGAGGGTTCCCGGGAAGCCGTCAGGATGTGAGAGAGGGCTACAGGGCAGTGAACCTCAGCAAAAGTGCGTGCTCGGGGTTCAAGACGGGCATGGGAAGGCCCACCTCGCCCAGGAAGCGTCCCGTTGCCACAGCACCTTCGGCCAGCCAAGCGACCGGCCGGGCCTCGATGAACGTGTGCCCGTAATCGGCATCCGCCGGTGTGGGGAAGATTGCTTCCACGCGATAGGAACGGGAAGCTTCCAGTCCCGGAATGGCCACGCGGCCGGGCTGCTCGGCGAAACCGGTCCGCGTCTTGACCACGGCGAACAGGGCTGCGGTGGCACCCACTGCAGTACCGCCGTCGTTCATGGCAGGATCGGCAACAACACCGTGCAGCATCAGCGACTCGTCCGCCAGATCTGCGCGAACCATCCGCCCAGTGTGGATCAACCCGCGGTGCTCCTTGTACAGGGTGATGAAGCGCTTGAGTTCCTCGCGCTCCGCCCCCTGGACTTCGCGGATGTCCCACTCCATGCCGAAATGTCCAAACAGTGCGGTGATGGCCCGGAACGACAGGTCGTGCGTCCGCGCCGTGGTGTGGGACGTGGTGGGCCCGATGTGCCCGCCCACCAGCTCCGGGGGAACCACCATGCCGGTCCAGCGCTGGATGGTTTGCCGCTCCAAGGCGTCATTGCAGTCCGAGGCCCAGATCCGGTCGGTACGGTCCAGGATCCCAAGGTCCACCCGGGCGCCGCCGGAGGAACAACTCTCGATCTCGACGCCCGGATGTGCTGCACGAAGGGCATCGAAGAGCCGGTAAGCGGCAAGTGTTTGTTCATGCACGGATGAACGGCCCGCATGGCCGTGCTCCACGAGGTCCCGGTTTTGGTCCCACTTGAGGTAGCTGATGTTGTTTTCCCGTAGCAGGGCGTCAATACGGTCAAAAATGTACTGCCACGCCTCGGGATTGACGAGGTCGATGATGTGCTGGTGTCGCCACTCGAGCGGCAGGCGGCCACCGTCCTTGAAGGACAGGGCAGATGGTCCAACGATCCACTCGGGGTGGGCGCGGGCGATGTCCGAATCAAGGTTCACCATCTCCGGTTCAACCCAGAGCCCAAACTCCATTCCGCGGGAAGTCACTGCATCAATCAGGGGCGTGAGGCCTGAAGGCCAGATGGTCTCATCGACATACCAGTCGCCGAGCCCAGCGTGGTCGTCCCGGCGCCCGCGGAACCACCCGTCGTCGAGCACAAAACGCTCAACGCCCAGGTCCGCGGCGGACTCGGCCAGCTCGATCAAGGTCTCCAGGTTGTGATCGAAGTACACTGCTTCCCAGGTGTTGAGGACAACTGGCCGTGGTTTCCCAGCGACATCCACGTGATGGGGGCGGGACCGGAACCAGCTGTAAAAGGCTTCACTGATGCCGTCCAAGCCGTGGCCGGAGTAGGCGGCATACAAGGCAGGCGTGGTGTAGCTTTCGCCGGATTGCAGCACTACTTCCGAGGGGCCAAGCAGTTCGGAACCGCCGATCATTGTGCGGCCGTCCGCTACGTTGTCGGCAAATTGCTCGTGGTTTCCGCTCCACGCCAAATGCGTGGCCCAGACTTTGCCGTGCCGGTTGCCGAAGCCTGCGGTTCCGGCTGCAAGCAGCAGCGAGAAATCGTGTCCCGTACGGCCGTGCCGGCCAGTGCGGACCCAGGTTCCTTGCTGGATTGCCCTGCGTTGCGGGTGCCGTTCGCGGCACCAACGGCCTGTAAGGTCCAAAAGCTCGACGGCGTCCGGCGCCACTGGGAGGATCGTCGCCAATTCGTCCACCTGGAAAGGCGACGTGCCGTCGTTGGTGACGGTGTGCCGTAGTTCCAAAAGCCCACCCGGGTGCAAAGTGAGGTTGCTCGTGACGGTGATGCCGGCGTCGGGATCCGATTGAACGATCACCGCTGACGACCCGTCCCCCGTCGCGTTCGCCACCCGCAGGCGTACAGAGAAGTCATGCCCGGGAACGCCATCCGTGAACCGGTGTCCGCGCAACCCCGTCCGGCCTTGCCACGAGGAGGACGCCTGCGGGAGGAGCCCGGCCGGTACGTTGGCATCGATCGAGGAAGGAGGGATGGGCTCATTGAGGATGGAAAGATCCGGAAGGGCGTCGCCCAGGTCTGCTCCCCAGTGGGATATTTCGGCCTCTCCTCGGTGAGTGCTGATCACCAGGCTGGTACCGGCGGAACGGAGATGGAGCGGGTGCATGGGTATGAGTCGCTTTCAAAAGATGGTGCTGGACTTGTGAGGCCTGTTCTGCGTCCCAACGGGGCGTCAAAGAGCGCAGAACAGGCCTCACAACGGGAGGGGTTTTACTTGAAGAGGGCGTTGACTTGTTCGTTGGCTGCGGTCAGGGAACTGGCCGGGGACTTGCCGGCGATCACCGCGTCCATGGCCGGCTTCATGATTCCCGCAACCTTGGCGGCGTTGTCCGTGATGGGGAGCATGAAGGTGGTCTTGTCCTTCACGTGCTGGGTGAAGGCGCTGACGTCCACGTTCTTGGCCTTGAAGGCGTCAGCGGCCTTCTCGGAAGAGGTGGTGATGGCCGGGAACACGACGGCCTTGGAAGCGACGACGTCCTGGCACGCGGCAGAGCCGAGGTACTCGACCCACTTGATGGAAGCATCCTTCTTCTTCGTGCCGGCCCAGATGGAATCGGCCAGGCCGTTGAACATGGAGGCGCGCTTGCCGTCGGGGCCCTGAGGGGTGGGGGCGATGCCGACGTCGATGCCCTTGTAGCCGGTGTACTGGCCGATCATCCAGGAACCATTGCTGTTGATGGCTGCCTTCCCCGCGCCGAAGTTATCGGCTGCGTTGGCGCCCACGGTTGTTTCAAGCTTGGGCATGTAGCCCTTCGCAGCGAGTGAGGCCCACCAGTCGATGGTGTCCTGGAGCTTCTCGTCGTCGTAGTTGAAGTGGGTGCCCCAGGGGTTCTTGTCCGTGGTGGTCCAGCCCGTGGTGGCGGACAGGTAGCTCCACTGCGTCTGGCCGGCGTTCTCGGCGTCGGAGCCTGGCAGCCCCAATCCGTAGACGGCAACGTTGTTCTTGTCGAAGCCTGCTTCGTCGCCGCGCTTGCCGTTCTTGTCCACGGTGAGGCGGGCGATCGCCTTCTCGTATGTTCCGCCGTCCTGCGGGTTCCAGTTCAGGGAGCCCATCTGTTCCGGGGTTATGCCGGCGTCCGTGGCCATCTTCTGGTTGTAGAACAGCGCGATGGTGTCCCAGTCCTTGGGCAGCCCGTAGCGCTTGCCGTCCTGGCCCACCCAGAGGTCGGCGAGGCCCTCGTTGTACTGTGAAAGCTCTACCTTGTCCTTGGTGACGGCGTCGTCAAGTGGCACGAGCTGCTTGGTCTTGAGGAAGTCCGGGTACTTGGACAGGTGGTCGGTAAAGACGTCCGGTGCGGTGCCGGAGGCCATGCCGTTGGTGATCTTGGACCAGTAATCATCCCAGCCGGTCTGGGTGATCTTGACGGTGATGTCCGGGTTGGCCTTGGTGAAGTCCGCGGCGCACTGCTGGTAGGCAGGGAGCTGGTTGGCGTCCCAGAGCCAGTAGTTGATCTCGCCCTTGGCAGCATCTGCTCCGGCGCTTCCGCCCGAGCAGGCGGACAGGGCGAGAGCAGCGGCTGCTGCTACGGCGACAGCGCCGAATGCCTTCTTGTTCATCATGGTTTGTCCTTTCAGGACGGGATGGGGTGCGGCCGGCACATGCCGGTTCCGCGGGAGTGCGGTGGAGAAAGCTATTTGGTGCCGTTGAAGCCGATGGAGTTGACGATCCGTTTGCCGAAGATGGCGAAGAGGATCAGCACGGGCGTGGCGGACACGAGCGTTGCGGCCATGAGCCCGGACCAGTCCGGTGCGCCTTGCGGGGACTGGGATTTGAAGACTCCCAGACCCACGGTGAGCACCCGGGATTCTTCGGAGGTGCCCACGAGCAAGGGCCAGAAGTATTCGTTCCACTGGCCCATGAAGGTCAGCAGTGCCAGGGTCGCGATCGGTGCGGCCGCGTTGGGCATGATGATCTGGAAGAAGATCCGCCAGTGCTTGGCGCCGTCGAGCATGGCCGCTTCTTCGACTTCCCTGGACATGTTCAGGAAGAACTGGCGCATGAAGAAGATCGCGAACGGGGTCATGAACAGGTAAGGCAGCACGAGCCCGAGCATGGAATTCAACAGGCCCAGGTTCTTGATGAGCAGGAAGTTGGGCAGGGCGGTGAAGATCGGCGGAACGAGCATGGTGGCAAGGAACAGTGAGAAGACGGCGTCGCGGCCCTTCCATCGCAGCCGGGAGAAGGCATAGGCGGCCATCGAGCTGAAGAACACGGCGCAGGCTGTGGTGATGCCGGAGAAGAGCAACGAATTCCACAGGTACTGCCAGAAGTTGATCGAGGCACCGGAGCCGCCTTCTGCGATGGCTTCGGAGGCACTTTGGAGGCCGAAGACCCGCTTGAACGCGCCTAGGTTGAAGTCGGCCGGCAACAAGTTGGCGGAGTTCGCTGCGAGGGATCCATTGGAGGACAGGGCCGTGCGAAGTACCCAGTAGAAGGGCAGGATGCTCACGGCGATGGCCACGGCGAGAAGGGTCAAGGCGATGGCGCGGCGCCAATTGAAGGGGCGGCTGAAAGGACGACGGCGGGCGCCGTTCTTGTGGGAGGCAAGAGTGGTCATGGCGTGTCCTTAGTCCAGGTCAGACTGGTTGCCGCGGAGGAACTTCATCTGGATGAAGGCAACGATGGCGAGGATGAGGAAGAGGATGACGGCCAGCGCGGATCCGTAGCCGAAGTCCTGTTCGTTGAAGGCGCGCTGGTAGATGTAGAACTGCAGCACGCGGGTGGCGTTGACAGGTCCGCCGGCGGTGGTGACGGCAACGGTGTCGAAGACCTGGAAGGAACCGATCACGGTCACGACGAGGACAAGCACCAGGACCGGGCGCAGCAGCGGCAAAGTGATCCGCCAGAAAGTGCTCACGGCCTTGGAACCGTCGATGCTTGCAGCCTCGTAGACGCTGTTGGGGATGGCCTGCAGGCCGGCGAAGATCAGTAGTGCTGTGTAGCCCATGTGCCGCCAGGTATTGATGAGTGCCTGGGTGGGGATGGCCCATTGCTCGCTGCCGAAGAAGGCCACCCGAGGCAGCCCGGTCCATTCGATGATCTGGTTGATGATTCCGATCTGGTAGTCAAGCATCCAGAACCACAACAGGGCCGCGATGACGTTGGCCATTAGATAGGGCATCAGGAGTGCACCGCGGATAAGGGTGGACTTTGCCACCCGGTGCATCAGGATTGCCAGGCCCAGGGCCAACGCCGTCTGAAGGACAATGTTGATCACGACGTATTCAGAGGTGACGCCCAGGGCGTTCCAGAACAGCGGATCCTTGGCTATGCGTTCGTAGTTCCTGGCGCCAATCCATTCCGGGTCACCCAGGATGCTGTACTCGGTGAAGCTCAGGTAGATGCCCCGGATGGTCGGCACGAGGTAGAAGAGGATCAATCCGACCATCGCCGGAGCGATGAAGAATAGAGCGACCTTCAGGTCCCCGATGCCGCGGAAGCCGTCGGACGGTTTTGCCCGTTTCCGTGACTTTCGGGGCCCCCTGGGGACAGAGAGCCCCGGATCCAGTTGCTTGGTTAGCGTGGTCATCGTCGACCCTTTCCTGACTGTGATATGGGTAACAACTGGACTAGAATCTACACGAGTAGATCCGAACTATGCAAGCTTTTTGGGAATATTTGTTCGTTTATGTCCAATTTGTTGACTCGTGTAGATCGTAGTGAAAGACTCAAACGAGCCCACTGAGGGCCACTACAACTGCTGCCGAGTCAGCTCCAGGAAAGGTAAACGATGACGTTTTCGATCGGTGTTCTAGGTGTCGGGCAATTCGGCAGCCAGTTCGCGCACCTCTTCAAACTCCACCCCGGTGTCAGTGCCGTCTACGTGGTGGATGAGCTACCGGAGCGGGCCACGGCAGCTCAGGAGCGCTGGGGCCTTGATGGCGTGTTGGGAAGTTTTGAGGAACTCCTGGAGTCCGACGTCGATGCTGTCGCCATCTTCACGCAACGGTGGACTCACGGACCCCTCGTCGAGCGGGCGCTGCGCGCTGGCAAGCACGTGTATTCCGCCGTCCCGATGGCGATCTCCGAATCGGAAATCGAACGGATCATCCAGGCCGTCCGCGAAACCAAGCTTGTTTACGCCATGGGGGAGACCAGCTACTACAACCCCGCGACTGTGTTCGCCAGGCAACAGCATGCCGCCGGGAAGTTTGGCCGGATCTTCTACACCGAAGGCGACTACGTCCACGACATGGACCTGGGTTTCTACGAGGCCTACCAGTACAGCGGTGGCGAACGGTGGAAGGAAACGGCGAGCTATCCGCCCATGCTGTATCCGACCCACGCCATCGGCGGCGTCCTGGGCGCCGTGCCGGGCCACGCTGTCAGCGTCAGTTGCATTGGGGTCAAAGACGATCGTGGAGATGGCGTCTTCGATAAGGACGTCAGTATGTTCGCCAACGATTTCTCGAACGCTACGGCATTGTTCGAAATGAACGACGGCGGTGCGATGCGCACCAACGAGATGCGCCGGGTCGGCTATCCCTCGCACCTGCGCGAGTCCCGCTTCCGCTTCTTTGGCACGGAAGCCAGTTTCGAGCAGCTGGCAACCACAACAGTGTGGCAGGACAAAACGAAGGTGGAGGACGTCTCGGAACAAGTTGAGACAAAGCCCACCATGTCAGCCGACGACCCCTCTTTGGCTGACGTGGCGCCGGAACTCCGGGATGCCTTCATTTCCGGCCTGGCACCTGTTCACGATCAGTCACGGCTTCCCGAGGAATTCCTCGGAGCGCCCAACGGACACGAAGGCAGCCACCAATTCCTTGTGGATGACTTTGTCACCGCAGTCAACAACCGAACGCTGCCGCCCGTCAATGCGTGGGTTGCGGCCCGCTTCACCTTGCCCGGAATCGTAGCCCATGAATCTGCCCTCCGCGGCGGCGAACGCCTTCCCATCCGGGACTTCGGCGACGCTCCCTCCATGTAGCTAGCATTTACCTCATGACAACTTCGGCAGTACAAACCCCGCGCGGACCGGTTACACGCAAAGACGTGGCCCGGTACGCCGGGGTGAGTACCGCCGTCGTGAGCTACGTTGTGAACGGCGGGCCCAAGAACGTGGCCCCCGCGACGGAAGCAAAAGTGCGCGACGCAATCCGTATCCTCGGCTACCGTCCAAACGCTGCGGCGCGCGCTCTGAAGCTCGGCTCAAGCGAAACTGTGGGCGTGATTGTTCCCGACAACACCAACCCATTTTTCTCGCAGCTCGCCCACGCTGTTGAAGATGCTGCAGCAGAACTTGGCTACGGCATGGTTCTTACCAACTCGGGCGGCAGCCTGGCCAAAGAACGGCAAAACATCCGCAACCTTGCCGCACGGCAAGTGGACGGAGTGTTCCTGGCGAGCTGCGTGTTCGATCCCGACCTGACCGACCTTGAAGCCTCGGAAATCCCGTCGGTGTTGCTGAACAATGCCGGCTCGCCCCCAGGGTTCACCAGTGTAGGTGTGGACCTCGAAGCAGGCGCCCGGGCCGCCGTCGAGCACCTCATAGGCCACGGCCACACAAACATTGGCCTGGCCATAGGAACCAACACAGGTAATCAGCTCGACGGACGTGAAGTGGGCTGGCTTCGAACTTTGCGTGACGCGGGACTGCCGGATGGACCAATGCTGCACAGCCCCTTCACCCGCCCCGGTGGCTACGAGGTAGGCAAGCGCTTTCTCGCCATGGCCAACCGACCCACGGCAATTTTCGCCAGCAACGACATGCAGGCCATCGGAATCCTCCGCGCCCTCCACGAGGCGGGGCTGAATGTTCCCGATGACATGGCCGTTGTGTCCTTCGACGGTTCCCTCGATTCCGAATACAGTTGGCCCGCGCTGACTACCGTGGCCCAACCTGTGGAGGCGATGGCTGAAGCAGCTGTTCGGGCACTCGTGGGGGAGGGACGGGGTGAGGCACTGCAGCACAGCATCCTGCCCACGGAGCTGATCGTGCGCCAGTCGTGCGGCTGCAAGTGACCTCCCGACGTTCTCTCACATCGTGCCGCCTGGACGCAGGTGTTCTCTCACATCCTCCGTCGATGTGAGAGAACATCCCTCAGAAAGGGCCTCGATGTGAGAGAGCATCCCTCAAAAAGGGCCTCGATGTGAGAGAACATCCGCGGGCTACGAGTCCATGCTGGCGTAGCGTTCGGGCCGGGCGAGTACCTGGCCGATCTGTGCAGTGCCCGCGGCCAGGGCGAGCCGGACCAAGAGGAAGCCGGCCGCAAAAACTCCACCAACGGTCAGGAACACCACGGGCCGGGTCAACAGGGCAGGACCCGCCAGTGGCAGGACCAACGCTGCTGCTGCGGACGCAGAGATGCCCGCCACGAGGAGCAATGGGGACATCACTGCCTTGACCCGTGCAGCCACCATGAGTTTCTGCGGCATCCCTACCCGGTCCAGGGCCACGAGGGTCGAGGCACGATCCAGCACGGCAGCGGCTTGGTTCACGCCGGCGGAACAAGCCACCATGAGGAACGAGCCCAGCAGGGTGATCATCACGCCGGTGTTGATATCGCGCACCAGCAGCGTGGATTCATCCGATGTGCTGCTGCCCATCGTGTCCGCCACCGCCATGCCGACGCCCACGAACACTCCCACAAAACTGGTCATCGCGACGCCCCCAACTTGTCGCCACGATTCCTTGGGACTTTCCAGGACTGTCCGAGCAGCGAGCAGTTGTTCGGGGCGCCTTGCCCTCTTGAGCTGCGACGACGCCTGAAGTCGGAGGACCCACGGCCCCATCAGGTTCAGTGCAAGCAGGGCCAGTCCGAAGCAGCCGCCCATCACTGCGATAATCACCATAAACGCGCCGAAACTGCTGAGCATGCCCATGGCCACCACTCCGACGACCACCACCACGGCCGCGATCACACCGCGAACCCAGTGCGCGCCGTCCGCCGTTTGCCTGGTCCGCACGCCCAGCGGCGTCAGTACCACCTTCCGCAGGCCAAGCGCAGCGCTCGCTGCGGCAAGGACGCAGACTGCCAGGATGCACCCGAGAATTGATGGCACGGACAACCAAGCATGGCCGCCTAGCGATTGTCCCCGGAACTGGATCAATCCCAGAAAAGGCGCCGCGCAGGCATACAGGCAAGCACCAGCTACCGCCCCGATCGCCGCCAGGACTGTTGATTCTATGATCGTCATCCATATGACCGTGGCACTACTGGCACCCAAGAGGCGAAGGGACGCCAGGCGGTCATCACGACGGCGGGCGGCCAGTCGTGCTGCAGAGGCACCGAGCGTCAGCAGCGGTATGACGAGCAAGACCATGGCGACGACGGCCAGCGCCTGATAGGTGCCCGCGATGTCATCAGACCAGGACCAGAAGACTTGGGAACCGCCAGCCACCGTCAATAGGAGTGCCGTGACCGTGCCGAACGCGAGAATAGGCAACGCGGCGTCGCTCAGTTTGGTTTGGTGCAGCCCGGTTTGACGGCTGCTGCTCCGCGAGAGGTACGGGGTGAGGCGAAGGGCAAGGGCAAGGCTAGACATTGAACGCACCCTTGAAGTCAGTGGTTGCAGGGGCCGACTGGCTGGGAGGGGGAACGGCGCAGCCAGTGTCCGCCACGATCCGGCCGTCACGCAGTTCCACGACGCGTTGGCAGCGTGCTGCCACGTTGGGGTCGTGGGTGACCACCAGCAGCGTTCGGCCATTGGCTGCGACGGACTGAAGCAACACGTCGAGGACCTCATTTGAGGTGGCGGAGTCCAAGGCACCAGTGGGTTCGTCGGCAAAGACGATGCGTGCACCTGTGACCTGGGCCCGGGCGATGGCCACCCGCTGGACCTGCCCGCCAGACAATTCACCGAGCCTGCGCTGCTCCATGCCGGCAAGGCCAAGTGCCGCCAGCCACTCGGCGGCACGGGCCTCGGAGGTAGTCCGATCGGTGCCGTTCAGCATCAGCGCCAAAGCAACGTTCTCAAGGGCGGTCAGTTCCGGCAGCAACATGCCCTGCTGGAAGACGAAACCGAATTCCTCCCGGCGGAGACGGGAAAGCGCCCCATCTCCGAGGGAATCCAATCGGACCGGACCGGCTGCCGAGCTCAAGGTGACCGTACCGGCGTCGGGCCTCAAAATCCCGGCTAGGCAGTGCAGAAGGGTGGTCTTACCGGAACCCGACGGCCCAATGATTGCAATGGATTCGCCCGCAATTGCGGCGAAGTCCACGTGATCGAGCGCGATGTTGCCGGGGTAGTGCTTGGTGAGTTGCTGAGCGTGGAGGATGGCGTTCATGAATCCAGCATCCCCAAAGGCCCCATCCCTAGGCGTCAGCCCACTGGTTGAACTCCCCGGGCAGGCCTCCACCCGCGGTATGAGAGCCTACTTGGCCTGGACGTCCGCGATTCTCAGCTTCGCAACATTCTCGGCGAGCACGCGGCGGGCATCCTCGCCCAGGTTCGAATCGGTGATGAGCTCGTCGGCCTCTTCCAACTGGGCAATGGAGGCTATGCCCACCACGCCCCACTTGCTGTAGTCGGCCAGGACCACAGTGCTGCGGGCCGATGCCATGAATGCACGGTCCGTTTCGGCCTCGAGCAGATTGGGGGTGGTGAAACCTGCCTGGGCGTCCATGCCATGGACGCCCAGGAACAGGACGTCAAGATGAAGCTGCTTGAGCGAGGACGTCGCAATGGGCCCCACCAACGCGTCCGACGGCGTGCGCTCGCCGCCAATAAGGATCACGGTTGAGCCGAACCGGGCCGGCCCTGATGAAGACCCATGATGGAACAGATCGGCTATCCGCACGGAGTTGGTGACAACGGTGATTCGGGGACCATGGACGAGTTCCTGTGCCAGCGCCCATGTGGTGGTTCCCGCGCTGAGCCCGATCGCCATGCCTTCATGGACCAGCGAGGCAGCCTCGACCGCGATGGCATGCTTTTCGGCCGTTAGCTGTGTGGACTTGAGCTCAAAGCCGGGCTCGTGGGTGCTGGCATCGCCGGGAAGTTTGGCCCCGCCATGAATTCGTTCCACCCGGCCGGTTTCCTCGAGGGCTTCTATGTCACGCCGGACGGTCATGGGGGAGACGCCCAGCAACTGGGCGAGGTCCGATACCCGCACAACGCGCTCGCGCTGGACGGCATCGATGATGGCGGAGTGGCGTGCTGCCTGAAGCATCAGGGCCTTTCTGGAGAGCCTCATCAAACACGAGGCTGATTCTGGCTCCAGTCTAGGACGCGGCGCTGCTGCTGGGTGGCAAATGTAGTCGCGGCGTCGTCACGATCCTTGTGAACGCACGACGGCGCCGCTCGCCTTGGGAGGGGAGCGGCGCCGTCGACTAGTGGGTCCGAGGGAGGCTACTTACGCAGCGATTCGGCGATTTGGGTCATGATGGCGGGGTCTGCCAGGGTGGTGGCGTCGCCGGTGTCGCGGCCTTCTGCGATGTCTTTCAGGAGGCGGCGGACGATCTTGCCCGAGCGGGTTTTCGGCAGTTCCGGCACGATCAGCAGCTGCTTGGGCTTGGCGATGGGGCCGATTTCCTTGCCCACGTGGTTGCGCAGTTCCAGGACGGTTTCGTCGCCGCCGTTTACGGCGTCGCCGCGGAGGATGACGAACGCGACGATGGCCTGTCCGGTGGTCTCGTCAGCGGCGCCCACGACCGCCGCTTCGGCCACGGAGGGGTGGGAGACGAGGGCGGATTCGATCTCCGTGGTGGAGAGGCGGTGGCCGGAGACGTTCATGACGTCATCCACCCGGCCCAGGAGCCAGACGTCGCCGTCTTCGTCCTTCTTGGCGCCGTCACCGGCGAAGTACATGGTCTCGAAACGGGACCAGTAGGTGTCCTTGAACCGTTCCGGGTCGCCCCAGATACCGCGCAGCATGGAGGGCCACGGTTCGCGGACCACAAGGTAGCCGCCTTCGCCGTTGGCAACGGACTCGCCGGTTTCGTCCACCACGTCCACGGCGATACCGGGCAGTGGTACCTGGGCTGAGCCGGGTTTGGTGGCGGTGACGCCGGGCAGGGGCGCGATCATCTGCGCACCGGTTTCGGTCTGCCACCAGGTGTCCACGATCGGGGCGGGGTTTTCCTTGCGTTCGCCGTTCTTGCCGGCGTTGCCGCCGATGACCTCGCGGTACCACATCCACGCCTCGGGGTTAATGGGTTCGCCCACGGAGCCCAGGACGCGGATGGAGGACAGATCGTACTGGCCCGGGATCTCCCGGCCCCACTTCATGAACGTCCGGATCGCCGTGGGGGCGGTGTAGAGGATGGAGACCTTGTACTTCTCCACGATCTCCCACCAGCGGCCCTGGTGCGGGGAATCCGGTGTGCCTTCATACATGACCTGGGTGGCGCCGTTGATCAGCGGTGCGTAGGCGACGTAGGAGTGCCCGGTGACCCATCCGACGTCGGCGGTGCACCAGTACACGTCCGTTTCCGGGTGAAGGTCGAAGACGGCCTTGTGCGTGTAGGCGCTCTGGGTGAGGTAGCCGCCGGTGGTGTGCAGGATGCCCTTGGGCTTGCCGGTGGTACCGGAGGTGTACAGGATGAACAAAGGGTGCTCGGAGTCATGCCCGACGGCGGTGTGCTCGGTTGCTGCCTTGTCAACGGTGTCAGCCCACCAGAGGTCGCGGCCTTGGACCCAGTTGACGTCCTCGCCGTTGCGCTTGACCACGACGACGTTCTGCACGGAGTGTCCCTCTTTACTGAGGGCCTCGTCCACGGCCGGCTTCAGCGGGCTGGGCTTGCCCCGGCGGTAGGTGCCGTCCGCGGTGACCACTAGCTTGGCCTCGGCGTCCTCGATGCGGGACCGGAGCGCGTCGGCGGAGAAGCCGCCGAACACCACCGAATGCACAGCACCGATCCGGGCGCAGGCCAGGATCGTGATGACGGCCTCGGGAATCATCGGCAGGTACACGGCCACGCGGTCGCCCTTGGCAACACCCAGGGCTTCGAAGGCGTTCGCGGCCTTCTTAACCTCCTCGGTCAGCTGCGCATACGTGTACGTGCGGGTATCGCCGGGCTCGCCCTCGAAGTAAATGGCAACGCGGTCTCCCAGGCCGTTCTCCACGTGGCGGTCCAACGCGTTGTACGCGGCGTTGACCTCACCGCCCACAAACCACTTGGCGAACGGCGGATCCGACCAATCCAGGGCATCGCTGAAGTCCTTGTCCCAGCTCAGCAGCTCACGGGCCTGCTTCGCCCAAAACGCGGGACGGTCCGCTTCGGCCTCTTTGTACTCATCGGCGCTAGCCACGGCGTTCGCGGCAAACTCAGGTGATGGCGGGAACTTACGGTTCTCGTGGAGCAAATTCTCGAGAGCCTCGACGTGCGGTGCCGGACCGTTCTGCGGCGTCGACGCTGCAGCGGTGGCCGTGGATCCGGTGGTGTCCTGGGACATGGTGAACCTCATCATTCATCGATCTTTGCTGCGCGGACGCCGCCAGCTAAGTCCGCACTCCAGCCGTGAGCCGTTGCAGTGCGTCCCGCGGCGGATCCGCAGAGTGTTGTCCGCCTTCAACATTATCGCTTTGGGAGGTCCTACGTGTGCGTGGTCACAAATGGGTCAGCGAGCGGTACGGATTCGTCGACGAATGGCTGCTTTGGTTGTCAGGAACCGCTTACATGACGGGGGTTGGCAATGCCAGACTGTAAGGAACCTTGGAGTTTCCTGTGGACGGAGCAGCGTGGCCGATTTCAGCTAGAAGAGTGTCAGTGGCGTGGCATAGGCTGAATAAGTCTTGGGACGCATCGTCAGGTGTGCCCGGTTTTCCGCGGAAACCTGCGGAAAATACCGGTCCGGACTGTCCAGGACGCCGCCGTACGAAGGAGAAATAGATGAACCAGCTGAGCCCAGGCCCGCACGACTCACATCCGACGGGACCGGACACCGCGGCTGGAAAGGCGAACGACGCCGGTACCACCACTGCTGCGAAATCCACCTCAGGCGCACCCACCAAATACGAGGCAGTTGCCGGCCCTTTCACCATTCGTGACCTCACGGTTTTCGGTTCCGTACTCCTGATGTTCATCGCCTCGCTGCTGCCCATGTTCGGTGGCCGTTACAACCTGTGGAACTTGGACAACCTTTTCTTCCTCCTCCTGGGAATCATCCTGCCGGTAGTTGTTGTGGCGCTTTTCGTTGCCCGTCGGCTGCAGCCCGGGACCATTGTCCGCGTCGGCTCGTTGTCGATTGACCAGTTCGCTTCCGTGACCGCTGCATTCGCGGTGCCGTTGTTCTTCCTGACGATCGTTGATTCCTTCAACGGCAGCGTCCTGCTGGGCCTGGTGGGTTCCGTGGGCTTGCTGGCCGCCACCGTCCTGGCCCCGCATCTGCCAGTGCTATCGGCTGACTTCAAGGGCCGCACTGAAACACCGGCCCACATTGTTGCCCGCCAGGCAGCGATTCCCACCCGTAAACCGGCTGCCCCAAAGCCTCCCAAGGAACCCAAAGCGCCGAAGTCGGCCAGCGGGCCTTCGACGCCCGACTCCCGAGCAACGGGGTATCAGGCGCAGGGTGCAGGTTCTGCCAGTGTCCATCCATATGCTCCGCCAGCCGGTGCGAGCCCCTACGCTCCGCCAGCCACGTCCGGCCGCGTTGCTCCGGCCCCAACTGGTGGGCCCGCCGTCGTGCATTCGGCCGATTCCACGCCTGCTGCGGAACCTCATGCTGCCGCACCCTCCTCTGCTCCCTCGCCCGCAGCAGCTGTCGCCCCTGCCGCTGCCCCGGCTGCATCCGGGTCGCCCGCTCCGGTTTCTCCAGCAGAGCCCTCACCGGCCGAGCCCGACGTCGTCGTGGAAAGCCCGGGACAACCGCAATCGCCGACGCAGGCACCGGCCACTACCCAGCACGCCCAGCAACCGGCTGCCCGGCAGCCCGCCGCCGCACAGCCCGCAGCAGCCCAGCAGCCCGCCGCCCAGACGCCGGCCGCCCAGACGTCCGGAAATGAGCGCGGATGGGCTGCCACCATGGCCACGCCCATCGTCTCCGCCGATACCCGTTCCGTGAGCGACTCCATTGGGGCCACTGTGGATCCGTCCAGCCGTTCTGATGATTCCGGTTCCTCTCCTGCCTATGAAGCCTTCTGGTTTGCCGTAGCCCAGCCTCGAACTGCATATGACGAACGGACAGGTGCTCCGGCCTTCACCATTGAGCCTGGCGGTTGGGTCCTCGCGCTCGAGGACCGTGGCGACGAATTCCTGGTCCAGGACACCGATGGCAAGGTTGGGGTCCTGCGGGAGCTCAGCAATATCGAACGCGGCTGAGAAGGACGCTGTGGCCATCGCTGAAGCTGGTTCCCTGCTCGCCTTGAAACGCCGGGCACGCAAGATCAACAGGATCTTGGCTGACAAATACCCTTATGCTCACGCCGAGCTGGATTTCCGGAATCCGTTTGAGCTTGTGGTGGCCACAGTCCTCTCGGCCCAGACCACGGACGTACTGGTCAACCAAGTCACCAAGATCCTGTTTGCCCGCTACCCGGACGCCCGCGCCTTGGCGGAAGCGGACCCTGCTGAGCTGGAATCGATCCTGCAGCCCACTGGATTCTTCAGGGCAAAGGCCAGGAACGTCCTGGCCCTTAGCACCCGGTTAGTGGACGAGTACGACGGCGAAGTTCCAGGTCGCCTCGAGGATCTCGTGACACTTCCGGGCGTCGGGCGGAAAACAGCCAACGTGGTCCTCGGGAACGCCTTTGGTGTCCCCGGAATTACTGTTGACACGCACTTCGGGAGACTGGCACGCCGTTTCGGGTGGACGGCATCCGATGATCCCGTGAAGATCGAATTCGACGTCGCTGAGCTCTTTGAACCACGCGACTGGACCATGCTTTCGCATCGCGTGGTCTTCCACGGCCGGAGGATATGCCACGCTAAGAAACCCGCCTGTGGGGCGTGCCCGGTTGCCAGCCTCTGTCCCAGCTACGGCGACGGCGAGACCGACCCCGATAAGGCGGCAAAGTTGTTGAAGTACGAGCTCGCGCCCGGCAACGAGGCACTGTTGGAGAAGTTGCTGGCCGAGACGCACAGGGCGGCGGAGATCCGGATGGAATCACAGAGGAGGCCCGGGTGACCGCGTTTGAGGACCTTGCCAAGTTAGTGTCCCGCTTTGAGGCCGGCGAGCAGCAGCATTCTTCCCACTGGGCGCAGTTGCCCGTCACGCCGGAAACCAATCGCGCCGCCGCCGTGCTCATGCTCTTTGGTGTGCTGGACAACATCCCGGCCGAATCCGGACGCCCCTTTGCGCCGGCGGACCTCGACGTCCTCCTGCTTGAACGGGCCCACACCCTGGACGACCATCCAGGCCAGGTAGCATTTCCGGGCGGGAGCGTGGATCCGGAGGATGACTCCGTGGTGTCCGCGGCCTTGCGTGAGGCAGTGGAAGAGACAGGGCTGGACGTCAGTGGCGTGAAGGTGCTGGGCGTCATCCCCGAGCTCGGGCTGATCCGCAGCAATTTCCGGGTGACACCCGTACTTGCCTGGTGGGACTCTCCATCACCCGTTCGCGTCGTCGATTACGCTGAGTCCGCCCAGGTGTTCCGGGTCCCGGTTCGGGATCTCCTGGACCCCGTCAACCGGGTATCCGCCACCATTTCCCGTTTCGGCCGGACTTTCAGGAGTCCGGGTTTTACCGTCAACGGCGTCGTGGTCTGGGGCTTTACCGGGATGGTACTCAGCGGTTTGTTCGACGAACTCGGATGGACGGTCCCCTGGGACCAGGACAAGCTGTACGAGATCGAGCTCTAGCAGCTCCGGCCGCGGGCGCCGTTCAGGCAGCCCTTCGGTTCGCCGTCGAGCGGTCCACGATCAGCCCTGTTGCGGCGTTTTCACGCACTGCATTAATGCCGTCCATCACGCCTTTGAGATGCTTGAACGTTGGTGACTCCGCTACAACCGTTCCGTCCGCCGCTGTAAGGCGAAACCGGTACGAGTCGTCGCTGTCTTTGAGAATTTCGAACCTGCCAGCCATTTTGTGCTGTCCCCCCTTGATGCTTCCTTGCAGCAGTCGTGGGCCGGTGTGCCGATCCCACCTAGAGAACGTATCCAGAAGCCAGCGGGAAAGAAAGTTACTTTGGGGTACCGGTCATGGAATTGTCATGCACCATCACACTGCGAGATGTGACTGGCTTGTTGTGAGGGTGGCAGCTAATCTGAGCGCTGGCTGCTCCGTCGTGCCACCCGTCGACGGCGAAGGTGACGAATGATCAACCCAGCAGCATTCGGCGAGGCTCAGGGACAGGGGAAGCGAGCAACGCTGCCCGGAGGCTGGCCTCGGTCTCGGCGAGCCTACGTTGTTCCATGTTTTGAAGGTCCTCGACGTCCAATGGCTGTACACCGGGCATTTCTGAAAGGCTGTTTATCCACGCCTGGCCAGCCACGCTGTCGTGTTGTTCTCCGAGGAGACGCTGCAGGGTCATCGATGGTTGGATGATCGCCGTGGCGCCTGGACCCAGGACAGGGGCCACCGCCTCCACGGAGTACCGCAATACTTTGATGTCCTTTCGCGCGCCATGGAGTCCTTCGTTGCGTTCTGCTTCATCAGCATGCCTGCTGTCCGGCTCCAGGCTTCGTTGCGTAGTTTCCAAGCTCTTCTGGACCGTCTCCCAACGCGGCTGCAGGAGTTCCACCACCTCGAGGAGACTGGGATGGTTGTCAGTTTCCCCTGCCGCCAAGTGGGCCGTTGCAGGAAGGAGGGCTTGCCGGGTTGCCTTGACGATTCCCTGCCATCGACTTCCGGTCCCGATCCGGGTAGCCATTGCGTTACTGCTGGCAAGGAGCTGGTTCACGGCTTTATGGAGTGCTTCCGGTGACAACCAGGCCTCTGATGCGTCCAGCCATAGCGCCAAACGCTGGGACAGAACGTATGCGTCGCGGGCTTCGCCGAGGGAGCGCGCCAGCCACCGGACGTCGCGGCCCGTGGCTCCCGGGACGTCAGGGAGAACGGATTTGTAGCATGAAAGGACAGAACGGAGCCGCCGAAGCGCCAGCCGGGCCCCGTGGACGGCGTCCTGGTCGGCCGCGCCAACCAGCGGCAAGCAGCCTTCCAGCTCTGCAAGTTGGAAAGCAATGTACGAATCCACGGAATCACGCACGTCCGAACCCACGTGGCCAGTTTCCTCCGGGACAGCAGGGGTGGACAAGCAGGTGCCTACTTCGCTTTGTCGTAAGAATCGACGACGGCGACACTCACCGGGAATTCGACCGGAATTCGCCCGAACATAAGCTCTTTCGCTGCGTTTGCGGACTCCTCGATCGCCTGGATGCAGGCGTCTACGGCCTCATCCGGGGCATGGACCATTACTTCGTCGTGAAGGAAGAAGACGAGCTCCCCTGAGGGTAAGCCTTCGGCATCCAAAGCCCGCAGCCGCCGTCGTAATTCCGCCAACCAGCAGGAAGCCCATTCCGCAGCCGAGCCCTGGACTACGAAGTTCCGCGTGAACCGGCCACGAGAGCGCGCCAGGTTGTCGGCTCGCCGCTGCTCCTCGGCGGTGGTGGACTGTTGGCTTCGCAACCAGCCGTGGGACGGGGGTGGGCTGCTTCGCCCCAAACGGGTGGTGACGGTCCGGCCTGCCTCGCCTTCTCTGGCTGCTTGCTCCACAAAGCCCACCGCTCGCGGGTACGTGCGTGCCAGTTGCGGCATGAGCCTGCCCGATTCACCGGTGGTGGCGCCGTAAATGGCGCCGAGCAGCGCCACCTTCGCCTTGGACCGGTCCCCACCGAAACCTTGGGCCGCGATACCGGCGTAAAGGTCCTTATCGCGCGCGGCCTCGGCCATTTTTGTGTCCTGGGCGAGCGCTACAAGGACGCGCGGTTCCAGCTGGGAGGCATCGGCAACAATGAGCTTGTGGCCAGGGTCCGCACGAACTGCGGCACGGATGTTTTTGGGAATCTGCAGAGCACCTCCGCCGCGGGATGCCCACCTTCCGGACACCACGCCTCCCACTACATACTCGGGGTGGAACCGGCCATCCTGGACCCACGCATCCAGCCAGGCCCACCCATTCGCGGTATGCAGGCGGGAGAGCTTCTTGTACGCAAGCAGAGGCTGGATCGCAGGGTGTTTGGACTCCTGGAGCTCCCATTGCCGGGTGCTTTTGACTTCGATTCCGTTCCGATGGAGGGCCCGCATAAGGTCTTGAGGGGAGTCCGGGTTCAGGCTTGGTGAAGTGAGGATCTCCCGCAGCTCGTTGCACAGCATCTCAAGTGCCCGCGGCCTATGGCCAAGTGGCGGACGGGGCCCGAGTACGTCGGCAAGGATCTGCTCGTGCACCTCTTCCCGCCAGGGAACGCCGGAGTGTTGCATTTCCACCGCAACGATTGCACAGGCAGACTCGGCCGCGAGCAGCAATTGCAAGCGTTGCTTCCGTTGGTCGTCATCAGGTACCTGGGCGATCGCGTGCTGTTGCGCAGCAAACTGATCCCTCAGTTCAGCCAGCCCCGGACTTTTGGACGCCGGGGTGAAGTCGTCAAAGAGTGCCCCTTGATCGGCTGGCGGGGGTGGGGGCTGCAGTGCCCGCGGCGGCGTTGAATCGTCGTCTTGCGTGAGCTTTTCTGCGTTCTTTGCGTAGTCTGTGTGCGCCGTGAAAGATGAGTGCGCCAGGATGGCTCCGCAGAGGGCGAGGTCGTGGCAGCGCTCCAGTTTCACGCCGCTCCTCAGGAGTTCCGGGTAGCAATCCTGCGCGCGATGCCACACCCAGCGGGGCCGCTGGCTTTCCAGTTCACGGACGACGCCGGGTAACTCAGCTCGCGCCACGACGCGAGGGTCCGTGGTGGCCTTCCCCGTCGGAGAGACTCTTTGCATGGCTGCGCCGTCCGGATGGGCGGCGAGCAGCAAATACATGGTTTCCATTCTGCCCTGTGGGAACACATCAACTGTTCCTCCACAACCCTCGTTTGGGCAGGGTTGTCCACATGGGGCGTTTGAGAGCTTATGTTGCAGGCTTCGACGCCGGGAAAGTGGCTTCATGAGCAAGCGACATCTTGGGCGCAGACGGTCCAGCAACGAACTCTTGGGGCAGGCTGCGGACGAATCATGGATGCCCGGGGAAGCTGCCGAAATCTTACTCGTCACCGGCGATGCCTACCTGCAGGAAGAGGCGCGAAGAATCGTCGCTGCCGCCGGTGGCAGCCTCGAGTTGGCCGCCGACGTCGGAGCGGCAATGCATGGCTGGGATGGCGCCGACGTTGTTCTGGTGGGCAGCGACATCCGCGAGCTGCCGCCTCGAAGGCAAGCGCCCACTGTCTTACTGGGCAGGTCTGTTGAGGGCGATGGGTTGTGGCGGCTGGCTGCTGCCCTGGGCGCCGAGCGTGTAGCTGTCCTTCCCGAGGCCGCAAATTGGTTGGCCGAGTACTTGAGCGTGTCCGGTTCGCCGGAACCTGGCGGTTTCGTTATCGGGATTGTGGGAGGCTGCGGTGGGGCTGGAGCCTCCACCACAGCAATTTGGCTTGCCCAGGCAGCGGCAGGCCACGGCATCAGCACTATCCTGATGGACGGCGATCCTTGGGGTGGTGGCCTGGAACTGGCGATCACCGTACATGAGGTGGCTGGCTTGCGCTGGCCGGACTTCGCCGAAACGCGGGGAAGCATTGATCCCGTCCAATTCAGGGACTCCCTGCCGGTGGCTGGTGGCTTCGCGTTCCTGTCGTGGCCGGGTACCCGTGAAGCGTTCACAACACCGGATGCCGGTTCTGTGGCCGCTGTCATGGATGCCGCGCGACGAAGTTTCGAACTCGTCGTGGTGGACATTGGGCGCAGTGAGGAATGCCTGCGAACCTTCGCGTGGGACTGCGAGAGGATCCTGTTGATGACCACAGCCCACCTGAAACCGGCTGTTGCCGCGGCCCGCATCCTCAACGAGCTGCCACCCTTGGACACGGGATTGGTGGTCCGGGGCGGTGGCCCTTCGGCCGTTGATGCACAACTCATTGCCGAGTCGTTGGGACTGCCGCTGTTGGGGATTCTTCCGGAGATTCGAGGAGCGGCCGCGGGAACCGAACTCGGTCGGCTCCTTGATCTGGGGCGTCGCAAGTCCGTGAACCGGTTCGCCCGGGGCGTGCTGGAATTGAACGGCACGAGTGAATGAGCCGCCAGGACAGAAGCGCGCAAGCCTGGCCCAGGACATCCTTCACCGCTGGGCGCCGGAGTCAGAGCCGTCGGTTGGACTCCGTCCTTCTTGAAACCGTCCGGGAGTCTGTCCTCTCGGGAAACGGGCCAGTAACACCCTCCACTGTTGCGGCCGCCGTACAGGCCAGCGGCAAGCTGTTGGGTACGGCCGGAGCACTAGAGGCCGCGGAATCCATTAATGCGGAATTGAATGGTCTGGGGCCCCTGCAGCAGCTTGCACAAGATCCCTCGGTCACAGACATCTTCGTCAATGGCCCCGGGTCCGTCTGGCTCGACCGCGGTCGGGGCCTGGAACGGTCCCCGGTGCAGTTCGATTCTGAACAGCAAGTCAGGGCGCTGGCCGCAAGGCTGGTCTCTGCAGGTGGTCGCCGGTTGGACGACGGCTCTCCCTGCGTAGATGTCAGGCTCAAAGGCGGCTATCGCGTACATGCAGTTCTGGCGCCTATATCAACTGCGGGGACTCTGTTGTCGATTCGAATTCGGCGCGAAGAAACCTTCACAATGGCTGAATTGCGCGACGGTGGCATGTTCGATCAGCACATCGAGGCTCTTCTCCGCGCAATTGTGGAGCAGCGCTTGAGCTTCCTGGTCAGCGGTGCCACGGGATCAGGGAAGACCACACTCCTGTCCACCATGCTCGGGCTGTGCAACCCGTCCGAACGATTGGTATTGATCGAAGATGCCGCTGAACTCAATCCGGTCCACCCGCATGTACTCACCCTTGAATCCCGCCATGGAAACCTTGAGGGAGGTGGAGCGCTGGACCTTGGCGAGTTGGTCCGTCAAGCCCTGCGTATGCGTCCGGACCGGCTCATTGTGGGAGAGTGTCGCGGCGCCGAAGTCCGCGAGTTACTCACCGCGCTCAATACCGGTCATACAGGCGGCGGAGGAACAATCCACGCCAACACGGCGGAAGCAGTTCCGGCGCGGCTGACGGCTCTCGGCGCGCTCGCAGGGTTGAACGCCGAGGCCGTTCGGTTGCAGGTCTCAAGTGCATTGGACGTTGTGATTCATGTGGAACGGACGCCGTTGGGGCGGAAAGTAGGCTCGATCGGTGTGCTGACTGACTCCTTGCACGGCCAACAAGTGGTGACCGCACTGCGATGGAGCCCCGAGGGCCTAGCGCAGGGACCAGCGTGGGCGGAGCTGAGTTCACGGCTTTCTCCTGGGGTATCCGGGGAGGCGGACGGATCTTTGCAGGGCCTACCCGTCGGCCCGGATGCACTCACTGTGATGGGCCTGGACTTGTGATCCCCACCCTGGTGCTAGCACTGGCGCTGGCGGCATTGCTCCAGCTCAAGCCGCCCCAAGCCGGCAGCCGACGAATGCGGGCAAGACTCGCCAAGCCCTCGTCCCTGAGTGGGACCGGTGTTCGGAAAGAGCATGCAACACCAGGAGTGGGCAAAAGGCCGTGGCGCATGTGGCGCGCAAAGGTAGAACCCTTATCCCTCGTAGTGTTGGTGCAGCAACTCGCTGCACTTTTGCGAGGAGGACGCGGACAATCGCAGCTTTGGGAAGAATTATGGCTCGTCCATGGTTCCGGACCGGGCCTGGAGGCCTTGCCGAGGACCACAGCCCACCAGCCGACTCCAGGAATCTCAGTGGAATCCGTCAGGGTGCTGGCCTCCGCGCGGGCAGCCTCAACCATTGGAAATTCCCCAGCAGAAGCTATTCGCAACAGCTCCGCGAAGGTCTATCCAGGCCGGGGAAGCACGGAACGCCGCATCTGGATGGAATTGGCCGCATGCCTTGATGTGGCCCAAACCAGTGGCTGTCCACTCGCAGAGCTCCTCACCAGGTTCGCAGCACAACTCGAAGCTGAGGAAGATTCTGAAGCAGCACGTCAAACTGCCCTCGCTGGGCCCAAAGCCACGGTGAGGTTGCTGTCCTGGCTCCCGGTCTTTGGCTTGGTGCTCGGGATGGCCCTCGGCGTGGACCCGTTGGGAATCCTGCTGGGTAATGTCTTCGGAGTGGCCACTCTGATCATTGGCCTTCTGCTGACCGTCGCAGGGCGTGTGTGGTCCTCCCGGCTCGTCGCTTCGGCTGTAGGGTCCACATGATGTCTTTTGCGCTCGTGGCGGTACTGGCTCTGGCGGCCTTTGTGGGATTCGCCAGGCCCGCAGGGCTTCGCGGCCGGTTGTACACAAGTTTGGCCGAGGAGCGTAACTCCAAGGACGACTCCAGCCTTCGACCAGAGGCCGCCACTGCGGGGGACGGGCTTCGGGACACGGCGATGATGCTGGAACTCGTAGCTTCCATGCTGGATGCAGGTGCCGGAATCGGGCGGGCACTGGAACTGATTTCCCTTAGCGCCGGACCGAAAATCAGCCAGGATCTCCGTCCCGTGGTCGCTGCGCTTGCCATGGGGGCCGACTGGGACGCTGCCTGGCGAAACCCTGCCCAGCATCAGCCCGAGGTAGCGCGCTTGAAGGATGCTCTGGCTTTCGCCGCATTGACCGGTGCGCCCTCGGCTTCCATTCTTTATGCCCAAGCGGCCAGGGAGCGCCGCGAGCAATTCCGTGCCGCCGAGAAGCGAGCTGCCGCCCTGGGAGTGAAGCTTGTGGTTCCCCTGGGCCTTTGTTCCTTGCCCGCCTTCATTTGCCTGGGAATCGTGCCCGTCCTAATCGCCATGCTTCCGGCTGGATAGCGAACGTTATCAGCGCTTGCCCGGCAGCCGTCTCTTCCTCCACAACCAGTCCCAGCGGGTGGTTATCCACTTGGCTGAACCAGGGGCTTCAGCGGCGGCCGGAGTCAGGGAAGAGTCGATTTCACCCCGGCAAACCTGTCGGCTTTCTTGAAAGGAACACCCTATGGAAACTCCCTCCAGCACCCTCCCCGCCCGGCGCTCCGAGCGACGGAACGCCTCGCGTGCGCTGGCAGCAACTCTTGCCGGTCTTGCATCCGTGGGGCATGGCAGCGGCACGGATGAGGCCCGGCAACACAAGAGTGGCAACCGCGCGGTTGTGCAGTTCGGGATTGAACAGCATGGGACGGAGCAGCTGGAGATGGAGCTGTTCAACCGGGTAGAACCTCATGGCCCGGCCACAATCCAGCAGTTGAACAGGCAGATGACCCTCAGGCGAACCCCGCTCATGGGGTCCGAAGGCGGTATGGCAACAGCGGAATACGCCATAGCAACGCTCGCGGCCGTGGGGCTCGCTGGTTTGCTGGTGGTTATCCTGCGGAGCGAGGAAGTTCGAGGATTCCTGCTCAACCTGGTTCGCACCGCGTTGTCCTTGCCATGACCTCGTCGGTGCTTCTCCCCATTAAACCCGTGACTCTCCAAATTAAGCCGGCGTCTCTCCCCATCAAAATGCCCGCAAGACGGAAGCAATGCGGTGCCGTAACAGCCGAGTTCGCAGTTGCCCTGCCAGCGGTGATTTTGCTGTTCGCCTTCTTGTTGGCGGCGGGTTCAGCAGGGATAACACAGCTGAGATTGGAGGAGGCGGCCAGTGCCGGTGCTCGCAGCCTTGCGCGGGGCGAGAATTCCGGCGAAGTGCAAGGCATCGTCAGGCGCTTGGCGGGCGAGGGAGCCACAGCGGGGGTGGCAAGCGACGGCGATTGGGTGACTGTGACAGCCACCGCAGCGGTAGGAGGTACGGTGGGCTCACTGATCCCCTGGACTTTGACGGCTTCGGCGTCGGCCCGCGATGAGACACCCGGGGCATCTGTTCGGAGCGACGTGAGCCACGTGCCGGGTGCCTCGGTGGCCGGTGTAACGCAAGTGGCAACACGGCGGAACATGGCACCGGGGGATACCGCCTTTCGGGTTGCGGTGAACCCTTGGATTCCCTTGTGAGGGTTCGCTGCCTATGGCGGCGAACCGTGAAGCGTCCTCCTTTAGGGTCACACCCTGAGCAAGGATCCGGCACGGTTCTGGCGCTAACACTGGGGTTCGCTGTCCTGGCATTGCTTGGCGGGCTGCTAGTTCTGGCCCAAGCGGGGGTCATGGCGTCGCGGGCTGCGTCGGCAGCAGACCTGGCAGCCCTCGCGGCGGCCGATGCGGCGCGTGGAATAGCCTCGGGTGAGCCATGTGCCGTGGCGGCCGGCGTGGCAGGCCAGCAGGGTGCCACAGTGACAGCCTGCGACGTCGTCCGGGGCGAAGTCGTGGAGGTCGCCACGGAACTGGAACAACCGTTCCTCTTCGGCAGGGCCACGGGCAGGGCGCGGGCTGGGCCGCCTCCTTAGCCAATGGAGCTGGGGCGGTATTGGTTGGGACTGCCCCGGGCTAGACGGCGTCTTTCAGGAGGACATCCAGAAGTGTGATGGCGGCTGCCTTGTCCAGTGGGTTGTTCTTGTTGCCGCATTTTGGCGACTGCACACAGGACGGGCAGCCGGCTTCGCATTCGCACGCCTTGATGGCTTCCCGGGTGGCTGTAAGCCAGACCTTGGCCTTCTCAAAGCCGCGCTCGGCAAATCCGGCGCCACCGGGGTGCCCGTCGTAGACGAAGATCGTTGGTACCCCAGTGTCGGCATGCAGGGCGGTGGAGACGCCGCCAATGTCCCAACGGTCACTGGAGGCCACCAACGGAAGGAGACCGATCGCCGCGTGTTCCGCCGCATGCAAAGCGCCGGGGAACTGCGCTTCCACCAGGCCGGCGCCATGTAGTGACCTGTTGTCCACAACGAACCACACCGCCTTGGTAAACAGATCCCTGGCCCCGAGATCGAGCGGCTCTTCGCCCAGAATCTCGTTCGATATCAATGCCTTGCGTTGGAAGGAAACCACCTGGGTTGTGACCTTTACGTCCCCAAAGTGCGCAGCGATGTCGCCCCACTGGACCGAGCGCAAGGTTTCCAGGACTTCGATCTGCGTTACATCCCGTGCTGTGGTGTAAAAATCAGGGTTCACGCGCCGCACCATGACGCAGTGGTCGGCCTCGTTGAGTTCCTCCACCAGGTAGCTGTCCCCTTGGTGGACGTAGATTGCACCGGTGTGGGCCTGATAGTGGGTTTGCGGTGAGTCCATCGTCCCCAAAAGGGAACCTGTCCCGGCGTCGACGATGCTCACGGGTCCACCACCGTCGGCCCGTAGATTTACCATCCCGGCTGCGCTCTCCGGGTGGGTCCAGAACCATCCGGCCGGGCGTTTTCGGAGATATCCCTGCAGGACCAGCCGGTCAAGGAGGCTTTCAGCTGTGGGCCCGAAGAGGTCGAGTTCAGCCGGACCCACAGGCAACTCCGCTGCCGCCGCGCACAAGTGAGGTCCCAGGACGTACGGGTTTCCCGGATCAAAGACTGTGGCCTCGACCGACACATCGAAGATGGCTTCCGGATGGTTCACAAGGTATGTATCCAAGGGGTCGTCGCTCGCCACGAACGCCGCTATGGCGTCCTGACCAGCCCTTCCTGCGCGTCCAATCTGCTGGAAGAGCGAGGCCCTGGTCCCGGGCCAGCCGGCGACCAAAACCGCGTCAAGCCCGGAGATGTCGATGCCGAGTTCCAAGGCAGAGGTACTGGAAACCCCCAGCAGCTGTCCGGACCGCAACGCTTTTTCCAAGGCACGCCGTTCTTCAGGCAGGTATCCGGAACGGTAGGCCGCCACGCGGCCGGGCAAGCTGGGATCCACCTCGTCCAGGAGCCGTTTGGTGATGGACGAAATCGATTCAGCTCCGCGCCGGGACTTGATAAAGGCAATGGTTCGTACCCGGGAGGAAACAAGGTTTGCCAGGATGTCGGCTGTTTCGGCCACCGCAGTCCGCCGTTGCTTCGCTCCGTTTTCGCCCTTGACGTCTGTCAGGGCGGGCTCCCAGAAGGCCACGGTGGTAGAGCCATGCGGAGAACAGTCTTCGGAAACTTCCCTGACCGGAGCGCCGATGAGCCGGCCGAAGGAGACGGCTGGCTCGGAAGCAGTGGCAGAAGCGGCGATGAATACGGGTCCAGGGAAGGAGCTCCCGGCGCCGTAGTAGGCGCAGATCCGGCGAAGGCGCCGCATGAGGTTGGCTACGTGCGAGCCGAAAACACCCCGGTAACTATGCGCCTCATCCACGATCACATAGCGCAGCCTGCGGAAGAACCGTGCCCACCACGTGTGGTTGGGCAGAATGCCAAAGTGCAGCATGTCCGGGTTTGCCAGGATGAAATTGGCATGATCGCGGATCCAGCGGCGCGACGCAACGTCGGTGTCGCCGTCGTAGGTTTCTGCTCGAACGGTAGGGAGCTTCAGCGAACGGATAGCCGCCAATTGGTCCGCCGCCAGTGCCTTGGTGGGGGACAAGTAAAGTGTCACGGCACCGTCGTCGTGGATCTTTCCAGGCTCGGACAATACCCGCAGCTCCGAGCGGTGGATCGCGTCCAGTGCGGGTAGTTGATATGCGAGCGATTTCCCTGAAGCGGTGCCCGTTGCGATCACCACATGCTGGCCTGCCTGGGCAAGGTTGGCGGCCTGGACCTGGTGTCGGTACGGTTCGTGGATGCCCAGGGAGACGTAGGCCTGGACGATGTCCGGGTGTACCCATTCGGGCCACGGTTCGTTGACGGCCTTCCGGGCGGGGATCGTGTGGACATGGCGCAGCTGCTCCGGGTCCGGGGTCCGGCCCAGCAGAGAGATCAGCGAATTTGGTGCAGCCACCAAATCATTCTGTCACTCTGCGGCGGCGCCAACGGCGGCACCCGAAGGGACCGCCGTCGACGATGGCCGTTAAGCAAGCGTTCTCACGCTACGGAGAGGTCGGAACCTTGGTTGCTGCTGATTGACATCATGAGAACGTGGCACACCACGTCCCACCCAAGGTGGGAGTAGAGCTTTTGGCCGTCCAGGGATGCCAAGAGAAGTCCGTTCTGGACATCGTGCTCGAACGCTTGGGCGGCGAGGGCCTTCATGATGAAACTCCCGAGGCCTCGGCGCTGGAATTGAGGCTCAGTGACGATCTTGTCGAAAACCGCGGTGCCGTTAACTACGAATACGCGGCCGCTGGCGGCCACGTTCTCGCCCGAGTGGACCACCGCATAATGGACGCCGTTGGTTTCGGAGGTAGCGAGTTCGAGGTCATCGTCAGGGAGCCAGGGGTCCTCGGAATCCTGGGTCTCCATATCCACGATCATCATTGTCTGTGAGGCGGAAGTGACGTTCAGCCCGTGCTGCTCGGCCAGGTACTTATACCGTTGGACGTCGTTGGTCAGCACGGTCAGAATCCGTGTCTCGGCTTCCGCGGTCTTCGCGGCGAGGTCGGCGAACTCTGCATCGGACGGATCGTGGGCGAAATACTCCCAGTCACCCGTCTTATCGGCGCGCAGCGCGGCGGGAAAGCGTCCCTCTTGACGTGACTCGTAGCCCCGGCAGCCGGACCAGCCGGCCACCCAGACTTCCAAGAGGTGCGCGATGTCTTCAACCAAGGCGTCTGGACTCATGTAGAGAGACTATGCCAGCGCCCCGGGAAGCAACAGAGCCCGGTCAGGGGAAGAATCCGTGCTTATGAAATTGTGACTTCGAAGCCTGGAGCGTGTCTGGTTTCCCCAGGGTCCTCGGTGCGTCTGTAAGCGGGGCACCGCAGATTTTAGTACACCCAGTACCCTTTAATAGTGGCTTTAAACCGAATTGTGCTTTTCTATGGCTTTACCCCGATCGCCGACCCCGACGCCGTGCGTCTGTGGCAGCGTGCCCTCTGCGAGAAACTGGGGCTCACCGGCCGGATCCTGATCTCCAAGGACGGTATTAACGCGACGGTTGGCGGCGAGCTCAACAACATGAAGCAGTACGTGAAAACCACGCGCGAATACAAGGGCTTCCACGACATCGACTTCAAGTGGTCCGAGGGCGGGGCTGCCGATTTCCCACGCCTGAGCGTTAAGGTCCGCGACGAAATAGTTTCCTTCGGAGCTCCCGGCGAGCTGAAGGTCGACGAAAAGGGCGTAGTGGGCGGAGGCAAGCATCTCCAGCCTGAGGAACTTCACTCCCTGGTGGACGCAAAGAAAGCGGACGGGGAAGACGTGGTGTTCTTCGATGGCCGCAACGCCTTCGAGGCGCAGATCGGCAAATTCAAGGACGCCATCGTTCCGGACGTCGCCACTACGCATGACTTCATCAAGGAACTCGAGTCCGGCAAGTATGACGCCCTCAAGGACAAGCCCGTAGTCACTTACTGCACGGGCGGCATTCGCTGCGAGGTGCTCTCAAGCTTGATGGTCAACCGCGGTTTCAAAGAGGTGTACCAGCTCGATGGTGGCATTGTTCGCTATGGCGAAACCTTCAAGGACAAGGGACTCTGGGAGGGCTCGCTCTACGTTTTCGACAAACGCATGCACGTAGAGTTCAGCGACGAAGCAAAGACCATAGGCGAATGCGTTCGCTGTGCCGCTCCCACCAACAAGTTCGAGAACTGCTCCAACCTGAGCTGCCGGACGCTGACTCTCTACTGTGCAGAATGTGCCTCAAGTCCTGAAACCCTTCGCTGCCCCGAAGGCTGCGAAGCCGCCTGAGCGCCAACCCCCATCAGAGCCTGCTGACCCGGTACGCGAAGTTCGCGTCTGATCTGGCGCCCACTGTGATGGCCAGGATGGCGTCCTTTTCCAACTGCACCACGCTCACCCGGGCATTGGCGCATCCCAAGGTCAGGTCAACCAAATCCGTCTCGCCTACGCTGACTGCGAATGAGACGCGGCGAGTGCCGCGGCACGCCAGCGTCACGGCGTAAGTTCCGCCCGGCAACTGCACAGTCTGCTCGGTTCTGGACTCGCCGGAATTCAGGAAGCCGCTGCTCGAATAGAACGACTGCCCCTGCGATTCCGGCAAAGCCGCTTTGGCCCACTCCTTCAGTGCCTCACCCGTAACGGTTTGCTCCAAGGCTGGGTCAGGAGGAAGCACGACATTGCTGCCGCTAGTGTCTGTGGGGCTGGAATCCGCACGGCCGCCATCGTCATAGGTGTACTCGCACGCCGTCAGCGCGCCACCCAGAACGAGCAAGAGCCCGACGGCGGCACTTGCCAGCCGTCTGGACACAACGGAGCCAGCCACCTTGCTGCCCATACGTTGACTTTACGCTGGCCTGGAAGCGCACCATAGTGCTGCCGGGCGGGGGGGGTTAATTAGCGGCGGGCACCAGCTGGTAAGCAAAAATCAGCGGGGCATCCACGCTACTCGTGGAGATAGTGAGGGCGGCGGTGGCGGGGACTTTGATCTTCGCCACTTCGAGGCTGCCGTTGCAGGCGGCTCCCGCATCGGCAATTTGCTTTCCACCGGAAGAAACGGCGAAGAACACCTTTCCTCCTCCATCGCAGGCCATCGTCAGTGTGTAATTCCCGGCGGGAACGCTCGGTGACTCCTTGACCAGCGGGTCCCGGTTCAGGATCTTGCCGGAATCCTCCAACGTCACGGTGTTGGCTGAGGGAAGAATTTTGTCTTTCCATGCCGGTACATCGGCATGTTCGACGCTGACCGGACCCTGGCAGGCTGAGGCCGCCAGTAGCGTCCCGGCAGCAATGACAACAAGGCCTGCGCGACGCCTTGTGGAGGAGAGGTTGAGCATGCTTCCACGCTACCGGGTCCCACAGCGAGGTTTTGTCCACATAGCCCAAACCACGGACCGCTCCCATGAAGCAGCCCCCATAGACTTGCAATGTGACTCAAACCCCCGAAATATTTACCGAAGGCAATACTGACGGTGCTCCGCGCAGCGACCATCCTGAGCTCCTGGCGTCTCTCGCCTCTGACCTTCGCGCCATCTCATACACGGTCGACGGCGTGGCGGAACTTCTGGGGGAATCCGCCTATGCCGCACTGAACAGGGACCAGATAATTCCAGCGTTGTTGGTGAGCGAACGCTTGTCCAAGAGCGGAGTGGAAACCACCAGGGCGCTGTCCGTCATAGTGCGGCTGTGGTTACTTGCTGTCCCACAGCCCCAGTCCGACGTTGACATTGCGCTCCCCACTATCGGCGCCCAAGGCCTCGCCCGGCTCGGACTGATCACCCTCGAAGCTGGCGTTGCCACGGCCAAGGTGGATCTGCGTCCCTATGGCTGGGAGGCCAATGCAGACGGCAGCGGGGGAGCGGAGCTCTGGGTAGCCAGCGATCTCGCTGCCCACCAACAAGCCGGGGTCCTGAGGCACGATCACGTGCTGGGGATAGGACGGGCATCAACAACCTTGGTCCAAACAACCATCAGGCAGCACACGCACCGTGCCCTGGACCTCGGGACAGGCTGCGGCATCCAGACGTTCCACTTGCTGCATCACTGCGAACACGTAACGGCGACGGACATTTCTGAAAGGGCGCTCGCCTTCACTCGTTTTAACCTGCTCCTCAACGCTCCAGAACTGGACCTGGATCCGAACAACCTGGAAGCCCGCGTCAGCCTGCGCCTGGGCTCGCTCCTGGAACCCGTGGCAGGGGAACGTTTCGGCCTCGTCGTCTCCAACCCGCCCTTTGTCATTACCCCGCGTCGCGCTGGGGAGTCCATGGCTGATCAATTTACATACCGCGACGGCGGTCTGCCCGGTGACGAGATCGTCGCCTCGTTGGCGCGGTCTCTGGCGGACGTCCTTGAACCCGGCGGCACAGCCCAAATGCTCGGCAACTGGGAGATCCGCAAAGGGACACAATGGCAGGACAGGCCGTCCTCATGGCTCAAAGATTCCGGCCTGGACGTTTGGTTCATTCAACGCGAGCAGGTGAACCCGGAGCAGTACGCAGAGACCTGGCTGCAGGACGCCTCGGAGAACCGGGACCGCAGCCACTATCAGAAGTCGTACGCCGCGTACCTCGACGACTTCGCATCGAGGGATGTTGAAGGAATCGGCTTTGGCATGATCTGGCTACGCCGCCCGCAGACTTCAAACGAGGTACGCATCAGCCGGTTTGAGGAAATTACTTACCCCATTGAGCAACCTATCGGCCCCCATCTCGGAGCGGCCGTGGAGCGCGCCGACTGGCTTGCCGGCAGTACTTTGCCGGAAGCACACCTTGTGGTGGCCGAGGACGTCACCGAAGAGCGCCATCAGCGTCCCGGGGCTGTGCATCCAGGCGTGATCCTCCTCCGGCAGGGGGCTGGCCTTCGTCGAACAAACCTGCTCAGCACGGAGCTGGCGGGCTTTGTGTCTGCTTGTGATGGCGAATTATCCGTACGGCAGATTGCCGGAGCCTTGGAAGCACTTCTGGGAGGCACAGACGACTTCGATTCAGGGTCCTTCCGCGAAGGGCTTTTTGCCGAAGTACGGAATCTCGTCCTGGACGGGTTCCTCCTCCCGGATTCGCAGGAAGCGTCTACGCAAGAGGAGTCCGTATGAACAGTGCACGGCCGCCGCGCCCGCTCGGTAGCAACTCCCCAGTAAGTGACCCTGCTTACACTGATGAAGTGATTGCGAACAACGAGACATCCCAGGCGTCAGGCGATGCCCCCCGGCGCAAGAGGGCCGAGAAAACGGTTGAGATAACCGATCCCAAGGCTATCCGTGCATTGGCGCACGCCGCCCGTCTCGAGGTCATCTCCGAGCTCTACGCAACACAGGTAAGCCACACGGCTACTGAGCTCGCGGCCCGTACCGGCCTGACGCCCAGTGCCATGAGCTACCACCTCCGTGCGCTCCAGAAATGGGGGATCGTTGCTCCGGCGGAAAATGCCGGCGACGCAAGGGAACGCCGTTGGAAGGCTGCTGGAACGGACTTCAGGATTTCAGGCGGCAGCGTGGCCAGCCCGGAGATCGCAGTGGTCGATCTTGAGCTGGATGCCTTCCGGCGCAGGGCTTCGGCTTTTGCCAAGGCCCGGGGAGAACGCAGGCAACGTGGCGAAGCGGCGGAAGAGCCGGCGTCGGTGGTGCTGGCGAGCAATTTGCTGTACTTGACCAACCAGCAGCGCAAAGAGCTTTCTGAACGGATCCGGGAGGTCCTGCGGGAGTACGAACTGGAAGACCCTACCCAGATTCCGCAAGGTGCCGAGCGTGTTGCTACTCTGTGGTCAATGATGCCGGATGACCGCATGGCACCTGGGCACTAGGGGCCCGGCCAGCCCTTCGGATTTCCGCGCCAGAACGCAGGATTCTGCAATCTATGGTGAACTAGGCCAATATGGGCACCAGCCCAATTACACATTTTTTCTGTAGGAGCACCGTGCCCAGCAAGGCAAAAACCGGCAAGAAACTCGTGATCGTGGAGTCTCCGGCCAAGAGCAAGACCATCGCCAAGTATCTTGGCGAGGGCTTCATCGTCGAGGCTTCCATCGGCCATATCCGGGATCTCCCGCAGCCATCGGACCTCCCTGCAGAACTCAAGAAGACTTCGCTGGGTAAGTTCGCCGTAGACATCGAAAACGACTTCAAGCCGTATTACGTCGTATCCCCGGACAAGAAGAAGAAGGTCGCCGAGCTCAAGGCCCAGCTGAAAGACGCTGACGCGCTCTATCTCGCAACCGATGGGGACCGCGAGGGCGAAGCCATCGCGTGGCACCTGCTTGAGGTCCTTAAACCCAAAGTTCCCGTGTATCGCATGACTTTCGGTGAAATCACCAAGGAAGCGATTCACCGTGCCATGGATAACCTGCGGGACGTCGATACCGCCCTGGTTGATGCCCAGGAGACCCGGCGCATCCTGGACCGGCTCTATGGCTATGAAATCTCTCCGGTTCTGTGGCGCAAGGTTGCCAGGGGGCTTTCCGCGGGACGTGTGCAGTCCGTGGTTACCCGCATGGTGGTTGACCGCGAACGCGAACGCATGGCTTTCCGGGCCGCTTCCTACTGGGACCTGACCGGACAGTTCGGAGCCGACTCGGGATCTTTCAAGGCAAAGCTTGCCGCGGTGGACGGTTCCAAGGTGGCCAGTGGCCGTGACTTTAACGACAATGGCCAGCTCACATCCTCCAACGTGGTTCACCTCAACGAGGAACTCGCAACATCATTGGCCGCAGGTCTACAGAACGCCGATTTCCGCGTTCGTTCTGTAGATACCAAGCCGTACACGCGCCGTCCTGCCGCACCGTTCACCACCTCCACGCTGCAGCAGGAAGCCGGACGAAAGCTCCGCTTCTCCTCGAAGAGCACCATGCAGGTTGCCCAGCGCCTGTACGAAAACGGCTACATCACTTATATGCGTACGGACTCCTCTGCCTTGAGCGATGAAGCTGTCACGGCAGCCCGGCGCCAGGCCGCGGAGCTCTACGGTCCCGAGTATGTGCCCCAAAGCCCACGCGTGTACGCCAACAAAGCTGCAAATGCGCAAGAGGCCCACGAGGCCATCCGCCCCGCAGGTGACTCGTTCCGCACGCCTGCCCAGGTGGCCAAGCAGCTCAGTGGAGACGAATTCCGTTTGTACGAGCTCATTTGGAAGCGCACGGTCGCGTCCCAGATGGCCGACGCCAAGGGCTCCACAGCCACCATCCGGCTGGGTGCCGCGGCAGCTGACGGACGAGACGCTGAATTCTCTGCCTCGGGTACCGTCATCACCTTCCCCGGCTTCCTCGCCGCTTATGAGGAGGGCAAGGACGAGAGCCGCGGAGATGAAGACTCCGATGAAGCGCGCCGTCTGCCCAACGTGGCCAAGGACGACTCCCTGAAGGCCTCGGACATCGTGGCAGTAGGCCACGAGACCTCACCGCCTCCGCGCTACACGGAAGCCTCGCTGACTGCTGAGCTGGAAAAGAAGGGCATCGGCCGTCCGTCGACCTATGCCTCCACGATTTCCACAATCCAGGATCGCGGCTATGTCCGGAAACAAGGTTCTGCCCTGGTTCCCAGCTGGATCGCTTTCTCGGTGATTCGCTTGCTTGAGCAGCACTTCACGGATTATGTCGACTACGAGTTCACCGCCGACATGGAAGGCGACCTGGACAAAATCGCCAACGGCCAAGCCGTGGGCGCAGCGTGGCTGAAGCACTTCTACTATGGTGAAGACGCTGATCCCGGGTTGTTGAGCATCGTGAACAACCTCGGCGAGATTGACGCCCGCGAGATCAACTCCGTGCCCATAGCAGAGGGCATCACCTTGCGTGTGGGTAAGTTCGGCCCCTACCTTGAAAGCAGCATCCCCACCGTTGATGAGAAGACCGGTGAAGTGGTGGAGTCCGCACGGGCCAACGTCCCGGAGGAACTCGCTCCGGACGAGTTGACAGCCGCCAAAGCAATCGAGCTCATGGAAACTGCCGCTCCCGAGGAACGTGTCCTGGGAACCGATCCACACACGGGCCATACCGTGGTTGCCAAGAACGGCCGATACGGCGCCTATGTCACCGAGATCATCCCCGAGATGACCGAGGAGCAGCTGGCAAACCAGCCCGTTGAGTACTACAAGAACGGCAAGCCCAAGCCTCCAAAGAAGCCGGTGAAAGCCAAGCCACGCACAGGTTCGCTGTTCAAGTCCATGACCGTGGACAGCGTCACCCTGGATGAGGCCCTGCAGCTCATGAGCCTGCCCCGGGTGCTTGGCGAGGACGCCGAAGGAAATGTCATCACCGTCCAGAACGGCCGGTTCGGACCTTACCTGAAGAAGGGTACGGACTCCCGTTCAATCGGGTCCGAAGAAGAAATCTTCACCATCACCCTGGAACAGGCCTTGGAGATCTACTCCCAGCCCAAGCAGCGTGGTGCCCGGGCCGCCGTGCCGCCTCTGGCCGAGTTCGGTCCGGACCCTGTGTCGGAGAAGAACATCGTGGTGAAGGAGGGCCGTTTCGGTCCGTACATCACTGACGGCGTCACGAACATCACGGTTCCGCGCTCAACTTCGCTTGAGGAGCTGACCCGGGAACGCGCCGTCGAACTTCTTGCCGAGAAGCGGGCCAAGGGCCCCGTCAAGCGGACGACTACGCGCAAGGCGCCAGCCAAGAAAGCCGCCGCCAAAAAGTAATGCCACAACAAAGTCAGGGTGCCGTCCGGGAAGCAAGCGAATTGCGTCCCGGACGGCATCGTGGTCGAGTAGAACCATGACTGAACAGACGGCTTCACCGGACAACGGACCCTTGAACGACCTCGAAGCGAAGCTCGCCTTGGCTGAACAGCCGGACGCCAACCCGGTAGACGTAATCCTTGCTTTCCTGAACAACGAGGTCTACCTCATCAGTTCCGAAGCAGTGGACGGACCGGATTCTGCCGTAGAGCCATTGGTCCTTTCGAACGCCGATGGACAGCCCGTTCTGGCGGTGTTCAGCCACCCGAGCCGCGTGGACGAGCGTTTCCTGGAAGCGGCCCCGCACATTCTGGGCACCATGGGCTCGGCGATCCTCGGCAACATCGGCGACGAACTGGGCATGGTCATCAACCCCGGAAGCGAATATGGCTTCGAAATCGATCCTGAGGGGATCGCCAACATCCGCCGCGACTTCAAACGGGCAGACGAAGTAGGGGAGCCAACGGAATAACTGGCATCCCGGGCACGGGACGTCTGCCTGTCAGCGAAACGTGGACGCCAAGTTGCTTCCCCGGCTTCGAATCAGTGAATAATGGCAGAATGCGTCTTGGCGTTCTCGATATCGGTTCAAACACCGTCCACCTGCTGCTCGTGGACGCCCATCCCGGCGCCCGCCCAGTGGCTTTTGCCTCCCACAAACGGCCACTTTCCCTGGTCCAATACCTCGACGGTGATGGCAACATCAACGATGCTGGCCAGACTGAGCTGATTGAGTTCGTCCTGGAGGCATGGGAGTTCGCAGCACGCCACAAGGCCGAGGATTTGCTCGCGTTTTGCACCTCGGCTATCCGTGAGGCAACCAACGGTGCCGAGGTCCTGGCCCGGGTCAAACACGAGACCACGGTGACTCTCCAGGAGCTCACTGGCAGCGAAGAAGCGTCAATGACCTTCTTTGCCGTTCGTCGTTGGTATGGCTGGGGTGCCGGCCCGATTCTGGATCTGGACATTGGAGGAGGATCCTTCGAAATGGCCTACGGCACGGACGAACTCCCGGAATTGGCTACCTCCGTTCCGTTGGGAGCCAGCAGGCTGACGCGGGATTGGCTCCATGAAGATCCACCCAGCGCCAAGAGCGTCAAGGAGTTGAGGCGGTACATCCGCTCTACGCTCAAACCTGTTGTCCGCAATTTCCACGAGCTTGGCCGGGCCAACCTGGTGGCGGGTACCTCCAAGACGTTCCGCTCCCTTGCGCGGATCGCTGGTGCTGCCCCCAGCGGGGCCGGTCCCTATGTGAAACGGGAACTCCATGCCGCCGATCTTGGTCTGTGGGCCCAGCGCATATCCGCCATGAAAGTTGAGGACCGCCTATACCTCCCGGGTGTTTCAGATGCGCGTGCCCGCCAATTGCTGGCCGGGGCTTTGGTGGCAGAGGCCGCGTTGGAGCTCTTCGAATTCCCTAAGATGGAAATCTGTCCGTGGGCTTTGCGGGAAGGGCTGATCCTTCGACGCCTGGACCAGTTGGTCTTCGATGATGCCGTGGATCCCGCGCCGCACGTCGGAAAGCGCAAGAAGGACAAGTCCAAGAAAAAAGCAGTCAAGGAAGGCGACAAGAAGACGGACAACGACGAGCCCCAACACACGCTTGAGGAGTTTCCCGTGCCGGTGAACAACCCTGCCCCTGCACCAATTCCGGCCCCTGTGGCAGGCGGGCTGGCTTCCTGAGATGAGCACCGACGTCGAGCCCGTTGCAAATAACCGCCACATCCCGGTGGCGCTGTCCAGCGCGTCCGTTTATCCGCTGAGCGTCCATGATGCTTTCGCGGTGGCCCAGGACCTTGGTTATGAAGGCGTTGAGGTCATGGTCACCAACAACGCTGTGAGCCAGAATCCTGACGCCCTCATCCAGCTGAGCCATCGTTATCACCAACAGATCGTCTCCATTCACGCGCCCACATTGCTGCTCACCCAGCAAGTCTGGGGAGCTGCATGGAACAAGATCGAGAAGTCCTGCCAGATGGCAAGGGAGGTCGGCTGCGACACCGTGGTGGTCCATCCGCCGTTCCGCTGGCAGTCGAACTACGCCGAGAACTTCGCTGCGGGTGTTCGGGAGATCGCTGCGATGTACCAAGTGCACATCGCGGTGGAGAACATGTACCCGTGGCGCGTCCGTGGACGGGAGGCTGTTGCCTACCTGCCGCACTGGGATCCCTTGGGACAGGATTACGACGATGTCACGTGGGACTTCTCGCATGCGGCAACCGCGGGGGCAAACAGTTTGGAAGCAATCCAGGCACTGGGCAGCAAACTCCGCCACGTTCACCTCACGGATGGTTCAGGTTCCGGGAAAGACGAACACTTGGTGCCGGGCACGGGGACGCAGCAATGCGCGGACGCCCTCCAACACCTTGCTTCCAACGGCTTCAGTGGTGTTGTGGTGGCGGAGATTTCAACCCGCAAGGCCAAAGTGGCGGGTGAGCGCGAGGAAATGTTGGCGGAGACGCTTCGTTTCGCACGGCAGCACCTCAGCATCCCGCTGGTGCGATCACACGATAATTAGAAACCAACGCAATTAAATGCGAAAGCACCGGCGGCCGAATCGGGAAATGGGGGAAAACCCGCCCCGGCCACCGGTGCTGTTGGCGGACATCCCCATGCCCGCCTCATCACTCGCACCCTCAATGAGGTAACTACTAAGTTACGGACCAAGGTTGGGTGCTGCCTGCAATATTCTTGGGAACAAGCTGTGAATCCGGACAGCGTTCGACCCCTCCGTGGGCAAACTGCCATGATGGTGCAATGAGCAACCGAATCGCATTCCTTGGCTGTGGATCCATGAACGAGGCAATTCTGGCCGGTCTCCTTGCCGCCGGGACCGACCCATCCGATGTCGTCGCCACTGTCCGACGTACCGAGCGTGCAGAAGAGCTTGCGCAGCGGTACGGCGTTATGGCGATCGCTGGCGAGGAAGAACCGGACAACAACAAGCTTGCCACCAAGGGTTCCCGCATCGTCATCCTTGGGGTCAAACCAGTTGGCATCACGGAACTCGCACGGGAAATCAGCCCGGCACTCGCTAAGGACACCGTCGTTGTGAGCGTGGCCGCTGCGGTTTCCATCGCGCAGATTGAGGCCGCCCTCCCGGAAGGGCAGCCGGTGATCCGCACCATGCCGAACACACCCGCAAAGCTGGGTCGCGGCGTCGTTTCCGTCTCGCCCGGGACGCACTGCACGCCGGAACAGCTGGAGACGGTGAAGGCAGCGCTGGCAGGTGCCGGCAAGGTTGTGGAGGTGCCCGAGGAACAAGTGGACGCCTTGTCCGCCATCAGTGGATCCGGTCCCGCCTACGCGTTCTATTTGGCCGAGGCCATGGCCGCTGCGGGTGTCGAGCTGGGGCTGGACGCCGAACTGTCCGTCATGCTTGCCCGCGAAACGGTGGCGGGCGCCGGTTTCATGCTGGCGGAGCCGGGGGCGGACCCCACTGCACTTCGCGTTGCCGTAACCAGTCCCAACGGCACCACCGAGCGGGCTATCGCAGCATTCGACGACGGCGGGATCCCCAGGATCATCGCCGATGGAGCCCGTGCGGCTGCTACGCGCGCGGCCGAGATCACCAAGCAGCTGGGCTAGTCCCCAACCGCTCCCTAGCCTCGCAAGCTCGGCCAGGGAACCCTGCGGTCGTGGGCCCAATGCACCCGCTCCCTACGGCCGCGCTGCGAAGCGCTCCAAGAGATCGACGTGTCCGGACACGATCAGCATGTCGTGTCCGGACACCTTGGTTTCCGGCCGCGCATACGTGAAGTCCTCTCCAGGGGTCTTCACGCCGACGATCGTCACGCCGTATTTGGACCGCACCTTGGATTCCTCCAAGGTGAAGCCCACAGTTTCCTTGGGCGGATACATCTTCACGATTGCGTAGTCGTCGTCGAACTCGATGAAGTCAAGCATGCGCCCTGACACCAGGTGCGCGGCACGCACGCCTGCGTCGGCTTCCGGGTAGATCACGTGGTTTGCGCCGATCCGGCTGAGGATCTTGCCGTGGGATGGGGTGATCGCCTTGACCCAGAGGTGTTGGATGCCCAGGTCCACAAGGTTCACTGTGATGAGCACCGAGGACTCGATGGACGTGCCCACGCCTACCACGGCGGAACTGAATTCCCGGGCCCCCAGCTGGCGCAAGGCATCGATGTTGGTGGCGTCCGCCTCCACCACGTGGGTGAGCACGGGCGCCCATTTCTGGACGAGCGTGCGGTCACGTTCAATCGCCAGGACTTCCCGGCCCTGCTTGACCAATTGCTCGGCCGTGGCCGACCCGAATCGGCCAAGGCCAATGACCAGCACTGGTGCGTTGTGGGCGGGACGGTTGGCCGCCCCAGTGGTACTAGCCAATGATTGGCCTCTCTTCCGGGTAGTGGTACAGCTGGCTGCGCTGGCGCAGGGCCAAGCCGGCAGCGAGGGTTACGGTGCCCACACGGCCTGCGAACATTAGTGCGGTCAGGACGTAAACGCCCGACGGCGGCAGCTCGGCGCTGAGGTTGGTGCTCAGTCCCACTGTGGCAAAGGCGGAGATGGTTTCAAAGAGCACCCTGTCCAGTGTCGCCCCGCTGATGGAGAGCAGCAGGAATGCCGCGACCGATACAAGGGTGGCACCGGCAACAATCACCGAGATGGCCACCCGCATGGTGCCTTGGGGAATCGTGCGTCCGTAGACCTTAACATCGGCATCGCCACGGGCCTCGGCAACGATGGCGAGGAACATGACCGCGATAGTAGTCACCTTGATGCCGCCCGCTGTGGACGCTGAGCCGCCGCCGGCAAACATGAGGGCGTCGGTGAGCAGCATGGTGGTGGATTCCATGTGGTTTTGGTCCACCAGGTTGAACCCGCCTGACCGCGTCATCACTGATGCAAAGAGGGAATGGATGAGCTTGTCGCCAAGATCCATATGCGCGATGGTCCGCACGTTGTCCCATTCCATGAGCGCCCACAGGACGGTGCCGGCCAGCAGCAGGATGAAGGATACCTGGATGGTGAGCTTGGTATGGAGGTTCCACTTCTTCCAGTTCAGGCCGTTCTGTTGCAGAACCATCACTACCGGGAAGCCGAGGCTGCCAAGGAATACGCCCAGCATGAGTGGAATAAGGATCCAGAGGTCGGTCTCGTAGGGGACGATTCCGTCTGAGTGCGGCGTAAATCCGGCATTGTTGAAGGAGGAGATCGAGTAGAAGACCCCGTGCCATACCGACTGCAAGAATGGCTCGCCGAGAAGCATGAAGCGGGGGATCAGGGCCAAGGCGAGTGCGCCCTCGATCACCACCGAGGTCACGATGACGATGCGGAGCAGCGTACCCACTTCACCAAGTCTGCCGGCGTTGTTCATGGCTTCCTGGGCGATGAGCTTGCCGCGGACACCAAGCCGCTTACTGACCATGAGGGCCAACAGTGAAGCCAAGGTCAACGTGCCAAGGCCGCCCACAAAGATGCCCACCAAAATAATGAGCTGGCCAAGGAAGGACCAGTGGGTAGCGGTGGAAACCACGGTCAGGCCCGTCACGCAGACACTGGAAACTGCCGTGAACATGGCCTGGTGCAGAGGAGTAGGCTCGCCCGAAGCCGAGGAGAACGGCAAGGACAACAAGCCTGTGAAGAGCAGGATCACGGAGGCGAAAGCGACCAAGGCCAGACGGGCCGGCGACGTGTTGGCGATGTTGTCAATGAAGTCGCGCGCACGTGTGAAAATCCACAGACCTTCACGTTCCTGCTGGCCGGGTTGCCAGTGGGCCGGGCTCGCGGAGCGCGACTGGCTTTGAGACATGGGTTCTTCCTCGGTTGAACATGCTTTCCTGAGTAGTAAACCACTATTCCTGCGGCGTAACCGGGCGGTACAGCCCCGCGGCCTCAGGTAGCCTGTTCTGGATGAACTCCAGGCTTGGAACAACTGCTTCCAGCATTACGCGATCCGCACTGCCAACGACGGTGGTGTGGGATCCAGCCATGACAGCTTACAACTTTGGTCCCAGCCATCCTATGGCCCCGCAGCGGCTGGAGTTAACCGCGAGGCTCGCAGAATCCCTTGGTCTTTTCCACCACAGCCATGTGGCGGTTGAGTCGCCGGACGTGGCCACCGACGTCGAACTTTGCTCGGTGCATAGCGCCGACTATGTAGAGGCGGTGCGCCGCGTCAGCGAGGACCCGGCCCAACCCGAAGAAGACCGCGGACTGGGAACTGAAGACGATCCCGCCTTCGCTGGTATGCATGAGGCCAGCGCCCGGCTGGCCGGCGGTTCTTTGTTGGCCGCGGAATCGATCCTGTCCGGCAAAGCCATTCGCGCAGTAAATTTCAGTGGTGGAATGCACCACGCGGCACGTGACCGCGCCAGCGGCTTTTGCGTCTACAACGACGTCGCCATTGCCATCCAGCGGCTTCTGGACGGCGGTGTGAGCCGCATAGTCAGCATCGACGTCGACGCCCACCACGGCGATGGAACGCAAAGCATTTTTTGGAATGACCCCCGCGTCATGACAATTTCCCTGCATGAGTCCGGGCTTACCCTCTTTCCGGGAACGGGTTTCGCCAATGAAACCGGCGGCCCGGATGCGCACGGCACGGCTGTCAATGTCGCGTTACCGGCGTTCACGGGAGATGCCGCGTGGCTTCGCGCCTTTCATGCGGTGGTACCGCAGCTGGTTGGAGCCTTCAATCCCGAGGTGATTGTCAGCCAGCACGGCTGTGATTCGCACCGCCTGGATCCATTGACGCACCTCAACCTCAGCGTGGACGGTCAGCGGGAGGCGGCCAGCGCCGTCGCCAGCCTCGCCGCGAGGTATTGCGATAACCGGTGGGTCGCCACAGGCGGAGGCGGCTACGACGTTACGGGTGTTGTGCCACGTGCTTGGAGCCATCTGATCGGAATGGTGACGCAGCGGCCGGTGCCGTTGAGCACGCCCGTGCCAGAAGCCTGGCGCAACTATGTCAGGGAGGCTTACGGCGTGTGGGCTCCGGAGTCGATGAGCGATGACGTGGATGTCTGGTGGCGTTCCTGGGAGGTTGGATACGACCCCGCCGATGAGGTGGACCGGACGGTCATTGCCACGCGCAAGGAGATCTTCCCTTTGTACGGGCTGGATCCCTGGTTCGACTAGCCGGTCTTGACCCCACCCCTATGGTTCTGACTTCTCCGTCTGGAAGACCACGCCCGCCGCACCCACGAGCCAGCCCAGCAAGGACAACGCAAATGCTCCGATGAGGTCCGTGGACGCTTGGCCCTTGAACAGCCAGAGCACCAGGACCAGCAAGCCCATGGTGATGTAAACCATGATGGCAAAGATCACCCGTCCGGATAACCGCAGGGCAACCTCCGCCGGGCTGACGAGGGGACTGGATTCGCCAGCGTTCGCGCTGTCCCGCTTAACCTCCGAAATGGTGAACCCCAGTGCGGACGCCGTTAGCGAACTCAGGGACGTGGCAAGGACGCCCGCCGCGGTAACCAGGGCTCCGTTCAGCTCAGGGGCCGTCAGATCACCTGTCGGAACCCAGGTGCCGACCCGAAGGAGCACTGCACTCCACACGAAGACGAATACGGCAAGGAACACACCGGCGATGATGTTGAAGATTTGCCGCCGAAGGAAATCAGTCATTGCCCGCACCCCGTGCTTTTGGCGGCCGGGGCCTCGAAGCCCGGACGGACCGTGAATCCGTTTTAGCATTGGCTCTGGAAAGGGTCAACGATCCAGCGCCGTCGCGGTGCGAAACAGGGATGCCATTTGGCGTATATGTCGCTAGGGTGGGAGGCATGGTGACTGACGACGTATTTGCCGTCATTGCTGAGGCAACCAGGCGCGACATTCTGGTTTCACTCCGCTCTGGGGATAAAGCAGTAGGCGAACTGGTGGAAGAACTGGCTGCAAGCCAGCCCACTATCTCCAAGCATCTGAAGGTGCTCCGCGAGGCTGACCTCGTCAGTATGCGCGCCCAGGGGCAGAAGCGCTACTACGCGCTGAACCCGAAGCCGCTGGCCGGTGTGGCCACCTGGCTGGAAACCTTCGACGTCGGACCCTCGGCTACTGCCGCCGTCGCACCTTCCGTGGAAGCAGCGCCGCAAACGGTGGCTCCCGCTGGCGTGGGCGCCGCAGCGTCGGTTGTGCAACCCGCCGAGACTGCGCCGGATCTCGTTGCAACTCGTGCCGAGGCCGTAAGCAAGGCCGTAAAAGTCCACTCAGATGGGATGCCCGTCTCGTTGGATCTGGCATCGGACGATACTGTCCCGCAGCAGATTGGCCGGACTGTTGGCCGCGCTGCCACTAAAGCGGCGGACCTGCTGGCCAATCTCCCGAACCTTCCCAACCTCCCGAAATTCGGTCGCAAGCGCTAGTGGGCTACGCCCGGATCAATCTAACGTGATCTTCAACACCTTGTGAGGTTTCCTTAAGGTCAAGGTTCCTTGCGTTTACGGGGTTTTTCTACGGTTGAGTTAACTCCGGGCCCATGGTCACAATCCCATCGGATGGAGATCCTACCTCCGTTGGTGCAACCATGAGCGGGACTGTATCGTCTCGCCGCTGGCCGGCGCACTGAGGGATAGGAAGACGCATGGATTCGAGGCTCGAAGCTGTCAGGAACACCGTGTTGGCGCGGAATCCCGGCGAGAAGGAGTTCCACCAGGCTGTCACCGAGGTTTTCGAAAGCCTGGGGCCCGTTCACGACCGGCATCCGGAATTTCTGGAGGGTGCCGTGTTGGAGCGTCTCTGCGAACCCGAACGGCAGATCATCTTCCGCGTACCGTGGACCGACGACTCTGGCTGCGTCCACGTAAACCGGGGTTTCCGTGTGGAGTTCAACTCGGCGCTTGGTCCCTACAAAGGTGGGCTGCGGTTCCACCCTTCCGTCTATCTGGGCATCGTCAAGTTTCTCGGCTTTGAGCAGATCTTCAAGAATGCCCTCACAGGCATGCCGATCGGCGGGGGCAAGGGCGGTTCCGACTTCGATCCGCGCGGACGCTCGGATGCCGAAATCATGCGGTTCTGCCAGTCGTTCATGACTGAGCTATACCGTCATATCGGTGAGTACACCGACGTCCCTGCCGGCGATATTGGCGTGGGCGGACGCGAAATCGGCTTCCTCTTCGGCCAGTACAAGCGCATCACCAACCGTTACGAATCCGGGGTCCTCACCGGCAAGGGGATTTCCTGGGGTGGCTCGTTGGTCCGGCCGGAAGCCACCGGCTACGGCACAGTGATCTTTGCCCAGGAGATGCTCAAGAGCCGTGGCGCTTCCTTTGACGGTCAGCGTGTTGTGGTGTCCGGTTCCGGAAACGTGGCCATCAATGCGATTGCCAAAGCGCAGTCTCTCGGTGCCACGGTGGTGGCCTGTTCCGACTCCGCCGGTTACATCGTGGACGAGGCGGGAATCGACGTCGAGCTCCTGCGCCGGATCAAGGAAGTGGAGCGCGCCCGGCTTACTGAATACGCGCTTCGACGGCCTGGATCCAGCTACGTAGCGGGTGGCTCGGTGTGGGACGTGAACGGCACGGTCGCACTGCCTTGCGCCACCCAAAACGAGCTCGACGGCGATGCTGCCGCGAAGTTGGTCAGCAACGGCCTGATCGCGGTGGCCGAGGGAGCCAACATGCCCTCCACGCGCTCGGCAGTGGCAGTGTTCCAGGAGGCGGGCGTTCTGTTCGGTCCGGGTAAAGCCGCCAACGCCGGAGGTGTTGCTACATCCGCGTTGGAAATGCAGCAGAACGCCAGCCGTGATTCGTGGTCATTCGAGCACACGGAACAACGGCTTACCGAGATCATGGTGGGCATCCACGACCGCTGCGCAGCAACCGCCGAAGAATATGGTTCGCCCGGCAACTATGTGGTGGGCGCCAATATCGGCGGTTTCGTAAAAGTAGCCGACGCAATGCTGGCTCAGGGCCTGATCTAGCGTCCATTACCCAACTAAGTCGCAGTAGTGCGCGTTTTGAACGTTCAAAACGCGCACTATTGCTACCTACATGGGTTAGCGCTGGAGCAGCCGCACGTGATCCGGGTTCAGTTCCGATACCTTGCTGACGCCCAGGAGCGCCATGGTGCGGGTCATGTCCTTCTCGAGGATCTGGATAGTGCGGTCCACGCCTTCGCGTCCGCCGGCCATGAGGCCGTAGAGGTAAGCCCGGCCGATCAAGGCAAAGTCCGCCCCCAAAGCCAGGGCTGCCACGATGTCGGCGCCGCTCATGATGCCTGTGTCCAGCATGACGGCAGCCTTGCTGTTGTCAGCCTTCAGCGCCGAAGTGACCTCGGGAAGCAGGTGGAACGGGATGGGTGCACGGTCCAGTTGGCGGCCGCCATGGTTGGACAGGACTATGCCGTCAGCGCCGTGGTCCACCACTTTACGGGCGTCCTCAACGGTCTGGATGCCCTTGACCACGAGCTTGCCCTTCCAGGTTTCGCGCAGCCAGTCCAGGTCCTCATAGGTCAGGGTGGGATCGAACATTGAGTTGATGAGGTCCGCCACGGTTCCGGTGTAGCGCGAGAGCGAGGCGAACGTCAGCGGCTCGTGGGTCAGGAAGTTGAACCACCAGGCGGGTCGGTAGGACGCATCCAGGACCGTCTTGAGCGTCAGGGCCGGCGGGATGGTCATGCCGTTGCGGACATCCCTCAACCGAGCCCCCGCTACGGCGGTATCCACGGTCACCATGAGGGTATCGTTGCCTGCTTTGGCGGCCCGCTCGATCAATTCAAGGGACCGGTCACGGTCTGTCCACAAGTACAGCTGGAACCAGTTGCGGCCGTTCGGAGCAGCCGTTGCGACGTCCTCGATCGATGCTGTGCCCATCGTGGAAAGTGTGTAGGGGATGCCGGCAGCTTCTGCGGCCTGCGAGCCAGCGTATTCACCTTCGGACTGCATCATGCGGGTGAATCCGGTGGGCGCGATGCCGAAGGGGAGGCGCGATTCCTTCCCCAAAATGTCGGTGCGGAGGTCAATCCTGGAAACATCGCGAAGGATCCCGGGGCGGAATTCGATGTCCTGGAACGCCTGGCGTGCCCTGCGCAGCGTGATTTCTTCCTCCGCGGCGCCGTCCGTGTAGTCGAAAGGTGCTTGTGGGGTGCGACGCTTCGCGATGTCGCGCAGCTCCCAGATGGTGCTCGCCCGTTTGAGGCGGGCGGCTTTGCTGAATTCGGGCTTCTTGAACTGCATCAAAGGAGCCAGATCGGCAACTTTGGGTATGCGCCGCTTCAGTGCCGGAGGTTGCACGACGGCGGGCCTCGGCTGCGGCGGCCGGCTGACGGTTTCGTCGCTGCCAGCATTGGCGGGGGCTGCGGTGATCTTCGGATCGAGGGTGTCGGTCATGCGGTTCTCCCTTGAAATTCTGTGGTCCTACCACTGTGGTCTAACCACACTGTAAGCCATGTGGTTGGACCACATCAACTAGTATTCCCGTATGCGTACCCACGAACTAGTCCTGCAGTGGATAGAAAAGCAGCTATCCGACGGCGACCTCGCCCTCGGCGGACGCCTCCCCGGAGAGCGGGCCATGGCCGAACAGCTCCAGGTATCGAGGACGTCTGTGCGGGAGGCGGTGCGGATCCTTGAAGCAATGGGTGTTGTGCGCGCGGGAGTTGGCTCGGGCAAAGACGCGGGAACTGTAGTGATCGCCGAGCCCGGCTCTGCGCTGGGCTCTACGTTGCGCCTCCACGTGGCAACCCGCCATCTTCCCGTGGCCGACATCGTGGAGACACGGGTGTTGCTCGAATCCTGGGCGGCTGCCCGGGCCAAGGTTGGCGCCCCGGCCCTTGATGAGGCGGCGGCGCTGCTCGAGCAAATGGACAACAGCCCGGACATCGAGACGTTCCTGGCGCTTGATGCCCGGTTCCATGTGGCGCTGGCACAGGCTGCCGGCAATACAGTGGTCAGTGCCATGATGGCGTCATTGCGGGGTGCAATTGAAAATTACGCCGGGAAACTCACCGGAAACCTGCCTGATTGGAAGGCCACGTCAGACAGGCTTCGAGCGGAACACCGAGCGATTCTTGCAGCCGTCAACGGGGACGACGGCGGCCGGGCGGCAGATCTTGTGGCCGCCCACATACAGGGCTTCTACAAAGAGGCCGGAGTGGGCTCGCAGGCTTCTGGAATATAGAGCAACGCGGGGTCACTTATGGCCCATGATGGCCTTCCGGATGGGCCGTAAGTGACTGTGAGGATTGGGGTGGCTGGTCTGGGACTGGCTGGCAGAGTGGTAGTAGTCGTTCTGCCTCGCGGGTGTGACTCTGTAAGTGACTGGCCCTGTAGAGGGTGCCTTT
>NZ_JAHOPC010000021.1:0-65876 GCF_019038615.1 Paenarthrobacter aromaticivorans
CGGAAGCTAAGACCCACAGCGCCGATGGTACTGCACCCGGGAGGGTGTGGGAGAGTAGGACACCGCCGGACAACAATTAACGGGAAGCCCCGACCACCACGGTCGGGGCTTCCCCACTTTAACGGGCAATCAAAGAGCTAGAGTCGCATGATGACCCTGACCCGAGCTTTGGATGTACCGTCTGGGAACGCCGCGAATGGAAGAGTCCACCTTCGGACTTTGTCCCTGTCCGACGTCGAGCCCTTGGCGGCCGCCTATACCCGGAACGCTGAGTACCTCGCCCCATGGGAACCACTGCGCAGCGAGGCGTTTTATACCAGGGCAGGGCAAGAGGCCGTTGTTCGGAGCAAACTGAGCCAGTATGCCGCTGGCACGGAGGTTCCGTGGGTAGTTCTCCATGACGGGGATGTCGTTGGCATGATTACTTTGACGGGCATAGTCCGTGGACCATTCATGAACGCCAACCTGGGTTATTGGGTCGACCAAGCGTTCGCCGGCAAGGGCATTGCCACTTCTTCGGTAGAGGCAGTTCTCTCCATGGCGAGCGAAGATCTGGGACTCCACCGTATCCAAGCGGCAACCCTGCTGCATAACGTAGCCTCGCAGGCAGTCCTCAAACGATCCGGCTTCGAGCGGATCGGAATGGCGCGGTCGTATCTCCACATAGCAGGCGAATGGCAGGACCACTTCCTGTATCAGCGTATTCTCTTGTGATCCACGTCGGTTGGATGCTCTGAAGCCGCGATGGCTAGCCGCGTGCAACTCCCGGCGGTGGCTGTCGGCGTCGTGGTTTCTTACGCTGGATGGTGGCCCGTTCAACGCCGTAGGGTACGCCATGTGCGGTCCACACCCCCAAAAACCCTGAAAAACCGGTGATTTTGGTCAAAAAAGCGCGGAAACACGCGGAATTTGCTGGCCAAGTCGGTGCAAGCTGGTAAGTTTTCGAGCAGTGGCTTGCTCGCATTCCGCTTGAAAGCTCAAAAAACGTATTAGTCCAGGAGGACGTAAATGGCTAAGAACCGTAGTGAACTCGTTGCAGAGGTAGCAGGCAAGGCTGGCACGAGCCAGGCAGCCGTCAACTCCGTGCTCGATGCACTGTTCGAAGTTTTCGAGACTTCTGTTGCCGCTGGCGAGAAGATCACCATCCCGGGCTGGCTCGCAGTTGAGCGTACCGACCGTGCAGCACGCACCGGCCGCAACCCGCAGACGGGCGAAACCATCCAGATCGCCGCTGGCCACAGCGTTAAGCTGACCGCAGGCTCCAAGCTGAAGGCTGCTGTCGCCAAGAAGAAGTAATTCCAACTTCGGCGAATGCCTGAAAGGGACGGCAACCAACTGGTTGCCGTCCCTTTTGCCGTTAAGCAATCACTTGTCCCGCACACCAAGGCGGCATCCGCTTGCCGATGCCCACTTCTCCTCCCCAAATGGTTCCCGATTCGCAGCGCAGCCGCACGTAACGGACAATGGATAGGTGCCATCCGCAAGAAGCTCCGCAACTGCCCCATCGCCTGTTCCCAAGCCGGGAGCGCGGGGCGGCAATGCCGTCACGGGCATTTCCGTCCCATGGCAGCTTGCTGGACTGGCGGTGCTCTTCCTGACTTTGGCTGCTGCCCTCGTCTTCTCCGGTGCTTCTGCTGCCCGCCAGGTTTCGGACCCCGGTGCGCTGGTTCGATGGGGCTTGCCGGTGGCGAAAGCCGTCCACAACGCTTCCATAGCGACAGTTATTGGTGGCCTCATCTTCGCGGTCGGAATCCTGCCCAAGAACCTTAGAGGGTCGCGATCCCGTGAAAAGGATCTGGAGGCTCCGGAGCATCCAGCTTTTGCACGCGCCCTTGCCGTTGCCGCGGCGGCAGGTGCCGCTTGGACACTGTCCGCCGTAGCGGTCCTGGTATTGACCTACGCGGATGTCGCGGGTCAGGGACTTTCCGGGGACGCTGAATTCACCCGCTCGCTGGTGTACTTCATGACGGACATAGATACGGGCAAGGCCTGGCTGTCCATCACCATCATTGCTGCGGTAGTCACCACCGCGCTCTTCGGCGTCCGATCGCTGACTGGCCTCGCCTTTACGCTGCTGCTTGCCTTGATCGGGCTGATTCCGACCGCACTGATCGGTCACTCCTCCAGCTCCAGTGATCACGAAGGCGCCATCAACTCGCTGGGCCTTCACCTGGTTGGAGTCTCCGTGTGGGTGGGAGGGATCATCATGCTCGCGGTCCTTTCCGGATTGCTCGCTGGTTCCAGGAAGCCTGGGACGAGCGACATCACCGAACCGACCCTCCGAAGGTTCTCGGCCCTGGCAGGCTTTGCTTTCGTTCTGGTGTTTGCGTCCGGTGTGATAAATGCAGCCATCCGCGTGACGAACCTGGGCGATCTGTTTGGCTCTGCCTATGGGCAAATCATCCTTGCCAAGGCACTTGCCACCCTGGTGCTGGGTGGCATCGGCTTCATGCATCGTCAGTGGGTCATACCTCAGCTGGGAAAGAGCGGTTCGATGTCTGCCCGCCGGGTGCTGTGGCAGCTGGTTCTGGTTGAGCTGCTGGTGATGGGCGCGACGTCGGGCCTCGCCGTGGCGCTGGGGCGCTCGGCCCCGCCGCAGCCCACCACGTACGCACCGGACGCCTCGCCGGCCTTCATCCTGTCCGGCTATGAGCTTCCGCCTGAACTTACCCCCGAGCGCTGGCTTACGGAATGGCGTTTTGACTGGCTGTGGGTGGGAGTCGCCTTGTTCGGCGCTGTGTCCTACATCCTCGGGATCATCAAGATCCGCAAGCGCGGGGATAGCTGGTCCTGGTTCAAGACGGTGAACTGGATGATTGGACTGGTGATTCTCACCTACATCACGTCTGGTCCGCCAGCTGTCTATGGCCGCGTACTGTTTTCTGCCCACATGGTGGATCACATGGCCCTGACCATGGTGGCACCGATCTTCCTGGTGTTGGGTTCGCCGGTGACCCTCGCGCTGCGTGCACTCCCTTCCCGGGGTGAAGGCGCGCACGGTTCGCGGGGTCTTCGGGAGTGGCTGCTCCTGTTCGTCCACTCCCGGTTCTCGCAGGTGGTGACTCATCCGCTGTTCGCCGCTGCGAACTTCGCGGGATCCATCGTGCTGTTCTACTACTCGGACCTTTTCGGCCTGGCGATGCGGGAGCACGTAGGCCATGAGCTGATGAATGTGCACTTTCTGCTGACGGGCTACATTTTTGTGCTCAGCATGATCGGCAGTGATCCACTGCCGCGACGTGCGCCGTATCCCATGCGCCTGCTGCTCCTCCTCGCAACCATGGGGTTCCACGCGTTCTTTGGCGTGGCCATTATGGGCGGCACTGGCCTGCTGGCTGCTGACTACTTCGGCAACCTGGGCCGGACCTGGGGTGCCTCGGCCATTGCAGACCAGCAAATGGGCGGTGCTGTGGCTTGGGGCATTGGTGAAGTTCCCACCTTGTTGGTGGCAATCGGCGTAGCCGTCATGTGGTCACGCTCGGACGAGCGGGAGACCCGACGGGTGGACCGTGCGGCCGACAGGAATAACGACGCCGATCTCAGTGCTTATAACGATATGTTTGCCCGGCTCGCTGACCGCGATGCCAAGTTGGCCGGCCGCCCGGCTTCAGCCAACCCGACGGCCCTGACTACTCAAACGACTGAAGCGACCGACGGCGCCGCTCCTGGGGACAGCGCGTCAACAGGCCACGCAACGGGAAGCATTGGCGAAGCAAGCAGCAAGACTGAACGAAACACGAAGCTGGAAGGACGCTGATGAGCGAAACCGTACGCACCCAACTCCGGGTCCGGGCCTCCGAACTGGAGGGCCGCGGCTGGCTCAATACGGGCGGAAAGTCCCTTGACCTGGAATCCCTGCGGGGCAAAATTGTGCTGCTGGACTTCTGGACCTTCTGCTGCATCAACTGCCTGCATGTGCTCGACGAACTCCGGCCCCTTGAGGAAAAGTACTCTGATGTCCTGGTGACAGTCGGCGTGCATTCGCCCAAGTTTGAGCACGAAGCCGATCCTGTTGCCCTTGCTGCTGCCGTGGAGCGTTACGAGATCCATCATCCGGTTCTGGACGACCCTGAGCTGGCCACGTGGAAGGCGTACACAGCCCGTGCCTGGCCCACGCTGGTGGTTGTTGATCCGGAGGGTTACATCGTGGCGCATCTTTCCGGTGAAGGCCACGCAGATGGCCTCGCCGTGCTGCTTGAGGAACTTGTTGCTGAGCACGAAGCAAAGGGGACCCTCCACCGGGGTAACGGTCCGTACGTTGCTCCTGTGCCGACGTCGGGCACCTTGCGCTTCCCGGGCAAGACGACGCAGTTGGCCAACGGCAATTACCTCGTCGTCGACTCCGGGCACCACCGCCTGGTGGAGCTCCACCCGGACCTGAAAACCGTTGAGCGGGTTATTGGCTCCGGGACCAAGGGGTACGCGGACGGCCAAGCGGACACCGCCGAGTTCAACGAGCCGCAAGGTATAGCTGTTCTTCCCTCCGAGCTCGCGTCTACGCTCGGTTATGACGCCGTGGTCGCGGACACCGTGAACCACCGCCTTCGCGGGGTGACGTTGAGTTCAGGGCATGTCCGGACTGTTGCCGGCAACGGTGTGCAGCGCTTGCTCGATGCCGGTCCTGCCCGTGTCACCGAGACGGGCGCGGGCGCCTGGTCCGAACACCACGACGGCGGTCCGGCTGACTTTGCTGCTGACGCAATCGACGTCGGGGTGCTTGGCCTCGGGACCGGGGTTTCCTTGTCCTCGCCGTGGGATGTGGTGTGGAGCGCGAAGCTGCAGCGAGTCGTGATCGCGATGGCGGGAACGCACCAGATCTTTGCGTTCGATCCCGTAACCAACCAGGTTTCCATCCTGGCGGGCTCGGGCCTGGAAGGACTGTTGGACGGCGTAGCGGAGGACGCCTGGTTCGCCCAGTCGTCCGGCCTGGCCATTGATGCCGATGACAACATCTGGGTGGCCGACTCGGAGACTTCCTCTCTGCGACGTTTGGTGCTTGATGAAACCGGCGTGACGGTGGAGACAGCCGTCGGCCAAGGTCTGTTCGACTTCGGATTCCGTGATGGCGACGCCAGTGAGGCACGCCTGCAGCACCCCTTGGGGGTCACGGTACTGCCGGATGGTTCCGTAGCGATCGCCGATACCTACAACGGTGCCGTTCGCCGGTACGATCCCGCGACGAAGACAGTGTCAACGTTGGCGCGTGGCCTGGCTGAGCCGAGTGACGTCGTCGTGGTTAACCACAGCAATAGTGATCCGCTACTGGTGGTGGTTGAGTCAAACAAGCATCAACTGGTTTTGGTGCCGATCCCCAAGGAAGCCCAGCAGGTGGATGAGGGTGCGTCCCAGACGCACCGTCCCAAGAGCCCCGTGACACCTGGAACCCTGGAGCTGGCCGTTCGCTTCAAGGCCCCCACCGGGCAGAAGCTTGATGACCGCTGGGGCGACCCCACGCAGATGAAGGTCTCTTCCACTCCTCCGGAACTGCTGGTCTCCGGAGGCGGGACATCGGTGGGTCTGTTGCGGACCATCGAATTGTCGCCCGACGTGCCCGAGGGCATCCTTCACATCACTGCCCGTGCGGCCGCCTGTGACGGACCTGAAACCGAGGACGGAGAAATTCCGGACCACGCAGCCTGCCACCTGTACCAGCAGGATTGGGGCATCCCGGTTATTTTGCAGGCCGACGGTGAATCAGAGCTGGTGCTCGACCTCCGTGGCATGGACTAAAGCCTGCTGAACTGGCCCGGGTTTGACTCTTGAGAGGGAGGACCCGGGCTTCTTCATGCCGCCACCCTTCTCCGTAACCGGGCCAGTTTGCCGCGCCCACTTCTCCACATACGCCGGTTTGGGACTGCCGGCCTTCCTAGCCTTGGCGGGAGGCTGTGTGGATGGATGCGGAACTAGCACTGCGACAGCTGGGCGGCGTCGCCTTGAACAGGCAGGTGCAGTCCCGCGGCGTCAGTGAGTCCGCAATTCGGGCGGCGCTGCGGGCAGGCTGTATTGAGCGCGTAGAGCGGGGAGTGTTGGGCCTTCCTGGTGCGGATCCGGAGTTTGTTGCGGCAGTTAAAGCGAGATCGCTACTGACGTGCGCGTCTGCTGCAGGCCGTTATGGCCTATGGCTGCTTCACCAACCAACCGAGCCCCACTATTGGCAAAGCAACGGCCGGCGGGCGACCGGATGCGTCAGCCACCGCCTGCCCCTGTCCCAGCCGCGGCGCGAACCGTTCGTTGCACTGCCGGATGTCCTGTTGCACGCGCTGCTTTGCCTGCCCGCGTTGGAATCACTGGTGATGGTCGAAAGTGCCTTCATCCGCGGCGACATCACGTTGGAATACCTGCGGCGGCACCTGGTGGGCAACCGGGGCGGGCGGGCCCGTGAAGTCCTTTCAAAAGTTGATCGTGGGGCGGGTTCCTTGATCGAGACCTTGGCGCGTGTCTTGTTCAGGGATGTGGGGATCCGGACCGAGACCCAGGTCTGGATCGACGGCGTAGGAACTGTGGACTTCCTCCTTGAGGGCTTCCTCATTATCGAAATCGACGGGCTGGCGTTCTATCTGAATCCGCGCCAGTTCAAGAAGGATCGTCGGAGGGACAACGAGGCGATCCGCCAGGGCTTGCTGGTGCTGAGGTTCTTCTACGACGATGTTGTCCACACGCCGGATGCGATGCTGCGTCACGTACGTGAGGTCCTTCGTCGGGGCCGCTTGGTGTAACCAGCCCAGTTTTGGGCCGCTCGGAGCCGGCGCGAGCACAGACTGCACGCCTCAGGTGATGAAAGGTGGGCCAGTGCGGCGGGGCCTAGAAAGTCAGCATGGGTGTGACGGTCACCGTGTTGTTGTCCGTGTCCAGTTGGGTGGTGAAGCTGAAATCATGCTCCACGTTGAGGTCGTTGACCAAGCCGGTGAACAAATTGATCTCGCGGGCGGAAACCCTTGCCTTGCCGTTGAGCGGGGCAACGACCCATTTGCCGCCGAAGGGCTCGATCGTGATCTTGGGGTACTCGGTAATTTCCCACTTGATGGTTCCGTCCACGACGCGCGCATTGCTGACGTGGTAGAACGGGCAATCAGGTTGGAGGCGCTGTTGTTCGGTGGCCTGGGCGGCGCAGGTGTCCAGGAATTCCCGGACTTTGCCGGCGACGGCTTCGTTCAAGGCCTTGGTTGACCGCGTCTGCAGGTTCAGCGGGGCCTGGCCGCCGTCCCGGGTTGAAACGAGGGCCGAGGTAGGAGGAGCCTCGAAGTATGTGCCGTTGAGGGTGGCTTCGTATTTGCCGGGATAGAACACGGCAAAGGTGTTGTGGCCATTTGGCATGTTCACGGGGACGCCGTTGAGCGCTGCTTCGCTGGAGTTGACCACGGTGACTTCAATGGTGGGTAGCGTGGTGGGAACGAAAGCCCATTTGCCGAAGAACAACCACTGGGTCCCGGTGCGCTCCATGAGGAATTCGGTATGGAGCCGGTTACCGTCCAACGTGTAGTCCATGGGCACGGCAACACGGTTGCTGCCCCTGGACTCGGCGTTTCCGAGTTTGATGTCAGACAGTTTTGAGGCGGCTGTTTGAAGGGCCGTGCCGTCGAGCATGGCGGCATTCGCACTGGGAACTTTTGCTCGCAACAGACCCAGGGCTTGCTCGCCTTCGCCCTTTTGCAAGGCATCCAAGTACTCCCGGACAGGCTGTTGCGGACTGGCCACGGAGGAGCTCACCAGGTTGATGCAGACGATGGCTCCGGCGGCAGCAAGCATCAGACCGAGCAGCCATCCGGCTGCGGTCCTGACTATCGCTTGACTCAACTGCACGCCCTTTACGTTACCTGCCGCGGCAGCGATAGCCGTGCATGAGGGCGTCGGCGTGACCTGCGAAGACGCTTCCTGTAGGGCCCGACGGCGGGTGGCAGCAACTCTTGCCGCCACCCGCCGTCGGGCTTCTGACAGCCAAAAAGGGCTAGCGGCGGCGCCGCGAGGAGGTACCGAAAACGCCGCGCACGAGGTCGCGGCCAAGCTGTGTCCCCATGGAGCGGACCATGCTCTTCAGCCCACCGCCCAGGGCTCCGCCGAGTGCGCCGGCAAGGTCGCCGAACATGCCGCCGTCCTGCCGGGACGCCTGCTGCGGCGCAGGTGCCGGAGGAAACGAGGACGGCTCTGGAAACGATGAAGGCGCAGGGGCCGGACGGGAACTCGGGCAGCCGAGGATCTCTTCCTCGATGCGCCGCGCTTCGGCGTCGATGTCGTACGGCGCCCCGGCAGAACCGCCCGAAGCAGAACCCACCGGAACACTGCCCGGAACCGGCGGCAAGCCCGGCGCAGCGTCGCCTGTGGAGGGCGCGGCCTTGCTGGTGAGTTTCTCGTAGGCGGACACGTTGTCTACTGCTGTCCCGTACTTGACCAGAAGGGAGGACGAGGCCACGGTGCTGCGGACAAGGTCATCGGTGCTTGGACCCATCACGGATTCGGGGGCACGTAGCCGGGTGAGGGCAACAGGTGTAGGCGCGCCTTTTTCGTTCATGACGGTAATGACGGCCTCACCGATGCCCGCGGAGGTGAGCGTCTCTTCGAGGTCGTAGTCGCTGACGGGGAACGTTGACACGGTGGCCTTGAGTGCCTTGGCATCCTCCGGGGTGAACGCACGCAAGGCATGCTGCACCCGGTTGGCAAGCTGGCCCAGGACGTCGGCGGGGACGTCCTTGGGTGTCTGGGTAACGAAGAATATGCCCACGCCCTTGGACCGGATGAGCCTGACGGTGGTGGTGATGGCCTCAAGGAAGGCCTTGGAGGCGTCGCTGAACAACAGGTGAGCCTCGTCCAGGAAGAAGACGAGCTTGGGCTTGTCGAGGTCGCCGGCTTCGGGAAGGTCTTCGAAGAGATCAGCGAGGAGCCACATGAGGAACGTGGAAAACAGCAGGGGCTTGGTTTGGAGGGTGGGCAGCTCAAGGCAGCTGATGACGCCTCGGCCGTCGGGGGCGGTGCGGAGGAGCTCGGCGGTATCGAACTCGGGTTCACCGAAGAACTTCTCCATGCCCTGGCCTTCCAGCCCAACAAGTTCCCGGAGGATAACGCCCGCCGTGGCTTTGGAGAGCCCGCCAAGGTCCTCCAACTGTTCCTTGCCTTCGTCCGAGGTAAGGAATTGGATCACGGCCCGGAGGTCTTTGAGGTCGATCAGTTCCAGGTTGTTCTTGTCCGCGAAGTGGAAGATCAGCTGGAGGCTGGATTCCTGGGTCTCATTGAGGTCCATGATGCGCGATAGCAGGATGGGCCCGAACGAGGTAATGGTGGCGCGGACGGGGATGCCGTTGCCGTCTCCACCGAGGCTAAGGAATTCCACGGGGAAGTTCTTTCCCTGCCACTGCTGGCCGAGGGCTTCAGTGCGTGCGCTCAACTTTTCACTGCCCGTTGCCGCCGTCGCCAGTCCCGAAAGATCTCCCTTGATGTCCGCGAGGAAAACTGGAACACCCGCCGTCGAGAGTTGCTCGGCAATCATGTGCAGCGTGACCGTTTTGCCAGTACCGGTGGCGCCGGCCACGAGGCCGTGGCGGTTCATCATCGCCAAGGGGAGCCGGACCTGGGCCTCCTTGTGGATTTCACCGTCCACGATCGCCGCACCCAGCTCGATGGTGGCACCTTCCAGGGCGTACCCCTGCTGGATGGTGGCAAGTTTTTCAGCAGTTGTTGCAATGGGTTCGTTGGCCATGCGCATAGCTTAGCTGGGCCGGACAAGATCCTTGCTGAAGGCCAAATGCTTGCGCAGAGTGGGTCGACGGCGAGTTCCTCCAGCAGGGGACCGACGCGGGGATCGCGCTTTCGTAGATATAGCCCAAGTAAGTAGCAGCTGAGCGCGTTTTGGGCGGTCAAAACGCGCTTAACTGCGACTCAGTTGGGGCGGGCAAACGCTCCCGCGCCCCAACCGGACGTCCACGGTCCCACCGCAAACAAAGTGCTCTGTGCAGTACCAACAGGGGACAGGACCCTTTGATTCCGGAGACCAGGAGTTTGCCCGTGGAGTGTGGATCCGCAGAGGTGAGCAACCTCTGCTCGGTGCCCCATCCGGCGTCGTGCAGGTCTGCCAAAGCTGGATTCGCTGAACGTTCCACGGAGGCTCGAGGGCCGCCGTGCCTCGATGTACGCGGACGCATCCACCACCACGGGTGACTGGAAGGAGCCTGCCACAAACCGGCCCGTTGATTCGTCGGTGCGAACCCACATTCCCGGCACCAGGAACTTCAGGAATCCGGCGCGGTGCAGCGCGAGCATCTCCCGAAGACGGTGTGACGGCGGCCCGGAATCCACGAAGCTGAAGAAGCCATGCCACCAGCCGTGGATCGCTCTAGCCGCCCGAAGGCTACAGCAGTTCCTTGAACACGTCCCACCCCGTGCCGATGGGGCCATAGGGGCCGTACATGCCTGTGGTTGAAGCGCCGGTAGCATAGGTGACGAGGTCGCCATTCGGGTCAACGGCGACGAGGTCGTTGTACTTCGTGTGGCTGGAGCTGCCAAGTCCGGCCACCTCGGAGAACGCTTCCCAACCAGTGCCGAACCAGACAGGTTCCTCCCAGCCGCCTTCGCCGTCAGTCGGGTATTGGCGCAGATAGCCATAATGGTCGCGCCCGAAAATATCTACGCCACCGTCGGCGTTCATATCTCCGCCGGTGATGATCTTGTTCATGACCTGCCAGCCCCACCCAACCTGTTCACGGGGAAGCCAGCCGCCTTCGCCGTCGCCGGGGTAGAGGAACAGACCGCCTGCGGCATCGCGTGCCAGCACATCGTTGGTGCCGTCGCCATTGAAGTCGCCCGGGCCCACGATGGCGTCGAAGATGGCCCAACCTTGGCCCACCTGTTCCCGGGGAAGCCAGCCACCTTCACCGTCGCCGGGGTACAGGAAGAGCTTTCCGGCAGCGTCCCTGCCCAGGAGGTCGTTGTACCCATCGCCGTCAAAGTCGCCGGGGGAAAAGACAATGTCAAAAACATTCCACCCTTGGCCTACCTGGCGGGGTTCGTCCCAGGAACGCCGGTACGCCGGGCAGGGACCCTCGCAGGCGCCCTTGTCGTAGGTGTACGTCCGCGGGTAAAGGATGAGTCTGCCATCGTAGGTGCGGGCAAGGGGTTCAAAGTTGCCGCGCCCGGTCCAGCCCATGGCCCTGCTGGACGCCTTGACGGGCTGCGTTTCGCTGCTCAGCTGCGTGCCAGTTGGGCAACCCTGGTTTCCTGGCGTGAGGGGATGAACACGCATGGAGATACGGCTGCCCATGTCTTCAGGCAGGATCCGCAGAGTGTCTCCTTGCCTTTCCTCCGGGAGCGGCTCGCCATCGCGGAGCCATTCCAAAGTGATGGCATCAGAGGTGCCGTCCGGGTTCCGGCAACCCCAATAGTTGTAGTCGTACTGTCGGCGGAGCTCCGCACCTACGTACGGGACGCCGTCGATGACGGGTGTTGGCTGGGAGTCCGCCGTAGCGTGCCCGGTCCCGGTCATCGTGGCTGCCAGAGCCAATGCAGCAGCACTGACAAACGTCCAAGCCCGCGCTCGATTTATCCCCAATGTTCCCCCCGGAAGCCAGCAGCGATGGTGCATAGGTTTGTGCTGAGGCTACCGTAATTGCGGCGGTTCAGTCATGGGTGGTTATAGCCATCATGAAGACGTCGACAGGATCCTCGGACTCCAGCACGAAGCCATGGCGTTCATAAAGTCGCCGGGCGGGGCTTCCTTGCAGTACGTCCAGGCGGAAGGGCCTCTCGTCCACGGACGCTGCCATGACATGTCGGAGTACGGCACCCCCAAGCCCTTTACCCTGATGTGCCGGGGCCACGTAGAAGTGTTCAATCCACCGTGCATCTGGCTCGGGGCGAACCGCAATGACCCCGGCATCCACACCGCCCGTATGGATCACGTAGGTGTGCTCCGGCTGGAAGCTGTTGAGGAAGCGCTCGCGGACACGGACGGGATCGAATCGCCCCAGCCGTTCCAAATCCGGACGCATCACCACCGCGCGGAGCTCGGCGATCCACGCGGCGTCGGAAGCTACACAGGGACGGAGGACGAAGTCAGCCATGCGAACAAGCCTATGGTGCGTTGGCTGCCGGTGTATTCGTCGACGGTGATGTCATGGTGCGGTTCTGTACTTGTTCCTTCTCTTAGGCCTCGGGGATGACCATGGCAAAACGCTCTTCCCGGGCTATGTCCGGGTCCGGGCCGTTGCGGTTGCCCGTGTCGAGGGCGTCGATGGCTGCAAGTTCTTCAGCGCTGAGTTCAAAGTTGAACACGTCGAAGTTCTCGGCGATGCGTGACGGGTTGGTTGACTTCGGAATGGCGGAGCGGCCCTGTTGCAGGTGCCAGCGCAGCATGACCTGAGCCGGGCTCTTGCTGTGTGTCTGCGCAATGCCGGCAAGCGTGGGATCGTCCATGACGTTCTTTCGTTCCTCGCCCCACCCCGGGTAGAACGTGATCCCGCCGATCGGTGACCACGCCTGTGTCAGGATGCCGTGTTCGGCATCAGCAGCCTGAACGTTCGGCTGGGCGAAGTACGGGTGCAGTTCAATCTGGTTCACCGCAGGAACAACGTCGGTGGCCGCGAGGAGCTCCTTCAGGTGGTGCGGCATGAAGTTGCTGACACCGATCGCGCGGACGCGGCCATCAGCAAGCAATGTCTCCAGGGCTTTGTAAGCAGCGATGGTTTTCTCGAACCTGTCTGGAGCCGGCTGGTGCAGAATGAGCAGGTCCAAGGACTCGACGCCGAGCTTTCCCACAGCCTTGTCCCATGCGTGCAAGGTCTGCTCGTAGCCATAGTCGCTGACCCAGACCTTTGTTTCGATGAAGACCTCCGACCTGTCCAGGCCGGACTTGCGGATGCCTTCACCTACCTCGCGCTCATTACCGTAGGCTGCGGCAGTGTCGATGTGCCGGTAGCCAGTGGCGAGCGCGGCCTCGACTGCCGCCGTCGTTTCTTCGGGGGCGCTTTGGAAGACACCCAGGCCAAGTGCCGGCATGACGACGCCGTTATTGAGTGTGATGTTCATGTTTCCTGTTCCTGTCGTTGCGTGTGGACGGTGGACGGGCACTTTCTGCGCTTCACCGGTGGGCGTATTTCCAGTCAACACCGGGCGCTGATTCCGTGGGAGTGCATGCCATTACCCCCATGCAGTGGGGCTCTGAAGGTTCCGGGTAACGGCAGACCCTCCCTCGCCGGGGAGCCGCAGCGTAGCGTGGAGGCCATGACACACAGCGATGATGTGCGGAAGTTCCTGACCTCGCGCCGAGCAAGGATCACCCCTGAGGAGGCCGGGCTTCCCGCGTACGGCGGCAACCGGCGGGTCGCGGGGCTGCGCCGTGAGGAAGTCGCGATGCTCGCGGGCATGAGTATCGATTACTACATCCGCCTTGAGCGGGGAAACCTTTCCGGCGCCTCGGACAGTGTCCTTGAAGCACTGGGCCGAGCATTGAAGCTCGACGAAGCGGAGACCGCCCACTTATACGACTTGGCCCGTGCTGCCACTGCAGCTCCTCGGGTGCGGCGCAAGCGCAGCCCGCAGACAGTGAGGCCCAGTGTCCAGCGCGTCATTGACGCCATCACCGCTGCGCCGGCCTGGGTACGCAACGACCGCGGGGATGTCCTGGCCTCCAACGAGCTGGGCAACGCCCTGTACATGGATTTGATGGCCGAAGAAACCAAGCCGCCCAACAGTGCACGCTTCACGTTCCTGAATCCCAAAGCCCGGGAGTTCTTCGCCGACTGGGAACGGGCAGCTGATGACATAGTCGCGGTTCTGCGCTCCACCGCGGGGAAAAATCCCTACGACAAGGACCTCACGGACCTGATCGGTGAACTCTCCACCCGCAGCGAAGAGTTCCGCACACGCTGGGCCCGGCACGATGTGAAGTATCACCGCACTGGGCGCAAACGGCTTCACCACCCGGTGGTGGGGGACCTGGATCTCACCTTTGAAGCCCTTGAGCTGCCCGCAGACCCGGGGCTGAGGATCAACGTCTATACCGCCGACCCCAACACCACCTCAGAGGACGCCTTGAAAGTCCTCGCCAGCTGGGTAGCGACGCAACGCGAAACTACGGAAGCTGCAGTTAACGAGAAGAAATGAACCTTCACTGACCGTCCACGGTGCTGACCATTGTTCGACGCCCCAGCACCACCGCCCGAACCATAGGATGAAACGGACGAAAGGTGCAGCACACGATGGTCACACGCGAAGAAGTAGAGGCAGCATACTCACGGACGGCAGGCTGGGTACGGCACACACCGGTGGCTGAAAGCGGCAACCAGGAGCCGTATCACCTCTGGTTCAAGTGCGAGTACATGCAGCACACCGGAACGTTCAAGGCCCGGGGCGCGTTCAATCGATTGCTCACGGCGCGGGAGAATGGCGAACTGAACCCAGAGGTTGGCATTGTGGTGGCGTCCGGTGGGAACGCTGGCCTGGCCAACGCCTACGCGGCTTCGAAGCTGGGCGTTCCCGCTACGGTATTCGTCCCCGAGTCCGCACCTGCCAACAAGGTCCACAAGTTGTACGCCATCGGGGCCAGCGTGGTCCAAGGAGGCTCTGAGTATGCCGAGGCCTACGCTGCAGCCGTGAAGTTCGCCGAGGAAACAGGCGCGGTCTATTGCCACGCCTATGACCAGCCCGAGATTGTGGCCGGCGCAGGCGGCGTTGGCCTGGAACTGCTGGACGAATTGCCCGACGTCGATACCATCCTGGTTGCTGTAGGCGGGGGCGGGTTGATGGGTGGCATTGCCGCGGCCGTTGAAGGCCGGGCACATGTGGTGGGCGTCGAGCCTGAGACGGTTCCCACGCTGCACACCGCCTTGGCCAAGGGAGAGCCGGTGGATGTGGCAGTTTCCGGAATCGCCGCGGATTCCCTGGGGGCCCGGCGCATCGGGGAGATCGGATTCGGTGTTGCGCGTCGCACGGGTGTGCAGAGCGTGCTGGTCAGCGACGAGGACATCGTCCAGGCCCGCCGCACGCTGTGGGAGGAGTACCGAATGGTGGTGGAGCATGGCGCGGCTGCAGCCTACGCCGCGCTGCTCTCCGGTGCGTACGTGCCCAAGGATGGTGAGACGTTCGCCGTCGTTCTCTGCGGCGCCAACACGGATCCAGCGCACTTCTAAAAGGGCGCGTGGATTCAGGGACGCGGCGAAAGTAGCCCCTGCGCGACGCAACTCACAGAAATAAGCCGGGGACCGCCGTCGTTGTCGCTAGAGTGCCCGCCAACCAACAGTGCGGGTGCCGCGAAACGTACCGAAAGGCATCCCCGTGACTGTTCCTCTTTCCATCCTGGACCTGGCAACCATCGGAAAGGGCCAGACCGTGGCGGAAAGCCTCGCCGGCAGCGTTGCCATGGCGCAGAAGGCCGAAGAGCTGGGCTATCGCCGGGTCTGGTACGCCGAGCACCACAACATGTCAGCCATCGCTTCCTCGGCCACGAGTGTGCTGATCGCGCACGTCGCCGCCCACACGAACACCATCCGGCTTGGGGCCGGCGGCGTCATGCTTCCCAACCACTCGCCGTTGACTATCGCCGAGCAGTTCGGCACCCTGGAGACCCTGCACCCGGGACGCATCGATCTAGGCCTTGGCCGCGCCCCGGGCAGTGACCAGAACACCATGCGTGCGCTTCGCCGCGACCATACGTCCTCGGATGCTTTCCCGCAGGATGTCCTGGAACTGCAGGGCTACCTCACCGGACCTACTCGTATCCAGGGTGTCGAAGCGACCCCGGGAAAGGGCACCAACGTGCCGCTGTACATCCTGGGTTCCTCGCTGTTTGGGGCACAGCTGGCTGCGCAGCTTGGTCTGCCCTACGCGTTCGCTTCGCACTTCGCGCCTGCCGCCTTGCAGGATGCCGTGGCTATTTACCGCAGGGACTTCAAGCCCTCGGAACAGCTGTCCGAACCGCACGTGATCGCAGGGGTTAACGTCACTGCAGCGGACAGCAATGCCGAGGCCCAGGCGATCCATCTCGCCGTGAAGCGTGCCCGTGTCTCGCTGTTCTTTGGCGGCGGCCGGCAGTTCACGGATGACGAAGCGGATATGGTGCTGGATTCCCCGCAAGGCCAGCACATTTCCCAAATGATGAAGTACTCCGCCGTCGGTACGCCGGACGTTGTGCGCGACTACCTTGACGAGTTCGCCAAGCACTCCGATGCGGACGAACTCATCGTCGCCCACCAGAGCATTGGCACCCAGGAACGCCTGCGCTCGGTGGAACTGGTTGCCGAAGTTGCGGGGCTTGTGAGGGCGTAGCGGCCGGCATCGAAAATAAATTCGAAAGCTTTACGCATTTGCAATGATTTGGGCATGACGCCGAAACTCCACAGGCGGAGACTATAGCTATCCGCAGTGGAAGGATCCGCTATGCCTACGCCCTTAAATCAATCAGCCGCAGACTCTGCGCTGCTGATGAACTCGCTGCCGCTTGGCCTGCTCCGGACCTTGCTCCGGACGGACGCGCAGCAGGGCATCACACCCCAGTTGATGGCGGAGCTTAGGGCCATTGCCCGCGTCCCGGGTTTGCTGGTGGCGTGCAACTATGGCGGCACTCTTTGTTCAGCTGAAGGAACCTCCACCGAGACCCTGCCGCTGGACAGCGCCGCTGTGGCTCTCCGTGCGCTCGCAGCACTCCCTAATACGCATACGGCCATCATCTCGGGCCGGTCCTTGCGCGACCTGGCGGCGGTGTCCAGGTTGCCTGCGGAGGTTCATTTGGTGGGCTCCCACGGCGTTGAGTTCGACATGGGCTATGCGTATACCCTGTCCCTGGCCACGGAAACCCTGCTCCAGCAGGTAGCCACGGCATTGACTGAAGCGGTCGCTTTTGAGAAGGGCATCAGCATCGTCCGCAAGCCGGTGGGCGTTGCTGTCCACACCCGGCCCGCGACGCCGGAAGTGGTGGAACGCGTCATCTTCCGGTCCCAGCAGATTGCCATTGAGTACGGGCTCTATTTCATCATCGACGGCTCCGTGCTGGACCTTACCGTTGAGGAACCGGCCAAGGGCCAGGCCCTGGAGCAGCTTCGCTCGCGCCTGGGTGTGAGCGCTGCCCTATACGCGGGCGACGCCGAAAGCGACGAAAAGGCGCTCGCCACTTTGCGCGGCCCTGACCTTGGCCTTCACGTCGGGCCCGGGAGTACGACGGCGGCACACACCATACCGGATCCGGAAGCCTTTGCACGTGTGCTGGCTTTGTTGTTCGAACTGCGGCGGGCGTGGCTGTTCGGCGAGGACGCCGTGGGGCTGGAGCGGCATTCGATGATCGGGAACGGCACGTCAACGGCGTTGCTCACCCCTGACGCCAAGGTTTGCTGGATGACCCACCCCTTGCCGGACTCGGGGTCCCTGTTTGCGCATATCCTGGGCGGTGAACCGGCGGGCCACTTCAGCATCGAACCAGTCAAGCGTTCGCAAGTACTCGCCCAGCGCTATGTGGACAACACCATGATCGTGGAGACCCGTTGGGCCGACGTCACCGTGACGGACTATCTTGAGCCCGCACCTGAAGGCATCACCAGCCTGGTCCGTGTTCTGTCCGGCACGGGTACGGCCCGGATAGTGTTCGCGCCCCGGCCGGACTATGCCACTGCGCCCTTCAGTATGGAGATCCGTGGCGAGGAAGTCCACATCATGGGCACCTCGGATCCCATCATCCTCTCGGCGCCAGGGGTTGCCTTCCAGATCACCAGCGACGGCAGGTACGCCACGGCCACCGCTGAAGTGCCGCTGCAATATGGTCCTGTGGTGCTGAACCTGCGCTGCGGTGACACAGAGCCGCCACCCGCGGACCCGGTTGGAGAGCCGGCGCGGCGTGCCGCCGTCGGGCAGTCTGCGCGGGAGTGGGTCAAGACGCTGCAGCTGCCCACCATCAAGACCTCACTGGTGCGGCGCTCTGCGCTGGTTCTGAGGTCGCTGGTGCATGAGCCCACGGGTGCTGTCCTTGCGGCACCAACTACGTCCCTGCCGGAGGGAATCGGCGGGACGCGCAACTGGGATTACCGGTATTGCTGGCTGCGGGACGGTTCCATGACCGTTAATTCCTTGGTGAGCTTGGGCTCTACGGACGAGGCCGACGGGTTCCTCCGCTGGCTTGGCCGCATCCTGGAAACTGCGCCCGGGCCGGAGTGGCTCCACCCGCTGTACTCGGTGACCGGTGCTCCACTGTCCACGGAAGCGATCGTCGAGAGCCTTCCAGGCTATGCCGGTTCGCGTCCGGTGAGGATCGGGAACGCGGCCGACCACCAGGTGCAGTTGGACGTCTTTGGCCCGATAGCCGAGCTGATTCACGATCTTGGCGAGCGGCGCGGGTACCTGCCGGATGACCACTGGTTCCTGATGGAGCAGATGGCCCACGCCGTCATTGCCCGCTGGCACGAGCCAGACCACGGAATCTGGGAAGCTCGTAGACCACCACGGCACCACGTATACACCAAGGTCATGTGTTGGGTAACGCTGGACCGGGCCTTGCGAACCGCTGCTTTGCATGGTCGTGTGGCGCACGAGGACTGGGCGCCGACAGCTGCCAGGATCCGGAAGGAAGTCCTACGGCAGGGCTGGGACGAGTCCGCGCAGTCCTTCACCGTGGCCTATGACAGCCCTGATCTGGATGCCGCAGTGCTGCATATCGGCTTGTCCGGCCTGCTAGATGTCCAGGACCAGCGGTTCCTGGATACCGTAACGGCCGTTGAGCGCGAACTGCGTGTGGGTCCCACCGTCTTTAGGTACAGGTACGACGACGGCCTGCCGGGTTTGGAGGGCGGCTTCCACATCTGCACCACCTGGCTGATCGAGGCGTACCTTGCTGTTGGACGCTTGGACGATGCTCTGGAGCTGTTCAACCAACTGGTGGCTTTGTTTGGTCCTACTGGCCTGCTACCGGAGGAATACGATCCTGCCTCGGAAACGCACCTGGGTAATCACCCGCAGGCATACTCCCACCTGGGCTTCATCCGGTGTGCACAGCTCCTTGACCATTATCTGGCCAGCGCTGACGTCGAGTAGTCCAACTGAGTCGCAATTGAGCGCGTTTTGAGCGCCCAAAACGCGCACAAATGCGACCTAGTTGGGGGAGGCGGGGCAATCAGGTGAGCAGCAGCGCCACGGCGATCATCGCTGGCACCGCGACGATGGTCGTGATGAGCACGGTGTCCTTGGCAACGGTGACGCCGGCGCGGTAGCGGGTGGCGGCGACGAACACGTTCTGGGCCGTCGGGAGCGCCGCGGTCACCACCACGGCGAAGAGGGCATGCCCGTCCATCCCCAAGGCAAAGCGGGCAAACACATAAGCGATTGAAGGGTGCACGAACAGCTTAAACCCGCTGGCCAGCAGCGTGTCCAGGCGCCGTCCGGTGTCCTTCTGCAAAGGCCTTGATCCGTTCAGGCTCATGCCGAACGCCATCAGCATGGCCGGAATCGCGGCGCCGCCAATGAGGTGGATGGGTTCCAGAATGAGCGTAGGCACCTGGAAACCAGTTCCTGCCACCAGAAGCCCAAGCCCCGAGCCCACGATCATCGGGTTTTTCACGATCATGAGCAGGAACCGCAGGGGAGTGGTGCGGTGGGTGCTGGTGCTGGCATCGAGCGCCATCAAGTACATCGGTGTGAAGAACGCGAGCTGGAAGATCAGCAGCGGCGCCACATAGCTCGCGTCGCCCAGGACAAAGACGGCGATCGGGATACCCAGGTTCGCCGAGTTGGCCAGGGAAGCACTCATCGATGACATCAGGGCTTCGGGCATGGTGCGCTTGAGCCAGAACTTCACTATCAGGAAGAACAACAGACCAGTGATGATGGCCCCCACCGCAGTGACCAGCAGTGGGGCGGCAAATACCTCGTGCAGCTTGGCCTTGCTCAGGGTTTCGAAGAGCAGTGCAGGGCTTGCGACGAAGAACGTCAACGAGCTCAGGACCGAGCGGGCGTTCTCACCCAGGATTTCGCGACGCCCAACGAACATGCCCACCAGGATGATGGCCCACACCACGAAGAACCCGGACAGGACGCCGATCATGAGGGCGTGCGGGCGGGGAGGTGTTGGGTCACGAACAACAGCTTAGGCATAAATACGATCTGAGTAAGCGTTTTCTCGCGAGAGTTCCGTCATACGGACACTAAAGGCTCGACGTCGGCACTCTGGTGAGTGCCGACGTCGAGGTTTGGCTTTTGGCCGGGTTAACTGAGGTGCGCTGCGTTGCTCAGCGCGTGTGGGGGACGCATGAGCCCGGGAGTGTGGCCCTCAGCGGGGTCGTTACCGAGCTGAAGGATCTGGTTGTCCTTACCAACGTGGACAACCTTGGGTTCGTAGGCCCGGGCCTCTTCCGTGGTCATCTCCGCATAGGTGATGAGGATGACGACATCCCCTACATGAACCTGGTGGGCAGCCGCGCCGTTGATCCCGATGACGCCGGAACCGCGCTCGCCGGCGATGGTGTAGGTCTCCAGCCGGGCACCATTGGTGACGTCCACGATGGAGACGAGTTCGCCCGGGAGGATGTCAGCCGCGTCCAGCAGGTCAAGGTCGACAGTGACCGAACCGACGTAGTGAAGATCGGCATGGGTCACCGTTGCGCGGTGGATCTTGGACTTGAACATTGTGCGGATCATAATGCGATCAGTTTAGCGCGGCACCCTCATCCGGCGCTGTGACGTACCAGACGCCTCTGGTTTTTGCCGCCGCCCATCGATACTGTTTGACGATCGGCGTCGGATGCTCAGATCCGCGACGCAGGAAGCCGGGGGGATTCATGGGTTCAAGTAAAGGGCTTTTCCGCGCGCCGAACATCCGTGTGGGCGTAGCCGCCGTGGTCATGGCATTTGTGATGGTGACAGGATTCATACCCGCAGCCAACACGGAGCCCGTGGCCTTCCCACAAGCCCTGGCCCCAGGCAGCGCCGTTCCGACGGCGACCCTCGAGCCGCCGTCCAGCATTGCCGTACCTGCCCGATCCATTGCGTTCAACGGTGACGGGTCGCGTGCCTTCGCGGCGGGCCGCGATAAGTTCCACGCAATCGACGTTGCCAGCGACACCGTCGTTGCGAGTGTGGACGTTCCCGGCGCAGGTGACATGGTCCTCTCACGGGACGAAACGACCGCTTTCGTAGCTGCCGGCATTGGTATTCCGAACGTGACGATCATTGACGTGGCTTCGATGCGGGTCACTGGTGCGGTACCCATGGAAAAAGCCGGGAAATTGGCTGTTTCGCCGGACGGCGCCACCGTGTACGTGTCGGACGAATCCCTATCGGCCGGCTCCGTGGTTGTCATTGACGTCACTGCCAGGAAAATCAAAACGGTGTTGCCGGTGGGGTCGGGCCCCGGCAGGCCAGTCATCGTAGCCGATGGCGCGAAAGTCTATGTCCCGAACTTGTTTGATGACACCGTCACCGTCATCAACGCTGCAACGAACACGGTCAGCAAAACTGTCCCGGTCCCCGTGGGGGTTTACGGCGGAGCCTTGTCGGCGGACGGATCCCGGGTCTACTTCACCTTCAGCAGTACCCAGGAAAGCGGTCTTTCCGTGATGTCCGTTGCTACCGACGCGTTGGTCGGGACCATTAGAACGACGAGTGAGCCGTCCCTGCCCGCACTGACTCCCGACGGCAAAACCGGCTACGCGGTGGATCAGGAACCCGGCAGATACGTCAACGGTCGCTTCGAAGCTGGCGCCTATTTCGTGGTCACGTTGGACCTCGTTAACAACACCTCCACGGCACTCGAGAACGGGTACGTAGGGCGGGACAAGCCCGTAGTGCGGGTCAGTGTGGATGGCACCCGGCTCTACATAGTGGGAACCTTTGCCGTGGTCAGGGCCTTGCCTTCGCAGAAATTCCTGGGAACGGAGTTCATGGGTGAGAATCCCGAGAATTTCATCCTCGAGCCGGGCGGAAGCAAAGGCTACGGGACGTTCATCGACGGAAACAGGATCTTGGTTCTCCGCGCCCCGGTCATTGAACATATCCGCAAGGACTACAACTCGGACGGCGCCACCGACGTCCTGGCCAGGGACGGGAACGGTGCGTTGTGGCTCTACCCTGGCAACGCCAACACAGGCTGGCTCCCACGCAAGCAGGTGGGCTCCGGCTGGAACGTCATGAACCTCATCGCCACCCCGGGGGACTTCAACGGCGACCACTTTCCGGACATCCTGGCGCGCGACGGTGTCGGCGACCTCTGGCTGTACCCCGGAAACGGGGCCTCGGACTGGCTGCCCCGGTCCAAGGTGGGTACGGGCTGGAACTCGATGACCGCCGTCGTCACCCCCGGAGATTTCAACTTCGATGGCAAGACGGACATAGTCGCCCGTGACGGTGCCGGTGATTTGTGGCTTTATCCCGGCGACGGCACCGGCGGCTGGCTGCCCCGTACCAGGATCGGCACGGGGTGGAACGAGATGACGGCGATCCTCGGTCCGGGCAATACTAATGAAGCCGGCAATGACATCCTCGCCCGGGATCGCGCAGGCACGCTTTGGCTTTACCAACGGACCACAGCCGGGGAATGGCGCAGCAGGATGCTGGTGGGGATCGAGTGGAACGGGATGACCGCAATGGTGACCCCAGGGGACTTCGACAGCGACGACCAGCCAGACCTCCTGGCCCGCGACGGCACCGGAAATCTCTGGCTGTATCCCGGGAGGCCATCGGGCGGATACCTGCCCCGAGTGCTGGTGGGGGTTGGCTGGAACGTCATGACGGTCATCGCCTGACCATTCGTTACACCAGCGCCCCTGCCGGTTCGTAACGCTCCAGCTCTGTTCCCGCCGCCACCTGGGCACGCAGTTCCTTGAGCCCACCGGTCACCACTCCTGCCGCGCGGGCCTGAACCAGGACGTTGCCCTGCGCCGTCGCCTCAATGGGCCCGGCGATCACGGGCTTCCCAGTGGCGTCCGCTGTCAGTTGGCATAGGAGCCGGTTCTGCGAACCGCCGCCCACAATGTGCACCACGCTGGTGCTGCGGCCGGTGAGCCGCTCGGCGTCGGCCAATGTGCGGGCGTAACCGGCGGCGAGGCTGTCCATGATGCAACGCACGACGGCGGCAGGCCGGTCCGCAAGCACGGAACCTGTGTTCCGCACGGCTGCGCGGATGCGGTCCGGCATGTTGTCCGGAGCTGTGAAGACGGGGTCGTCGGCGTTGATTCGTGGACCGTCGGCGGAAAGAGCGGCGGCCGCGTCCAGCAGCGAGGTCAGCGATTGGCTGAACCCTTGCGCCGCCCAAGCACGTTGGCACTCGCTGAGCAGCCAGAGCCCGCCGACATTCCGCAGGTACCGGATGGTGCTGTCCACGCCGCGTTCGTTGGTGAAGTTGGCCTTACGGCTTGCTTCGCTGAGCACGGGAGCGTCCAGCTCCACCCCCACCAGGGACCACGTTCCCGAGGAAATGTAGGCGAAGTCCGGCACTTCAGCGGGGACAGCCGCGACGGCCGAGGCGGTGTCATGCGAACCCACGGCCACCACAACTGTGTCCGCGGGCAGCCCTGTTTGCTCAAGCACCGAGGGCAGCAGCGTGCCCACGGTTTCGCCGGGTTGGATGAGCGGAGGGAAGATGTCTCCCGGCAGGCCCAGTGCGTCCAGGAACTCGGTGGCCCACTCTCCCGTCTCAGCATTGAAGAGCCCTGTGGTGGAGGCGTTTGTAGCCTCCGTCCGGCGTTCTCCCGTGAGCAGGAAGGCGAACAGGTCCGGGATGAGGAGAGCCTGCAAACCATCCAGCTTCGGTTCCGCTGCCAGCTGGTACAGCGTGTTGAACTGCAGGTATTGCAAACCCGTTGTGGCATATAACTTCTCCGGGGAGATCGCAGAGTGCACGCGTTCAACCGTCGCGCGGCTGCGCTCATCCCGGTAGCTGTAAGGCTGCGCGGTGAGTTTCCCGGCGTCGTTCACCAATCCATAGTCCACCGCCCAGGTGTCGATGCCGATGCTGAGGATGCGCTCACCATTCCCACTCGCAACGGCAGCGGCGGCGGACAAGCCCTTGAGTACCTCAGCGAACAGGGCGTCGAAGTCCCAGCGGAGGCCGCCGTCGAGCTCTACAACTCCGTTGGGGAAGCGGTGGATGGTCTCGAGGGCCACACCCGAAGTGGGCGAGACGCGGCCCAGCATGACGCGACCGGAAGAGGCGCCAATATCCACTGCCGCGAAGACTGCTTTGCTGTTCGCGGTGGTTCCTTTGACCATCTGGCAGCCCTAGCGCAGGAAGGCGGCAGCAACGCCCGCGTCCACGGGGATGTGCAGGCCGGTGGTGTGGGACAGCTCATTGCTGGTGAGCACGGAGACGGCGTTGGCAACGTGTTCCGGCAGCACCTCCCGCTTCAGCAGTGTGCGCTGGGCGTAGTACTTGCCCAGTTCCTGCTCGTCCACACCGTAAACCGCAGCACGCTTGGCGCCCCAGCCGCCAGCGAAGATGCCGGAGCCACGGACCACGCCGTCGGGGTTGATGCCGTTGACGCGCACGCCGAACTCGCCCAGTTCAGCAGCGAGCAGGCGGACCTGGTGGGCTTGGTCTGCCTTGGTGGCGGAGTAGGCGATGTTGTTCGGACCGGCGAACACGGAGTTCTTGGAGGAGATGTAGATGATGTCTCCGCCCAGGCCCTGGTCGATCATGACCTTGGCCGCGGCCTTGGAAACCAGGAACGAGCCCTTGGCCATGACGTTGTGCTGGAGGTCCCAGTCCTTTTCGGTGGTTTCCAGCAGCGGCTTGGAGATGGACAGCCCGGCGTTGTTGACTACCAGGTCCAAGCCGCCGAACGCGAGCACGGCTTCCTGGATCGCTTCTGCAATCTGGGCTTCGTCGGTCACGTCAGCCTGGACGCCGATCGCGACGTCGGATCCGCCCAGTTCCTCGGCCACCTTTTGCGCGTTCTCAAGGTTCAGATCGGCAATCACAACGCACGCGCCGTCGGCCGCCAAGCGTGTTGCGATCGCCTTGCCAATGCCCGACGCCGCGCCGGTCACCAGCGCGATGCGGGTGGCGTGGGACTTGGGCTTGGGCATGCGGGCGAGCTTGGCTTCTTCCAGGGCCCAGTACTCGATGCGGAATTTCTCGGATTCCTCGATCGGGGCGTAGGTGGAGATGGCCTCGGCGCCGCGCATCACGTTGATGGCGTTGATGTAGAACTCGCCGGCAACGCGTGCGGTCTGCTTGTCCTTGCCGAAGGAGAACATGCCCATGCCGGGGATGAGCACGATCGCCGGGTCGGCTCCGCGCAATGCGGGTGAATCTGAGTCGGCGTGGCGGTCGTAGTAGGCCTGGTAATCCTGACGGTATTCGGCGTGGAGTTCCTTCAACCGGTTCACCGCATCTTCGATTGACGCGTCCGCGGGAAGGTCCAGGATCAGGGGCTTGACCTTGGTGCGCAGGAAATGGTCCGGGCAGGAGGTGCCAAGCGCGCCGAGCCGCGGGTGCTCGGAGGATTCAAGGAAGTCAAGCACGACGGCGGCATCACTGAAGTGCCCCAGTTGCGGTTTGTCCGTGGAGGCCAGGCCGCGGATTACAGGGGCCAGGGCGGCCGCTTTCGCCCGGCGCTCGGCTTCGGGGAGGGCGCCGTAACCCGGCAGGGCGGGACCGAAAGGCTCGGCCTTGCCGTTCTCCGCGATGAACTTCTCTGCCTGGTCGATGATCCACAGCGAGTTGGCCTCAGCCTCTTCGCTGGTGGCGCCCCAGGCGGTGATGCCGTGGCCGCCCAGGATGGTGCCGATGGCCTGCGGGTTTGCTTCCTTGATCGCGGCGATGTCCAAGCCGAGCTGGAAACCGGGGCGACGCCAGGGAACCCACACAACTTTGTCCCCGAATACCTTTGAGGTCAGCGCCTCACCATCCACCGCCGTCGCAATCGCGATACCCGAATCGGGGTGCAGGTGGTCAACATGCGCAGCGTCCACCAAGCCGTGCATGGCGGTATCGATCGAGGGAGCCGCGCCGCCCTTGCCGTGCAGGCAGTAATCGAACGCAGCCACCATTTCGTCTTCACGCTCGACGCCGGGGTAAACGGACTTCAGTGCCTGCAACCGGTCCAGCCGGAGTACAGCGAGGTTCTCCGCCTTCAGCGTGCCGAGGTCGCCGCCGGAGCCCTTGACCCACAGCAGCTGGACGTCCTGGCCGGTGACAGGGTCCTTCTCGACCCCCTTGGCGGAGGTGTTGCCGCCGGCGAAGTTGGTGTTCCGCTTGTCCGCGCCGAGGCGGTTGGAACGGGTGATCAGGTCTTCAACAGTTTTGTTGGTTTCATGCGTGGTCATGCTTATGCGCCCCATCCGGCTTGCTGGCCGCCAGCGCGGTCCTCGTTGATCTTCTTCTGGTAGCCGCTGGCCTTGTAGGCAGCGATCGGGTCGGCGGGCAGGCCGCGGGATTCACGCCACTCGGCCAGGACCGGGCGGACATCGGTGTAGAAAGCATCGTTGAAGATACCGTTGGCAGCCAGAACATCCCCGGCACGCTGTGCCTCGGACAGTGCGGCAGTATCCACGAGCAGTGCGCGGGCCGTCATTTCCTGGACGTTCAGGACCGAGCGGATCTGGCCCGGGATCTTCTCTTCCAGGTTGTGGCACTGGTCCAGCATCAGGGCAACGCCTGAATCCTTCCCGAAGCCGCCACCGCGGATTACCTCGTGCATGATGCGGAAAAGCTGGAACGGATCGGCTGCGCCAACAATGAGATCGTCATCGGCGTAGAAACGGGAGTTGAAGTCGAAGGATCCCAGCTTGCCCAGGCGCAGCAGCTGCATCACGATGAACTCAATGTTGGTCCCTGGAGCGTGGTGGCCGGTGTCCAAGCACACAAAGGCCTTATCGCCCAGGGCAAGGGTCTGCGCGTAGGAGGTGCCCCAGTCCGGAACATCGGTGTGGTAGAAAGCCGGCTCGAAGAACTTGTACTCCAACACCAGGCGCTGTTCATCACCGAGGGCCGCGTAGATCTCCTGGAGGGATTCCGCGAGGCGGTCCTGCCGGCCGCGCATATCGTCCTGGCCCGGGTAGTTGGTGCCATCGGCCAACCAGATCTTCAGATCCCTTGATCCGGTGGCATGCATGATCTCGATGCACTCAAGGTGGTGGTCGATCGCACGGCGGCGCACGGACTCGTTGGAGGACGTCAGGGAACCGAATTTGTACTCGTCGTCCTGAAACGTGTTGGAGTTGATGGTGCCCAGTCCAACGCCCAGACCTTCCGCAAACGACCGCAGCGCAGAGTAGTCATCAACCTTGTCCCACGGAATGTGCAGGGCGACTGTGGGCGCAAGGCCTGTCAGCTCATGGACCTTGGCGGCGTCGGCGATCTTTTCCTGGACGGTGCGCGGGGTACCGGGTGTGCCGAAGACCTTGAACCGTGTCCCCGAATTCCCGTAGGCCCAGGACGGCACTTCAATGGCCAGTTCTCCCAGGCGGCCCAGGGCCGACTCTGTGGCGGCCGACTCTGTGGTGTTCATGCTTGTTCCTTCTGGTGTCCGGTGGTGGCGTTTGTATGTACTGGGGCGGCGGAGTTTGTGACGCCGTTCGCGGCGGCCAACTGGTCCTCAAGATTGAAAACTTCTTCGACGATTTCGAATCCCTGGTCCGGAGGCAGGTCGCCGTTCGAGAACAGGGTTGCCATCTCGGCCTGCCAGCGGGCGTTGACGTCCGTTAGTGCCATGCGGGCTTGGACCGCCTGGTAGTCATCGCATTCCAGGTATCCGATCAGCTGGCCATCCGAAGCCAGGAAGAGGGAGTAGTTGTTCCATCCCGCGTCCTTGAGGGCGTGCAGCATCTCCGGCCAAACGGCTGCATGCCGGCGCTTGTATTCGTCCATCAACTCCGGCTGGACGGAAGAGCGGAAACAGACCCTCATGTGCGGTTCTCCAGGTCACTCGTCTTTGAATCGTTTCATTTGTTACGATTCAAATTACCCTCGCAAGAAGGAGGGTGTCAAGGCGTTCCCTGCATATCGATGACAACCAGCGGAGATTGGAAAGCATGTCCCAGACAGCGAGCATCAAAGACGTTGCCACCCACGCACAAGTAGCCGTGGGAACTGTTTCCAACGTGCTGAATTATCCGGACCGCGTATCGCAACGGACCAAGGAACGCGTCCTCAAATCCATCGCCGAACTCGGTTTCGTCCGGAACGACGCCGCCCGTCAACTCCGGGCAGGGCAGAGCCGGACCATCGGATTGATCGTGCTGGACGTGGGCAACCCGTTCTTCTCCTCGGTTGCTCGTGCCGCAGAAGATGCAGCTACAGCTCTGGGTAGCGTGGTGTTGGTAGGGGACAGCGGCCAGGATGCTTCCCGTGAAGCGCACTACATGGACCTGTTCCAGGAACAGCGTGTCCAGGGTCTGCTGATCTCGCCTGTAGGGGACGTTGCGGATCGGATCGATACGCTGCGCGAACGTGGCGTGCCAACTGTCCTGGTGGACCAACTCGCCGATACCGACCGGTGCAGCTCAGTTTCAGTGGATGACCAAGAAGGCGGATATCTTGCCGCCCGGCATCTGCTGGACACGGGCCGCCGTCGTCTGGCTTTTGTTGGCACCCCATCAATTCGCCAGGTAGCCAACCGACTCAGCGGCGCGCAACGGGCAGTCGCAGAAGCAGCAGGAGCGACGATTGAGGTCCTGGACTCCGCAGGTCAGACCGTCCTTGCCGGGCGCCAAGTGGGCAACGACCTGGTGGAGCGGGCGCCAGGCGAAAGGCCGGAAGCCGTGTTCTGTTCCAACGACCTCCTGGCGCTCGGCGTTATGCAGTCGTTGACCATGCTCCGGACAGTGAAAATCCCTGAGGACATTGCCCTTATTGGTTACGACGACATCGACTTCGCCGTCTCCGCCGTGGTGCCTTTGTCATCCATCCGCCAGCCCACGGAGGCCTTGGGTCGCACGGCGATCGAGTTGCTGGCGGAGGAGCAGGAAAGCGGCGGAACCAAACACCGGGCCGTGGTGTTCACGCCGGAGCTCGTGGTGCGCCAAAGCACGGCCGGCTCACCCAACTGAGTCGCAGTAGTGCGCGTTATGAGCCTTCAAAACGCGCACTAATGCGACTCAGTTGGGTGCCGCGGGACGTTACAGCGCGTAGATGGTCCAGGACGCGCTATGCGATGCGCCGGGTTCCAGCCGGATCAGGTCCGTACCACTGTTGAACGAGTCGGGCGGGCAGGTCATCGGTTCCACGGCCAGGCCCAGGCGGTTAGGGAGTGGTGCCGGCTTGTCTGCCGTGTGGATCTGCAGCCACGGGCAGCTTTCGTCCCAGGACATCCCGACGCCGGTGCCCGCCGGGTCGCGCAGGGAAAGCCGCGCCAGCCCGTCGTCGAAGGTAATTCCGGTGAAGGCGTGGTCGATCTCGGTGCCCCCAAGAGAGCGCGGGGTCCGGAAATCGAAAGCATGGCCCTCAACTCGCACAATACCAACGGGCAGCAGCCTGTCAGGGGTTACCTCAAGGAAGCTATCCGCAGGAAAGTCGAGGACCCACTGATCCAGAGGCGAAGAACCAGCCACAAGATAAGGGTGCGGGCACACTCCGTACGGTGCCGGTGCGTCACCAGCGTTGCGGGCAGTCACCCGCGTGTGCAGCCCGGCGTCGTCCAGCACGTACCGGGCCGAAAGCTCCAGTGCGAACGGATAACCTGTGCTCGGCCCCAAGGTGCACGTCAAGGTCAGCGAACCGGCGTCGGACTCCTTCAGGGTCCAGTCGAGCGGGAACGCGAGGCCGTGCAACGATGTGCCCCGGTCCTGTTCGTTGACGGGCAAGTGATGCACCGTGCCATCGAAGCGGTAGGTACCGTCGGCAATCCGGTTGGGCCACGGCGCCGCGATGATTCCCCGGTAATCCGGGATTGCTTCGCCAGCCGCAAAGGGAACCACGAGGTCGCGGCCCTGATACTGCAAGACTCGCAAGGCAGCCGCGCGGGCGGTCACAACAGCCGTGTAACCGCCCGCGCTCAGGCTAAATTCGGTGCTCACAGGCCGCCGGCCAGCTTGTAGTAAGCGGCGTTCCAGTTCAGTTCTTTCTTGAACTGCTTGATGGTGGTGTCCTCGTCGATGGTCAGGAGTTCAGTCTTGGCGATTTCGGCGAAGTCCTCGAATACCTCCAGGCCCACCTGCGTGGACAGGACAGTGTGGTGCGCGGCGCCGGCAGTGAGCCAGGCTGCGGCCGACGTGGCGAAGTTGGGCTTGGGCTCCCACAGTGCGCGGGCCACCGGGAGGTTGGGCAGTGGCTGGTCGAGGTCGACGACGTCCACCACGTTCGCGACCAAGCGGAACCGATCGCGCATGTCGGACAGTGCGACCACAATCCCGGGGCCGGCGTCCGTGTCGAACACCATGCGTACGGGGTCTTCCTTGCCGCCAATGCCCAGCGGGTGGATCTCCACACGCGGCTTCTTGGCGGTCAAGGACGGGCAAACCTCGAGCATGTGTGCGCCAAGGATCTTCTCCGAGCCGGGCTCGAGGTGGTAGGTGTAGTCCTCCATGAGCGATGCGCCGCCGGGCAGGCCCGCGCCCATGACCTTGGCGGCGCGAACCAGGATGGCGGTCTTCCAGTCGCCCTCGGCGCCAAAGCCGTAGCCGTCGGCCATGAGCCGCTGAACGGCCATGCCGGGGAGCTGGCGGAGCTCGCCCAAGTCCTCGAACGACGTCGTAAACGCGGCCGAGCCGTTTGCCTCAAGGAAGCTGCGGAGACCGAGTTCGATCCTCGCGCTGTAGCGCAGCGATTCGTGGCGCGCGCCGTCTTTTTGCAGTTCCGGAACCACCTCGTAAAGGCGCTCATACTCGGCAACCAGGGCGTCGACGTCGGACTCCGCCGCGCCGTGAACGGCATCGGCGAGCTCGTTCACGGACCAGGTGTTGACCGAGACGCCGAAGCGGAGCTCGGCTTCGGTCTTGTCGCCTTCGGTGACGGCGACGTTGCGCATGTTGTCACCGAACCGGGTCAGCTTCAGCGTCCGCACAGCGGCCCAACCGGCCGATGCACGCTGCCAAGCGCCCACCTGGCGGGCGATCTCAGGATTGCTGACATGCCCGACGACGGTCTTCCGCGGCACGCCGAGGCGCGACTGGATATACCCGAATTCGCGGTCGCCGTGGGCTGCCTGGTTCAGGTTCATGAAGTCGAAATCGATATCGGCCCAGGGCAAATCGCGGTTGGCCTGCGTGTGCAGGTGCAGGAGCGGCTTGCGCAGGGCGTCCAGGCCCTGGATCCACATCTTGGCCGGGCTGAACGTGTGCATCCAGGCGGTCACGCCGATCACGGAGTCGTTGGAGTTTGCTTCCAGCGCGGTGCGTCGGATGGCGTCGGAATCCGTGAGGACCGGCTTCCACACGAGTTTGACCGGCACGTCCGAGGAATCGTTGAGGGCGTTGGCAATCTCCTGCGATTGCGAGGCGACCTGCTTGAGGACATCTTCGCCGTAGAGGTGCTGGCTGCCGGTGAGGAACCAGACCTCGTACTGATCAAGGGACGTGTTGTTGGCGCTGGGCATGTTGATGGCTCCTGAAAGTGTGGTGGACGTCCGCTTTAGCGGCCGTAGACGTTTTGGTAGCGGTTGTAGAGCGAGTCGATTTTGGCCTGGTCAATGGGGAGGGGTTCGCCGAGTTGCCGGGAGACGTGCACCGTCTTTGCTACTTCCTCGCACATCACGGCTGCCTTTACCGCGGACCTTGCGTCCTTGCCGATGGTGAAGGGCCCGTGGTTCTGCATGAGCACGGCGGGGGAGTGGGAGTTCTTGAGGGTCTCCACGATTCCCTGTCCGATCGAATCGTCTCCGATCAGCGCGAACGGGCCTACCGGGATCGGACCGCCGAATTCGTCGCCCATCATCGTCAGCACGCAGGGGATCTCCTCGCCACGGGCAGCCCAGGCGGTGGCATAGGTGGAATGGGTGTGCACCACACCGCCAACCTCGGGCATGTGCCGGTAGACGTAGGCATGCGCTGCAGTGTCAGAGGACGGCGAGAGGTCCGGGTTGCCCCAGTCAACAGTTCCGCCGCTTCCGATGTTGATGCCCCTGACAGGAGTCCCATAGAGGTCCGTGACCACCATTTGCTCCGGCGTCAGCTCGTCATAGGAGACACCGGAGGGCTTGATGACCATGAGGTCGTAGCCAGGGATCCGGCCGGAGACGTTGCCCGCAGTCCAGACAACCAGCTTGTAGCGGGTCAGTTCGGCGTGCAGTTCGCAGACTTCGCGCCGGACCTTCGCGATGGTTTCCAAGAGCGTGCTCATGCGTTCACCCCTTCTGTGATGGCGGTGTGGGCAGCGCGCTGGATTGCCTTCAGGCGGTGCATGACGCTGTTGGTCCCGCGGCCGAAGTAGTCGTGCAGGGTGCGGTATTCCTGGAAAAGTGCCTCGTAGGCCCTGACATTTTCGGGGATCGGCGTGTAGACCGCACCCGGGGCAGCTGCCATGGATGCTGCCGCTTCGCGGATGTCCTTGTACTTCCCGGCAGCGACTGCGGCGTGGATTGCCGAGCCGAGTGCGGGTCCCTGCTCCGAGCCGATGGTCGACAACTGGAGGCCCGTGATGTCTGCGTAGACCTGCATCAGGAACTTGTTCTTCAAGAGCCCGCCGGCCACGATGAACTCCTTGACCGGTACTCCCGAATCACGGAATGCATCCACGATGGTCCGGGTGCCGAAGGCCGTGGCCTCCAGCAGTGCGCGGTAGGTGTCCTCTGGCTTCGTGGCAAGTGCCTGGCCCACTACGACGCCGGAGAGTTCGTGGTCCACCAGCACTGAGCGGTTGCCTGAGTGCCAGTCCAGGGCAATCAGGCCGTGCTCGCCGATTGCCTGTTTCTCTGCGAGTTCGGTGAGGTATTCGTGGATGCCCAAGCCTTTGGCGGCTGCGGCTTGGTGGTAGTGAGGGGGGACGCCGTTCTTGGTGAACCAACCGAAGATATCGCCAACTCCGGACTGCCCGGCTTCGTAGCCCCACAATCCGTCCACGATGCCGCCGTCCACAACGCCGCACATGCCCGGGACTTCACGCAGGACGTCACCGTTCATGACGTGGCACGTGGAGGTGCCCATGATGGCAACCAGTTGCCCCGGCTCAACAGCGTTGGCTGCAGGGGCGCTGACGTGGGCATCCACATTGCCCACGGCTACTGCAATTCCCGCAGGCAAGCCGGTCCAGGCGGCAGCCTCTTCCGTAAGGTAGCCTGCGGCGTCGCCCAAGCGGCCGATGGTGTGCTCCAGCTTTTCCGAAACGAAGCCCTTGAAGTCCGGGTTCAGCGCGGTGAGGAAATCCTCCGAAGGGTACTTACCGTCTTGGTAGATGCCCTTGTAGCCAGCGGTGCAGGCATTGCGCACATAGCTGCCGCACAACTGCCAGACGATCCAGTCGGCTGCCTCAACCCAGTGATCCATGGCGCCGTAAACTTCGGGGTCTTCCTCAAGCAACTGCAAGCCCTTGGCAAATTCCCACTCCGAGGAGATCAGGCCGCCATAGCGGGGAAGCCATGCCTCTCCGCGTTCCTCGGCGAGCTTGTTAATGCGGTCGGCCTGCGGCTGCGCCGCGTGGTGACGCCACAGCTTGACGTAGGCGTGAGGACGGTCCGCGAAGCGTTCCAGTTCGTTCAGCGGAGTGCCGTCCGCCGTCGTCGGGACCATGGTGCAAGCGGTGAAGTCCGTAGCGATGCCCACCACGTGGCCTGGGTTGATGCCGGCATCGGCGACGGCGGCCGGAACCGCGTTGCGCAGGACGTCGCGGTAGTCGTTGGGCACTTGGAGCGCCCAGTCGGCGGGCAGCCGCTGACCGGTTGTCGGCAGCCGGTCGGACACAACGGCGTGCGGATATTCGAACACGCCGCTGCCGAGCTCGGCACCGTCCGAGACACGCACGACGACGGCGCGACCGGACAGGGTGCCGTAGTCCACGCCGATGACGAACTGTTCGTCGAGCGGGAGGTTTTCAGTGGTATTCATGGGGTCTCCATCCGGCTGGCCAAGGCCTCATTGCCGGGGGTCGGGGTGGAAGAAACGAAGAAGGTCTGATGCAATTGTTAGCGCTCACAACTTTGATGTCAAGAGCGGACCGGAGAACTGCACGCTTGGGTTAGCTTGAGACGGGCGCTGTCGTGGCTCGGACAACAAGGCGGGGCTTCACGGTCACTGGCGTACCCGTAGCGCCGGTCTCCAGACGATCAAGCAGCAAACCGATGCAACGCTCGCCGAGTTCCTCAAAGTTCTGGGCCACGGTAGTCAGCGGCGGGATGAAGTAAGCGGCTTCGGGTTGATCGTCGAAGCCCACAACACTGATATCGGCAGGGACGCGCACACCGGCTTCATGGAACGCCCGGAGCACCCCGAGGGCCATTTGGTCGTTGGCGACGAACAGGGCCGTCATGGAACGTTCAGCGGCGATTTTCAGGCCCTCGAGGTAGCCGCACTCAGCGCTCCAGTCGCCTTCGATCAGGGCAGCTGGTTCCAGACCGGCCTTACGCAAGGCGTCCCGCCAACCCTCGGTGCGGGCAACTGCGTCAATCCAATCAGCGGGCCCGGAAAGATGCCCGATGTGCTTGTGCCCCAGTTCAAGGAGGTGCTGGACGGCCAGCCGCGCTCCCTCGCGTTGGTCCACGGTGGCGCCGCTGAGGTGCTCGTCGCCGACAGAGCCCACTGCCACCAGCGGTACCTGAGCGGTGATGTCCTTGAGGACATCAAAGGTCCCGGGGTGCGGCACTGTCACAACGATCCCGTCCACCCCTTGGTCCATGAAATGCGCCATAGCGTCCTTGATGGTCTCCGGCGTGACTTCCCGCAAGCCCGCGACACTGACAAAGTAGCCCGCATCCCTGGCCGCCTGCTGCACTCCGAGGAGGGTGTGGGACGGGCCGTACTGCGCCAACTCGCTTCCCAGGACGCCGATGGTTTGGGAGCGCCGCGTCACCAGGCTGCGTGCAGCGGTGTTGCGGCGGTACCCAAGTTCGGTGATGGCCTGCTCGACGCGCTCCCGGGTCTTCGTGCTCACGTTGGGGTGGTTGTTCAGAACACGGGACACAGTTTGGTGGGAAACGCCTGCAACGCGGGCGACGTCTTCCATGACAGGAGGCCTGCTTGGTGCGGATTGTTCAGTGCTCACCCTGTCACGATAGAGCACCGGCGCGGTGATCAGCCCTTGGCCGCCTTGGCCGCGTAGTGGCGGTACCTCGTCAGGAACGCGGGCGTCCCGGAAGTCTTCGGCGCAGCAACCTCGATTCCTTCAAGTGGCCAATCGGGCAGCTTTCCCGTGAGGACGCCAGCTGCCTGCCGTGCAGCGCCGTCTGCCACATACTCCCCGGGAGCAGGCACGAACACCGGCAATCCGAAGACCTCCGCAGCAACCTGCTGCACAGCCTCGGACTGGGCGCCGCCGCCCACCAAGATGATGCGCCGGGCCGACACGCCTTGAGATTGCAGGGCGGCGAGGCCATCGGCCAAGGAGCACAACACACCTTCGACGGCGGCCCTGGCCAGGTTGGCTGGCGTGTAGTTGGAAACCGTAAGCCCGTGGAGGGAGCCTGTGGCATCCGGAAGATTGGGCGTCCGTTCCCCTTCAAAGTACGGCACCAAGGTTAAGCCGCCGGCTCCTTCCGCAGCGGACAGGGCAAGCTTGCCGAATTCCGGCAAATCCACCCCGAGCAATGCAGCTGTGGCATCGAAAATCCGGGTGGCGTTGAGGGTGCAGGCAAGAGGCAGGTAGTTTCCTGTGGCATCGGCGAACCCTGCCACCAGTCCACTTGGGTCCTGGGAAGGGACGGCCGATACGGCAAAAACGGTGCCTGACGTGCCGATCGAAATAACAACATCCCCCACTGCAGCGCTGACGCCCAGACCCGCTGCGGCGTTATCGCCTGCACCGGGCCCGATCAAGGCGCCGCCCGGCGTCTTGCCGGATGCTTCCAAAGGCCCGACGACGGCCGGCAGCACCGGGACATGGCCAAGGGTGCCTTTCAGGACTTCCGGAAAGTATTCGCCCGTTCTGGACGAGAAGTATCCTGTGCCGGAAGCATCGGACCGATCTGTGCGGAGCAGCTCCAAAGAGGACTGCCCTGTGCCTGGCCCATGGCCGGCCAAACGCCACGACAACCAATCATGGGGAAGGCAAACGGCAGAAGTGCGCCGGGCATTTTCCGGTTCGTTTCGAGCCAGCCACCGAAGTTTGGTGGCCGTCAGGGATGCCACGGGCACGGTTCCCGTGCTGGCTGCCCAATACGCGGCCCCGGCCGCGGCATCGCCTTGGCCCGCTTCGAGGATCAACTCTTCGGCGTCCAGGGCGGATCGGGTGTCATTCCACAGCAGCGCGGGGCGGACCACGTTTCCTGATTCGTCCAGGCACACCATTCCATGCTGCTGGCCCCCGATCGAAACAGCATCGACGTCGTCCAAGCCACCAGCCTGGCTGATGGCTTCCTGGAGGGCAGTCCACCAGTGATCTGGATGGACCTCGGTGCCTTCAGGGTGTGAAGCGCGCCCCTGCCGCACCAGGGCACCTGTGTCTGAGTCCCTGATGACCACCTTGCAGGACTGGGTGGAGCTGTCGATCCCGGCTACGAGAGGCATGCGTTTGTTCCTTTACGGACTGTTCCTTGTGGACGCTTCTTTGCGGACCGTCGCCGGGACTGGCAGTCCGGAAAATACGGAACCTCGTGTGGTCCCGGCGACGGAATTGCGAATGGCTGATCTTTAGCGCGCGCCCAGAAGGTGCTCGATGGCCAGCTGGTTGAGGCGTACGAACGCGAACGAGCGCTCGGCGGCCTTGTCGGCGTCGAACGTTTCGAAGGAACTGGCGTCAGCCAAAAGGTCAGCAGTAGTTTCGCCGGCATTCAATGTGGGCTCGCCGAGTTCGAACACGCCCGAGGTGGTCAGCGCTTCCTGAACCTCCGGATCGGCGCGGAAAGCGAGGGCGCGTTCCTTCAGGAGCAGGTACATGGACATGTTGGACTTGGCCGATTCCCATACGCCGTCGTAACCGTCGGTGCGGGAGGGCTTGTAGTCGAAGTGGCGGGGACCATCGTACTTGGGTCCGCCGTTGGGGAAGCCATTCTCCAGGAGGTCCACCGTAAAGAAGGCGCTGGTGAGGTCGCCATGGCCGAAGACGAGGTCTTGGTCGTACTTGATCCCACGCTGGCCGTTGAGGTCGATGTGGAAGAGCTTGCCGGCCCAGAGGGCTTGGGCAATACCGTGGGTGAAGTTCAGGCCCGCCATTTGCTCGTGGCCGGTCTCCGGGTTGAGGCCAACAATGTCGCCGTGTTCCAGCTGGGCGATGAACGCAAGGCCGTGGCCAACAGTCGGCAGGAAGATATCGCCGCGGGGCTCGTTGGGCTTGGGTTCCAGGGCAATCCGCAGACCGTAGCCCTTCTCCTTGATGTAGCCGGCGGCGGTGTCCACGCCTTCCTTCATACGGTCCAACGCCGCGGAGAGATCTTTGGAGCCGTCGTACTCGCTGCCTTCGCGGCCGCCCCACATCACGAACGTCTCGGCGCCGAGTTCAGCGGCGAGGTCGATGTTGCGAAGGATCTTGCTCAGGGCAAAGCGTCGGACGGAGCGGTCGTTGGAGGTAAATCCGCCGTCCTTGAAGACGGGGTGGCTAAACAGGTTGGTGGTAACCATCGGAACCTTGAGGCCCGTTTCGGCCAAAGCTCCCTTGAAGTTCTTCAGGATAAGGTCGCGCTCGGAGGCGCTGGCGTCAAAGGGGACAAGGTCGTTGTCGTGGAAAGTGATGCCGTAGGCGCCGAGTTCACTGAGCTTATGAACCGCTTCAATCGGGTCCAGGGCTGCCCGGGTTGCAACGCCGAAGGGATCGGCGCCTGTCCATCCCACTGTCCAAAGGCCAAACGTGAAGCGGTCCTGGGGAGTTGGCTGCGGGGTCATTGTTGCTCCTTTGCAAGGCGGCGGGGAGGCCATGGATAAAAAGCGCTCCAATTAGTTTTCAATCTGAACTATATGGGGGATGATGGATCATGGTCAATGGAAGCCAGCAAAAATCTTTCAAGCCCTTGAGGAGGCTGCCAGAGTGAATGAGCAAGCGGCCCCGGGGCGCGTAGGTGACGTCCGCCGTCGAAATCTTTCGCTTGTCCTGGATTCGATCGCCCGCAACGGCGATGCCAAGCCCAGCCGCGCACAAGTAGCGGCTGGAACGGGGCTGACCAAGGCGGCAGTATCGAGTTTGGTGGCTGATCTCGTGGAGTCGGGCCTCGTCTCCGAGGTAGGCCTGTACCGCGATGGGGAGCGGGGACGGCCGGGCCAAGGCCTCGAGCTCAGCTCCCGCCGAGGTGTCGTCGGTATGGAAATCAACGTCGACTATTTGGCTGTGGGCTTGGTGGATCTCGGTGGGAGCCTGCGTTTCAGTTCCACGGTGGAGTCCCGCAACCGCGGACTCAAGCCGGGTGCCGTCATGGAGAAACTGGGTGAACTGGCCAGTCAGGCGAAAGCCGCAGCCACCTCTGCCGGCATCACCATCCTCGGTGGCGGACTTGCCGTTCCGGGCCTGGTTGATGAGCAACGCAACATCGTCCTGTCCGCTCCAAACCTCCATTGGGAGCACGAGCAATTGAATCCACAGGCGTTGCTGGAAGACGCGCCGCTGGGTGTCAGGCTGTCCAATGAGGCAAACAGTGCTGCGCTCGGTGAGCTTTGGTACGGCGACGGCCCCGCGGACTTCCTCTACGTTTCCGGTGAAGTCGGCGTTGGTGGTGGGGTCATCATCGGTTCTGAGCTCTACACGGGACCTGGCGGTTCCGCCGGCGAACTGGGCCACATCGTGGTGCATCCCGAAGGGCCCTCATGTTCCTGTGGAGGGGTTGGCTGCTTGGAAACATTCGCTGGCCAGGAAGCTATTTTTGAAGCTGCCCGCATCCCGGAGGGTTCTCTTGGCAGGCGGACCGAACTGCTGCTCGCAGCCTTGGCCGCCGATGAGCAGCATGCCAAGCGTGCAGTTCGTGACGCCGGACGGTACCTGGGCATCGCGCTCGCTTCTTCTGCGCGTCTGATGGACATCGAGGCCGTGGTGCTCGGGGGCCATTTTGCCGTCCTCGCCGATTGGCTGAAACCGGCAGTGCTATCGAGTTTGGAAAGGTATGCGCCGGGGCTGCTGGAGCCGGAAAGCCTGACCGTTTCCCGGTTGGAGCACTCCGGGACGCTGCTGGGCGCAGCGGGTCAAGTGATCCGCGCGGTCATTGAATCGCCGTTCGAATTCATCCTGGGCAAACCCGCGTAGGGCATCTTTCGCGGGGAGGGGGTTTCCGGGATTCTCTGCGGCTGGTCCTTCCATGCGAATCATCAGCATGCTTACTATTAAGTGGTCAGTTTGTTCGCGCATGCTCAACCCACGAACAGGTGCCCCATGACTACTCAAAACTCAGCACACACCAGCACAGCGAAGGCAGGCAGCGCTCCCGCCCCTGAAGACGACCGCAAACCGGATAGTCTCAACGACCTGGTGAAACCCACGTGGATGTATATCGCCAAGAGGACGCTGCGGGAATTCGGTAAGGACCAATGTCCTGACGCCGCTGCCGGCCTCACGTACTACGCCGTGCTCTCCCTTTTCCCGGCGCTTCTAGCGTTGGTTTCCCTCATCGGGATCTTTGGCGACGCCGGGAAAACCACCAACGCGTTGCTGGACATCGTGCAGCAGTTCGCTCCAGGGCCCGGTGTTGACGCCATGCGGCAGCCCATCGAGGAACTGACGCGCTCCAACGCGGCGGGCTTTGCACTCGCCCTCGGCATCTTGGTGGCATTGTGGTCGGCCTCCGGGTACACAACGGCCTTCAGTAGGGCGATGAACCGCGTGTACGAAGTGGACGAAGGCCGCGGCTTCGTCAAACTGCGCGGCACGATGCTCGCCGTTACCGTCGTCGCGCTTGTGGGCGCGGCACTGGCCGCCACGATGCTTGTCCTGAGCGGACCGGTGGCCGAGGCTATCGGTAAGGCAATCGGAATGTCGGACACGATCCTGACCGTGTGGAACATCGCTAAGTGGCCAGTCCTGATCGTGCTGGTTGTCATTGTCATCGCAGTGCTCTACTACTTCACCCCCAACGTCAAACAGCCCAAGTTCCGTTGGATGAGCCCGGGGTCCCTCATTGCACTGGTGATTTTTGCCCTGGCATCCCTGGGCTTTGGTTTCTACGTTGGCAACTTCAGCAATTACAACAAGACCTATGGAACGCTGGCGGGCGTCATCATCATGCTGCTATGGCTGTGGATCCTGAATATGTCGCTGCTTTTCGGCGCGGAATTTGACGCCGAAATGGAACGCGGGCGGCAATTGCAGGGAGGAATTGAAGCCGAAGAGAGCATCCAACTCCCGCCGAAGGATACCAAGCGCAGCGATAAGCAGCAGAAGCAGGAAGACGAGGTTATCCGCCGCGGGGAGGAACTTCGGGAGAACTACGGAGACGAAACACGCTCCAACGAAGCCCAGGAACGAAGCGCAGATGCCGAAGACAAGAAGTGAAGCCCAGGGCGACAACGGGTTGGGTGCCACCCGCAGAAAGCTCAAGTCTGTTCGCGACGGTGACAGGGTGGAAATCCACGGTGAGGTTTTCCGCGTCAGCTCCGTCCAGCCGGAGGATGGAACCCGGAATATCCGGGTGGAGTTACAAGCCAACGACGGCGGCACTCTCACCTTGATCGGTGTTCCGCGCGCCGAGGTCCACGTGCCCGCCAACCTGTAGCCGGGCTGAGGTTCCGTGCGGATTACGCCCCTGCGGGAAAGCCCTGGTCGGCGTCGTCCCACCAACCCTCCCAGGCGCTGGAGGATAGGCGCTCAAAAGCGAAGGTGGCAGCAGGCGTGTTTTCTTCAGGGGAAGCGCCTGAGGATCCGCTCGGGCTGCTGCCGGCGTCCAGGAAAAAGTTGAGAGTCTTCAAGAGCATCATGGTGGTGTCCTTTCAGTGGTTTCTTGGACCTCTTTGTCCAGGTGAAACCAGCGTAGGCGGGCATTGTTTCTTCTCATCGACGCAATGTTTCAGCTATGTACCACTTATCTAACATGGGCATTCCGGGCCTCGCGGCTGAAACAAACAGGGGGCGAAAAAGCGAGCCCCTGCCGTGACCGGGCAGGGGCTCGCTTGCTTGGGGGGTGGTCCTCCCGCGGAGCTTAGGGCATCTGCGGGAGGACCACGTTCTTAGGGTTGTTTGGGTTCTTACGCGTACGGCAGGACGAGTTCCGCGTAGCGCTTCTTCATGGTTTCCAGGACGGAGTCGCCGTCGGCGTCCCAGATTTCCTGGTTGAAGATTTCAACCTCGATATCGCCCGTGTATCCGGCGTCCCGCACCCAGGTGCCGATAGTGGCGAAGTCAATGACGCCGTCGCCCATCATGCCGCGGGACAGCAGCGCGTCCGCAGCGATCGGCAGATTGAAATCGCATACCTGGTATGAGGCAATGCGGTTTTCGCGGCCGGCCCGTTCGATCTGCGCCTTCAGTTCCGGATCCCACCACACGTGGAAGGTGTCGACGGCGACGCCCACTGCCTTCGCGTCGTAGGGCGCTGCAAGGTCCAGGGCTTGGCCCAGGGTGGAGATGAGGGCGCGGTCCGCTGCATACATCGGGTGCAACGGTTCCAATACCAAACGGACACCGTTTTCGGACGCAAAAGACACCAGTTCCTCAAGGCGATCGGCAACGCGCTGGCGGGCAGCGACGACGTCCTTCTCGCCCGGAGCGAGGCCGCCGACCACCAGGAACAGCTCCTGGGTGTCCAGCACTACGGCTTCACGGACGGCCTCGAAGTTGTCAGCCAGGGCAGCAGCCTGACCTTCAGCATCAGCCGCCGTGAGGAAGCCTCCGCGGCACAGGGACGAAACACGGAGGCCAGCGTCCTTGATGAGCTTGGCCGCCTTGTCCAGTCCGGCTTCCGCCACGCGGTCACGCCATGGGCCAATTGCCGGGATGCCCGCGCGGGCACAACCATCCACGGCCTCGGCGAGTGTCCACTTCTTGGTGGTGGCGCTGTTCAGGGACAGTCGGGAGAAATCCGGGCTCATGCGCCCACCCCGTTGATCCTTAGGTAGTCGGACATCCGGAATGCTGCCAGCGACGGGTCCTTCAGCAAGCCGGCCTGATCGGCAAGTTCGAAGGTCTTGGCCAAATGCAGGACGGATCGTCCCGAGTGCAGTCCTCCGACCATCTGGAATCCGGGCTGTTTGCCGTTGAGCCAGGACATGAACGCGATGCCGGTCTTGTAGTAGAACGTCGGTGCGCTGAAGATGTGCTTGCCGAGCTCACGGGTGGAGTCAAGGATGGCGCGCCCTTCTGTACCTTGTCCGGCGTCGTACTTCTGCAAGGCAACCGAAGCGGCAGGGTAAATGGCGGCAAAGATGCCCAGCAGTGCGTCCGAGTGGTGGGTGTCGTCGCCATCGATAAGTTCCGGATAGTTGAAATCATCGCCTGTGTAGAGGCGGACGCCTTCCGGGAGGTTGGCCCGGAGGGCGACTTCATGGGAAGCGTCCAGAAGCGAGACCTTCACGCCATCCACCTTGTCCGCGTGCTCGCGGATCAGGCTGAGGAATGTTTCAGTGGCCACGGAAACATCGTCCGAGCCCCAGTAGCCAGCCAGCGCGGGATCGAACATGGTGCCGAGCCAGTGCAGGATGACAGGTTGGTCAACTTCCTGCAAGAGCGTCGAGTAGACGTGCAGGTAGTCATCGGCGCCGCTGGCAACCTTTGCCAAGGCGCGGGAGGCCATGAGGATGACCTTGGGGCCGGCTTCGCTGACCACTGCGATTTGCTCGCGGTAGGCCTCGATGACGGCCTGGATGCCGGCAGCGCCCTCAGGTAGGGCGGTGATGTCCAACTGGTCCGTGCCTGCGCCGCAGGAGACAAGGTCGCGGACGGACTTGCCCGCTGTCGCGGCGCTGCCCGTTGCAACTACGGAAGCGGCCTCGGCGCCGGTGCGCTTGATGAGCTGCTGGGTAGCTGCCCAGTCCAGGCCCATGCCGCGCTGCGCGGTATCCATGGCGTCAGCGACCCCAAGTCCGTAGGACCAGAGTTCATGCCGGTATGCCAGCGTGGCATCCCAATCAAGCTGCGCAGGGGCGCCGGGCGTATTGTCAGCAGCGACCTCCGGGATGACGTGGGCTGCGGCGTACGCGCGGCGGGCCGTCAGGGGAGCGCTCGGCTTGACCCACGCCGTGGCGGGCTGAAGGCGGTACTCGCGGGTGCCGCCGTCGTCGGTAGGAAGAATGAGTGACGTCATTAGAGGGTGATCTCCGGGATGTCGATGGTGCGGCGCTCTGCCGAGGACTGCAGGCCGAGCTCGGCAAGCTGTACGCCACGGGCGGCGGAGAGCAGGCCGAAGCGGTGCTCGCGGCCGGCCACCACGTCGCGCAGGAATTCTTCCCACTGCAGCTTGAAGCCGTTATCAAGTTCAGCGTTGGCCGGAACTTCCTGCCACTGGCTGCGGAAGGATTCGGTGACGGGCAGGTCCGGGTTCCAGACAGGCTTGGGAGTGTGGGCGCGCTGCTGCGCAACGCACTTGTTCAAACCGGCGACGGCGGAACCGTGCGTGCCGTCGATCTGGAACTCAACCAGTTCGTCGCGGTACACGCGGACGGCCCAGGAAGAGTTGATCTGGCCGATGACCTCGTCGCCGCCCGGCGTTTCAAGCTCGAAGATGCCGTAGGAAGCGTCGTCTGCAGTGGCCTTGTATTCCTTGCCGGCCTCATCCCAACGTGCGGGGATATGGGTAGCCGTCTTGGCGTTGACGCTCTTCACCTTGCCGATGATGCCTTCAAGCACGTAGTTCCAGTGGCAGAACATGTCCGTGGTCATTCCGCCGCCGTCTTCCTTGCGGTAGTTCCACGAGGGGCGCTGGGCTGCCTGGACGTCGCCTTCGAAGACCCAGTAGCCGAACTCGCCGCGGATGGAGAGGATGCGGCCGAAGAAGCCTTCGTCCACGAGTCGGCGGAGCTTTACAAGGCCCGGGAGGTACAGCTTGTCGTGCACGACGCCTGCGGTGACGCCGGACTCCTTGCCGATTTGTGCCAGCTCGATTGCTTCCTCAAGAGTCTCAGCCGTGGGCTTTTCGGTGAAGATGTGCTTGCCTGCTCGCATGGCCTTCTTCAAGGTGGCGGCGCGAAGGCTGGTCATTGAGGCGTCAAACACGATGTCCACCGTGGGGTCGGCGATGACGGCGTCCAGGTCGGTGGACCATTCAGAGACCTTGTGGAGTTCGGCGAGTTCGCGGATCTTGGCTTCGTTGCGGCCAACGAGGATCGGTTCCACCTGAACCTTGGTGCCGTCTTCGAGAGTGAAACCACCGGCATCGCGGATAGGGAGGATGGACCGCAGCAAGTGCTGGCGGTAACCCATGCGGCCGGTGATGCCGTTCATGGCGATGCGGATCGTCTTTGTTTCGTAGCCCATGTTTTCTCCAGGTCCTTGTGTGCCGGCCGCTGTGGTTGCCGGTGTTTGCAATTCAAGAAGGTGGGAAAGCGCATTCCCGTTGCATTGATCATGCACCATTCCCAGTGCGCTTGGCAAGCGCTTTCCCAAAAATGGGCGAAGACTGCCATAATTTCTTTAGCGCCAGTCTTGAAGGCTTGCAGAAAAGGAGGGCCTCGTGGCCGCCAGCACATTGAGTGAAGTTGCCCGTTTGGCAGGGGTCTCCCTTGCAACGGCGTCCCGTGTCCTCAACGGTTCCACCCGTAAGCCCGCAGAGGATATTGCGGAGCGCGTCCGTGAGGCCGCCGAAAAGCTCGGCTACGTCCCCAATGCCCAGGCCCAGGCGCTCGCAAAGTCCAGCTCAGGACTGATCGGCCTGATTGTCCACGACATCGCCGACCCCTACTTTTCTGCCATTGCCCGCGGTGTCCAGGAGGCAGCCCGCCAACAGAACCGCATGGTCCTGTTGGCCAGCACCTCCGGCGCTCCTTCGGATGAGCGGGAAGCTGTGGCAGCCTTCGCTGCCCGCCGCGCAGATTCAATCGTGATCGCGGGTTCACGCTCGGCGCGGCCCGAGGACGAGCAAGGCAATCTGGAACTCGCTGCCGAGTTGGATCGCTATTGCCGTAATGGCGGACATGTAGGCGTAGTAGGTCACCCGATCGTGGGCTCCGCTGCGGACGAGGGCTACCACGTAGTTGAGGTGCCCAACGAGGACCTCGCAGCGGAGCTCGCCGACGAGTTGGCTGCCTCGCATGACGGCGCATTCGTCGTTGTTGCCGGACCTGAAGGGCTCTTTACCTCTGATGACCGGATCCGCGGCTTCCAGCGCGGACTCGGCGACGCCGGCCGGCCTCGCGCTGAGGTTATCCGTACAGGCTTCAACCGTGCGGGAGGATACGACGCCGGGCTGGCGCTGGCCGAACGGATCAAAGCCTCCGACGAACGACTCTGCATCTTCGCGGCGAACGACGTCATGGCCATCGGTGTGACCGCTGCACTGCGGGCAGAGGGCGTGTGGATTCCCCGTGACGCAAACATTGCTGGTTTTGACGACATCGAAACCCTGCGGGACTTCCGTCCTGCCCTGTCCACGGTGTATTTGCCACTGGAGGACATTGGACGGCTTGCGGCCGGTGACCCGGATGGAGGCTCTGTGGTTGGTTCCGTCAAGCTCCGCCGCAGCACGGAGCTTCCGGTGGAGAGCGAAACTGCGTAGTTGATGCATTGGCCCAAACTGAAGCCCCGTTCAGGTGGCGCTAGTCTTCCCCGAGTGTGATGGTGTGGAGGAATGCTGCGTCGTTGAGCACGTTGTCCGGCAGGTCGTCCTCAACGAACTCCAGCATGATGTCCATGTCCTTGCCGTTTCCCCGCAGGGCGTCCGACACCGTCTGCCACAGCAGCTTCCTGTTCCGGAGCGGGAACCGTTCGGCTTTGGGTCCCCAGGAAAAGCAGTGGACGCCAATGACGTGGGGCAACACCCGGTGGAGCGAGTCCAGTGCCTGTTGGTCGGAAAGCCCGACGGCTGGTTGCCAGTAAGTGCCGACGTTGGAGTGGTTGACGCGTCGCAGGAGCTCAAGTGTTGTTTCGGGGGAGTCGGTGAGGGTGTTGCCGTGATACTCGAGGGCGATGGCTATTCCTCGCGCGGCCGCCAGGTCTGCCACCCGTTGCGTGTCCTTTACGACAGCATCCCAATGATTGTCTTGGGCGTCTGCCGAACCAAGCTCTCCAGCCCAGATGCGTATTCGAGGTGCGCCCAAGGTCGCCGCCAGCTCCAAAGTCGGGCCGAAATCGCCGAAGTCGCCAGCGCGGTAGTAAGAGCCAAGCGAAAGGACCGTGAGGCCGGCCGCTTCAGTGGCTTCCTTGGCGTGGGCAGCCGATGCGGCGTCGCGGACGTGGACATCAGTGCCCCACTCGATGCCTGCCAAACCTGCGTCGGCAGAAATGCGGACGACGTCGTCAATCCCCGAATCCCGTAGGGTGACGGAACAAATGCCGGGCGTGAGGTCCGCCAACGTAGTGAGGTCGATCATTGGTTCAGGATAGCTGGAATGCGCTTACCCGATAAGGGCGTATCGCTGGTTGAACACTTCTGAACGCTACAGATCCATCCCTGACCCCGGATCGGCTCGGTAATGGAAGCTTACGGACGGCCGTTTGACTGTGGCGTGAATGAGTGGGCGAGCGTCCTACGGCTGCCGGGTCAGGCCTCAGGTGAAATCGACGAGGGGCGTGAGGTGTTGCGCTTCCGGACCTCGCGCAACACGATCTGCTCTGGGCAGACAGTTGAGAGGAAGTCGCCGACTGAGAGAGCGAGCCGCTCGCCGACTAGCGAGTACAGGATGCGATTGGCGTCGCGCCGCTCTGCGATCAGGCCGGCCTGGCGGAGCACACTCAGATGACGGGAAATGGTTGGGCCGGTAGCGCTGAATCTCGCAGCGATCTCGCCCGCGGCCAACTCGCCGTCCTTGAGGTCCTGAAGAATCTGCCGCCTCGTAGGGTGCGCGAGCGCGGCGAAGATGTCGGATGCGGTATCTGCCATGTTTGCAATATAGCACGATTGCTATATACAGTTTAGCTTCATTGCTAATAAGCGAAGGAGCAACGTGATGCGTGTAGCTATTACCGGTGGTACCGGGTTTGTTGGCCGCCACTTGGCAGAACGTCTAGGCAGCGAGGACACGGTGGTGATCTCTCGTCGGACAGGAGTGCAGATCGATGATGCGGAGGCCCTGACGGCGGCGTTCTCCGGGTGCGAGGTCGTCGTCCACTGCGCGGGTATCAATCGCGAGATCGGAGACCAGACCTTCAACCGCGTACACGTCGAAGGTACCCGGGCTGTCATTGAGGCAGCCCGACGAGCGGGCGTGCAGCGGATCGTTATGCTGAGCTTCCTCAGGGCCCGCCCTGACTGTGGATCGCCCTACCATGAGACGAAGTGGGCTGCCGAGGAACTCGTCCGGCGGTCCGGGATCGACCACGCCATCCTTAAGGCGGGCATGATCTACGGCCCGGGTGATCATATGGTGGACCACGTTACCCGGGCCGTCCGAACGTGGCCGGTCTTCGCCACTGTCGGCTATCGCGAGCGGACAGTCCGCCCCGTACCCGTCGAGGAAGCCGTCAACGTTTTGCTTGCCGCCCTTGAGGGGCGCATTCCGAGCCCGACGGTCGCCGTCGTCGGAGCCGAGGAGCTGGAACTTGGCGCGGCCGTTCGTCGAATTGCACAAGTCGCAGGCAGGCGCCCTGTCTACGTGCCGGTCCCGGTGTGGGCTATCCGCATACTTGCGCAGCTCACGGAGTGGACAATGGTGGTCCCACTTGTTGCAAAAGCACAAGCACAGATGCTCGCGTGGGGTGTCAGCGAGCCCGCGCCATTCGCGTCGGAGCTTCCGGAGGAAATTCGCCCAGTTCTGAGGTTCGACGTCGATCGGATCCAGGCCGCGCTGCCTGACGGTCGTTTCGGCCTTAGCGATCTACGAATCGCACGATGGTGGGCCGGGCAACGCCGCCACCAGGCGAGCCGGCCCATCAGTTAGTTCGACTTACTCAGGGTCCTCCCCATGATCGCCTGTGTCAGGGCATCGATGACCTCAGCGTTGGCCAGGGGATTTCGGATCAAGGTGAAATCGACGTCGCCCACGGGCGGGAGGTCGAAGCGCTGGGTGATCACCTTGAGGTCTTCAGGAACCAGGGATGCGGGCATCACCGCAACGCCAATGCCCGCCCGCACTGCGGCCAGCACGCCGCTGATCTGTTTGGTGCTGCACGTGATGCGCCACGTGCGCCCTGCCGCTTCCAAAGCATCGATCGCCAACTTTCGGCTCAGGCTTGGCGCAGGGTAGGCAATCAGCGGCACCGGAGCACCCGGCTCAAGGAGTGTTTGCTCGACGCCAACCCACGCGAAGTTGTCATGCCGGACCACGGTGCCTTCCTTGGCGCCAGCCACCCACTTCACGAAGACGAGATCCAGCTGGCCGGCGTTGAGGCGTTTGTAGAGTTGGTCGCTTTGGCTGACGGTCAGTTCCAGGTTGATCTGCGGATACAGTTGCCGGAATTCGCGCAGGATCCGCGGGAGGCCTGTGATTGCGAGGTCGTCCGCAGTGCCGAACCGAAGACGGCCCCGCATTGCGGAACCCGAAAAGTATCGTGCTGCGGAGTCGTGGGCTGCAAGGATGCTGCGGGCGAAACCAGCCATGGCGTCACCGTTGTCCGTCAGTCGGACTTCCCGGGTGTCACGGGCCACCAGGACCCGCTTTGCGGCGGCTTCGAGCTTGCGGACGTGCTGGCTCACTGTTGGCTGGGCCAAGCCCAATCGCTCGGCCGCCTTGGTGAAACTCAGCGTCTCAGCGACGGCCAGGAAGGAACGGAGCTGGACAGGTTCGAACACGGAACTCCTCAAGCGCTGGGTCGAATTAGTGCGGAAGTACGGGCGCATCATTGCAATCCGCAATGCTAGTTATAGGCGCAATACGCTTCCATAATTGCTGCTGGCAACCATAGCGTTAAAGGCATCCCACCGAAACTCTCGATCCGAGGACTATCTTTGGCACCCCCACCGCCTTCAGCGGCAAATGTCAGCCAGCCCGTCATCGATTCCCTGTCCGCGCCGCAAACGCCGGACACCGTCACCCAGCCACTCGCCGTCGTAAGCGAAAAGCTGCCCTGGCGGCACACCTTTATCTCCCTGAAGGTACCCAACTTCAGGATTTTCGCAATCGGCCACTTTATTGCCGTGATTGCGATCTGGATGCAACGCATTGCCCAGGACTGGATGGTGCTGCAGCTCTCAGGCTCCGTCACCGCCGTCGGAATTACCGTGGCCCTGCAGTTCATGCCGTCGTTGTTCCTTGGCCCGTGGGGCGGCATGATGGCTGACCGCTTCGCGAAGCGAAAGATCCTCATCATCTGCCAGTCCGCGGCTGCCGTTCTTGCTGCGACATTGGCGGCGCTTTCCCTCAGCCACCGCGTAGAAGTCTGGCACGTCTACGCGATCGCCCTGGTCCTGGGCTTTGTAACCGTGCTGGACCAGCCGGCGCGGCAGGTATTCGTCAACGAACTCGTCGGTCCCAAGTACCTGCGCAACGCCATCAGCGTCAACTCAACAACCTTCCAGCTCGGTGGCCTGATCGGTCCGGCACTCGCGGGATGGCTGCTCACTGCTGTGGGCGCTGGTTGGGCGTTCGCGGCCAATGCAGTCGCATGTTGCTCGACCGTCGCTATGCTCCTGATCCTCCGCAAAGACCAGCTGCACCTTAGCCGGCCGACGCCTCGCAAGAAGGGCATGCTGCGCGAAGGCCTCCAGTACGCCCTCAGCAAACCCACCATCTACTGGCCATGGCTGATGGCCGGATTCATAGCTGTTTTCGCGATGAGCCTTCCGGTGCTGCTGGCCGCCTTTGCGGACCACGTGTACGACGCCGGGGCCGGAGGCTACGGCCTGCTGAACGCAATGGTTGCGCTCGGCGCACTGACGGGAGCTGTGACGTCCACTCGACGTCGTCAACTGCGGTTGCGATCGGTGGTGCTCTCGGCCGGACTGTATGGCTTGATGCTCTGCCTAGCGTCCGTGATGCCGTCCATGGTCTGGTTCAGCGTCTCGATGGTCCTGGCTGGATTCTGGTGCCTCATGTTCCTGACGGCGGCAAACCAGATGGTGCAGACCAGTTCCAACATGAGCATTCGAGGCCGGGTCATGAGCCTGTACTTGGTGGTGCTCATCGGCGGCCAGGCAATTGGCGGCCCCGTCATGGGTTGGCTCGCCGAGCACCTGGGGCCGCACTTGGCCATCCTTGTGGCTGGCGGTGTGCCGGCAGCGGCGGCGGCTGTGGTCGCCGTCGTGCTGGCCCGGAAGGCTTCCCTGCACATCAAGGTGGACCTGCGTGACCGGCGTCGCGTACTCCGGATCGTTGACCGGACGCAAACGGCATAACCGGATCGGGGCCGGGGCGTCAGCCTGGGCTGACGACCCCTGGCTCTGAACTCACTGGCTTGGATCTAGTGGCCTGGACTCACTGGGCGGGCTCGACGGCGGGCCGGCCATGGGTTACCCGGTGGCTGACGCGGTCCGCGGTGTCGTCAACGCGGACGAAGTGCTCCACAGGCTCCATGTAGAACCGGGCACTGTTGATGACGCCCTCTTCCACGCCGAAAATGATGACGCCCGTGAGCTCATGTGGCGTGCCATCCCGCCAAGCGCCCTGCATATGCAGCTCGGTCCAGGCCTGGTGGCCGGACACGCTGTGGGACACCATCCGAACCTTGATGTCCGGCACTCCCGTGAAGAGCTGTTCCCAATTGCTACGGATAGCGTCCCTGCCCGTAAAGCCCCTGGTGGGGTGGGCAGGCGTCTCATTGACATAGCCAGGCGCGAAGCATTCGGCCAAGGCTTCAAGATCATGCTTGTTCGTGGCTTCCAGCAGGCGGTGGATGACGGCGAGTGGACCCGCCTCAGCATCGTCGGTGAGAGTCATTGGAGGACCTCCCGGATAGGTGGATGTATCTACGAGTTTAGGCTCGGTGGCCGCCCGGGTCGACGGGCGCAGGGCCTTATCTGGTGAGTGCCGCCGTCGTGATTCCCAGTTGCGTGGCTTCCTGACCGACTTTGAATTCGGCGACAACCACAATGCGTTGATTTGCCAGTATTTCGCCGGGGTTCGCTGCCAAAGAGGGTCAGGACCATACGGGTTCTTAACGAGATGACCCCCTGCCCGGAGGCAAGGGGGTCATGATGGAGCGGGCGACGGGAATCGAACCCGCGTATCGAGCTTGGGAAGCTAGCGCTCTACCATTGAGCTACGCCCGCGTCGCTCCGGGTATTCGCCGGAGCGAGTCCTAGCTTAGCGCAGTTCCGGCGGTCCTCATGACAGGCGCGCGACCATGTCTATTTGAAGAGCTTCAGGCCATTCCAACCGGATCCAACCTGCGCGTAGGTGGTCCAGGAACCCCTGCCGAGGCCGTAGTTGTAGAGGTTGCCTTCAGCAGTTTGCGCGGTGACGCCGCGAGTGCCCGCGCCGGTCAGCCCGAAGCTCGGCAGCAGCGTGCGCATGTACTGCCAACCCGTGCCCACGGTGGTGGCCGGGCCAAAGAAACCAGCCCAGCCGTCTCCTCGGTAATTGATCAAGGAACCGGAAGCTGTCCTCGCCAGGATGTCATTGGCTCCGTCGCCCTCCCAGTCGGCCATGGTCAGTTCCAGGCCGTTCCAGCCGTTGCCGATGACCTGCGGACCGCTCAGCGCACCGCCGAAAGTGTTGGGGTAGTAGCGCAGCACACCATCCGGAAAATATCCGACGACGCCGGGCCGGGGGTGCGCGTGCGTCCACTTGCCCACGGTGATGGTCATGCGATCCCAGCCGCCGTTCCCCACGACAACCTGACCGGCGAAGCCGCCGCCGGGAAGGCCGCGGTAAACGCCGAGGACGCCGTTGTTCCACTGCGCAAGGATGTCGTAAATGCCATCAATGTCCCAGTCCACCACGAACCCCTGCTTCAAGCCGGTCCAGCCCGAACCGATCTGGAGGGGTGCCCCATACCCGCCAGCCGCCGTCGCGGGGTAACGCAGCATCCGCCCTGACGCGTCGGCAGCTACGAGGTCGGCGCCGGACTTGATGCTCGCAGCGGCCGCTGGGTTTCCAGCGAAGTAGTGCTCCAGCGTTGGGAATCCGCGCCGGTTCATATCAGTGGCCAGCGCGACGCCAACGTAGCGCAAGTGCCAAGGCTCGTAGCTGTACCCGGTGGTGCCCGTGTAGCCGTTGGGGTAACGGACGATGAAGCCGTACTTGTGGGCGTTGGCTGCCACCCACTTGCCGGCTGCTGTATCTCCGAAGCAGGTGCTCAGGCCACAGGAACCAGCAGCATTGCCGATGTCCATGGCGAGGCCGGTCTGGTGTTCGCTATACCCGGGACGTGCTGAGATGGTGTCTGCATAGGCCTGGCCGTAAATGCTGACATAGTAGGCATACACTTCCTGCTGCTGGGCATACGAACGGTAGCCGCTCACGATCGACAGGCCGCCGGTGCCAGCATCGGCTGCTCCCTGGAAGAGGCCGTTAAGCCACGCGGCGGCTTCAGCCCGCATGTACTGTCCAGAGCCGCGGGCATTTATGAGGTCGCTGGGGGCGTAGCTGACGGGATTCAGTGGCCGGGATTTGTTGACCAGGACAGAGAAGCTAGCAGGGTTCCCGATGGGATCCACGCTGGGCAGGGGATTTACGGTGGTGGGCGCTGCCATTTTGTTCGCGATTGCGGATGCCGCTGCCACGGGAGCCGTTGTTGGAAGCGGCGTTGCCGACGCCGGCGCAGCGGTCATGACTCCGCCAGCCACAGCCATGGCGAGGAATGCTGCGCAAGCGGCCAGCCGTCGTCGTGCGTTGCCATGGACAAACGGATGTTTCAGTACTCGCATTACGCCCCCAATTTGGTTTTTGCCAGCGGCACGAACTCTACCCGGCCCGGGACTATGTGTCAGCTGTGTCTCAGATACATCGCCAGGTAACCATTCGGTCAAGGCTCGTTTGTCGTGTGTCGCAGGCAAGCGCGGCTGACTATTCTGAAGGTGTTAGCTGCAGTGTATGGGGAACCGGGCTACGACATTCGAACCGTACGCCGAAAGAGGTTTCCGTGGCATTTGCAGCTTATGAAGTGGTGATCAGCAGGGATGCCATGACCGTCTATGGATTCCTCATGGATGGTATGAACAACTCGCTCTGGCGTTCGGGCGTGCGCAGCATCTCGCTTCGATCCGGTGTCCGTGGCCAGAAGGGCGCGGTTTATCAGCAGACCCTTACTGGCCCGGGAGGACGGCCGATCGCCGCTGACTTCGAGATCACGGAGGCCCGGCCGGGCGCGGAAGTCCGCTTCGCCGTGGTGGCCGGACCCGCCCGGCCCACCGGCGGCTATTACCTCAGCACCGAAGGCAAGACCACCCGGCTCAGGTTCGCCTTGGAGTACCACCCCAAGGGCTTGCAAAAACTCATGAACAGCATGATCCAGAAAACCATGGAAAGTGAAGTTGCCCAGTTGGAGCAGCTCAAGACCGTGATTGAGTCCGGCCAGACGGTTTGATTGCTGGGTTGTTCACTACTGGGTTGTTCCCTACTGGGCGAGCTTGAAGCCGCTCCAACCGCCCCCGACTATGACCGGCGTCGTCAGGCCTCCCGAGGTGAGGTCCCAATACTCCAATACTCCATTGGTGCCAAGGCCCGCGACGCCCGTGGTGTTTGAGCCGGTCACTCCTTGAAGTGAACGCAAACCGGTGTAGTCGGTCCACTCCGCACCCACCACAGGCCTGGCCTCCTGCTTCGGGATGGCCAGCCCGCTGCCGCGGTACAGCCTCAGGTAACCATTGGGCTCGACAGTGAGGAGGTCCTGGAAACCATCGGCGTTGTAGTCCACCATGCTGAGCCGGACGGCCTTGTTGCCTGTTCCGATTGCTGCCTGGGTGCGTATGTACGTCATACCGGAATTCTTGTAGAACCAGAGGCCGCCGGATGCATCCATGGCCACAATTTGCGGGAGACGGTTGTTTGCACACCAAGTACCCACGGCTATGTTCAGGGACTCCCACCCCTGGCCCAGGACTCCGGGCGATCCGAAGCCGCCGGACTGCCTGCCCGGGTACACCAGGAGCGCCCCGTCCAGGCGTTGGGCGATGAGGTCAAAGACGCCGTCGCGGTCCCAATCGGAAACGAACAACTCCTTCAACCCGGTGAAACCGATGCCGATCTTGCGGGCCGTGCCGTATTTGGCGTTACCCAAGGATGGGTAGGAATAAACCGTTCCGTCCGGGCTGATGGATACAAGGTCTGCAGCGCTGCGGATGGCCGCAGCACTGAGATTCACGGTAGGCGGCTGGTACTTGCCGCCGGGTTCGCACACACCCACAGGATCCGTGGGCGGCGTGACAGTCCCGCCTGGGCGCGTAGTGGTTCCGGCGGGCAGCGTGGTGTAGCCGAAGAAGTTCACCACGCCCCACAGTGTGTAGCGGTTGGGCGTTGTTTGCCAATTGCCGTCCGTGTAGGTGATTCCGATGCCCATCACATTGAAGCGCGGATCGCGCAGCAAGGCGTCGTGACCGGGGGAGCCCTTCCACCACTCCACCAGTTGGGCAGCGTCACGATCCCATCGGACGGCAATGACCTCACCCGCACCGTTGTTCGGGTTGAGCGCGCGCGGGTCCATCCAGAAGTTCGGCCTGTGTTGGATCACTTCACGGCTGGCAATGCTGTTCGACCATTCCTGCGCCATGCTCGCCACGGTTGCGTGATATTTCACCGGGGCCAGGCCCAAAGAAGCGCGGTAGCTGTTGATGGCGTTGAACACGGTCAAGATCGCCGCCGTGTTGTCGTCCGGGAGAAGCGCGAGGGCACCGTTGTCCGGATCCGCATCGCTGTTCGGGGTCTTCCCGGGGAAGGGCGTGGGGGTTGGTGAGGGTGTGGGAGTGGACGTCGTTGAGGAGGGTGGGGTTGCCGTTGGTGACGGCGCGGAAGCCGTTGGTGACGGCGTAGATGTTGGAGTTGCTGAGGGTGTTGGCGGTGACGTGGTTTGAGTTGGTAGCGCTGTTGGCGTCGGTGACTCCGACGGGCCAGGTCCCGCGGCAGGTGCCGTCGGCGTTGGAACGGTGGGAGGAGCCGACGACGGTGCAGAGGCGGGAGGAGTCGAGACGGCTGGTTCGTTGGCCTCCGGACTCGCGGAGGGAGTGCCGTACGAGGAAGGATCGTCCGGGCCCCATGAGGGCCCGATGTTCGGCACCGGAGGGGGCGTCTCAACCATCGGATCTACTGCGACCGGTCTGCTCGGCGCACCACTTTCGGAACCGGGACTCGTCCCTGGACCCGGGTCCGGCGTAGGGCCGCCAGCTTCTTCGCTGGCGGCGGGGGTGGCCTCCAAAAGTGCGGGGTCCGGCGTCGTACTCGTTTCAGGGGCCGTGAGGCCGGAAGGGACGCTGCCCGAAGAAGTAGTGCCGCCGCCCGGTAGGGCCTCTGTAGCTGGCAGGATTTGGCTGGACGCGGCTACCAATATGGCAAGCGCGCCAGCCAGCACAATAGCCGCAGGCGCTGACAATTTCCCCACAATAACCCCGCGAATGCTCGTTGCCCCCAAGTACGGGCGCGGCTTTACATGTCCGGGAACTATAGTCCCATGGGGCGGCGCGGACAATGCATGGGGTATTTTTGATGCTGTGCTGATCTCTGACCGCGATATTCGTGCCGAAATAGACTCCCAACGGATTGTCCTTGAACCGTACGATCCCGCGATGGTTCAGCCGTCTTCCGTGGACGTGCGGATCGACCGGTTTTTCCGGCTCTTCGACAACCACAAATATGCCCACATCGACCCCGCCGAGGAGCAGCCGGAACTGACCCGGCTGGTGGAGGTTGAAGGCAATGAGCCTTTCATCCTGCACCCGGGTGAATTCGTCTTGGGCTCAACGTATGAGACCGTCAGCCTGCCCGATGACATCGCTGCCCGTCTTGAGGGTAAGTCTTCCCTCGGCCGGCTTGGTTTGTTGACGCACTCCACCGCTGGCTTCATCGATCCGGGGTTCTCCGGACACGTCACGCTGGAACTTTCCAACGTGGCGACGCTGCCCATTAAGCTATGGCCGGGCATGAAGATCGGCCAGTTGTGCTTCTTCCGCCTGACGTCCTCAGCGGAACACCCCTACGGTTCCGGTGAGTACGGCAACCGCTACCAGGGCCAGCGCGGACCGACCGCCAGCCGAAGCCACCAGAATTTCCACCGGACGGCGATCTAGCCGGAAACAGGCTGGGCGTCAGGCGCCAAGCGTTCAGCGCTACCCGTCAGGCGCTGGCGCGCTCGGCAGTCCGCGGCGGTGTGCGGGGGCTCCTGCGCAGTGCCTTGACCACAGGTTCCACGAAGCGAGCGGCCAGCGGACCCGTGATGGCCATGATGAGGACGTAAGCCGTAGCCAAGGCTGCGACCTCGTCCGGTACGGCTCCCGAGGCCACCGCCAGGCCAGCAATGACGATAGAGAATTCACCACGCGCAATCAGGGCCGCTCCCGCACGGAAGCGGCCCGGCATTGCGATGCCTGCGCGTTTGGCTGCCCAGAATCCCGTGAACATTTTCGTGGCAGTTGTCAGCAGGGCGAGGAGCAGCGCCCAGCCCAGGACCGGCGGGATGGACGTGGGGTCCGTATTGAGGCCGAAGGCAACGAAGAAGATCGCGGCAAACAAGTCCCTCAGGGGTTCAAGGATGCGGGTCGCATTGTGGGCCGTGGCGCCGGAGATGGCGATGCCCAACATGAATGCACCCACAGCGGCTGAGACCTGCAGGGCGGAGGCGATACCGGAAACCAGGAGGGCCAGGCCGAGCACGTTCAGCAGAAACACTTCCGAGTTCTCGCTGTGAACGGCTTGGGAGACGCGGTGCCCGTGTTTGAGCGCGATCATCAGGACTACCGTGACGACAGCCAGCGCGATGCCCACCGTCTGCAACCCACCCAGGAACCCAACACCGGCCAGGATGGCAGTGAGAATGGGTAGGTATATGGCCATGGCCAGGTCCTCGAAAACGAGGATGGAAAGCACCACGGGAGTTTCGCGGTTACCGATCCGCCCTAGGTCCGTGATGACCTTCGCCGCGATTCCTGAGGACGAGATATAGGTAACGCCACCCATCACGATGGCGCCCACAAGACCCCAGCCCAGAAGAACGGCAATTCCGGCGCCGGGGAGGAAATTCAGGACGAAGTCCAGGACACCGGCCTGCCATGAGCGTCTGAGTCCGGTGACGAGTTCGGAGGCGGTGTATTCCAATCCGAGCATCAACAGCAGCAGGATGACGCCGATTTCGCCCGAAAGATGGGCGAATTCATGCATGCCATCCAATTTGACGAAGCCGCCTGCACCGAAGGCCAAGCCACCCAGCAGGTAAAGCGGAATGGGGGACATGCCAATCCGGCCCGCTAGTCGAGCAAGGAGACCGAGGCAGAAGACGACGGCCCCCAGTTCAACGAGGGCTAGTGCGAGCGGATCCATGGTGGGTCAGCCGTTGCGGAGGATATCGGCCGCCGAGTCGAGGCCTTCCTGGGTGCCAACCGCAACGAGCAAATCACCCGTGTGAAGTACGACGTCGGGTGCGGGCGAGGGGACGACCTCGCCTTCGCGCATAATCGCGACGATCGAAACGCCACTGCGGGTGCGGACCTGGGCTTTGCCCATGGGCTGGTTCACGAACGGGGAGTCAGGGGTGATGGAGAACTGGCGGGTCACGATGCCAGGTATCTCACGGTGGGCCTCTGCCAGGCGCATGGCGATATGTTGCCCGCCCAGGAGGTTGCCAAGAGTTGCGGCTTCATCGGCAGTAAGGGGAATGGAGGCCTGGCAGGTGTCCGGGTCATCCCAAGTGGACACGAAGAGCTCCGTCTCACCCTCGCGAAGCTCCACGACACCGATGCGACGGCCAGAGGCCGTGACGAAATCCTTACGGACCCCAAGGCCCGGGAGTTCAGTCTCATCCACGTTCATATCTCCACCCTAACTCTGTTGGAACTGCACTGGTACGGCGTTCGCGCTCAGCTGTTGCAGTGAAGTCAGTGATCCGGTACCACGGCGATTTGGGTCTTGCTGGGCGGCTTCACTGGCAGGATCACCAGGAGGCCGGCTAGCAGGACAACCATGATGCCGAGGATGCCCCATCGCTGGGCTCCACCTTCTTCAACAATCGGAGCGGCAATTGTGATGCACAGGGTGAAGAGGGTGGGAGCCAGGAAGCTGACAGCCCGGCCCGTGGTGGCGTACAGCCCGAAGAGTTCTCCCGACTCGCCGTCCGGGGCTAGCCTGGCCAGGAAGGCCCTTGACGAAGACTGGGCTGGCCCTACAAAAAGGCACAGCAGCAGGCCGAAGATCCAGAACGTATTGGCGGCAGGCCAGCTGGTTCCAAAGAACACGTAGTTTCCGTTGCCAAGCACCAGGATAAACGTGCCCGCGATCAGCAGACCCACCAAGGAAAGCACGATGACTGCCTTGGGTCCGATCTTGTCGTCAAGGAAGCCACCGATGATGGCGCCCACCGCTGCCACCACGTTGCCGAAAATCGCGAAGAAGATAACTTCCTTGAGTTCGAAACCAAAGGTCCCGGCCGCGATCACCCCGCCGAACGTGAAGACTGCAGCAAGGCCGTCGCGGAAGATCGCACTGGACAGCAGGAAGTAAATGGTGTGGGGACTGGTGCGATAGATGGCCGCGATGCGCCGGAGCAGCAGCTTGTACGACGCTATGAATCCCAAGGACGCAGAGTCCTTTTTCACGGAAACTTCCGGAACGGCGAACAGCACGGGAAGGGCGAAAATGAAGAACCACAGGGCCGAGAAAATGGCCACAAGCCGGATGTTCAGTGATTCTTCCGTGGATGCACCGAACCATTCGAAAGACGGCTGGACGAACAGTTGCAGGACCAGCAACAACGCCACGATCCCACCGAGGTATCCCATGCCCCAACCAAAGCCGCTGACCTTGCCGATGTTTTTGGGGGTGGAGATTTGGGCCAGCATGGCGTTGTAGTTCACGCCGGCAAACTCAAAGAAAATATTGGCAAGCGCAATCAGGCAGACACCTAGCAGGAGGAATCCTGGCTGCGGGAACACAAAGAAGCACAGGGCCGTGAGCACAGCTGTGGCCGCAGTGTTGACTCCGAGCCAGAGCTTGCGTCGGCCGCCCGCATCCGAACGTTGGCCCGTCACCGGTGCCAGCAACGCGATGGCCAGGCCCGCGACAGCCAAAGCAGCACCAAGTGCGGCAGATGCAGCGTCCTCGCCGCCGAAGGCAGAGGAGGTCAGGTACACCGTGAAGACGAACGTGGTCATGATGGCGTTAAACGCAGCAGAGCCCCAGTCCCAAGACGCCCAGGCAAGGATTTGGCCCTTCTTGGAGGAAGCAGGTCCGGAGGCAAGCTCGGATGCTGGGTGGGAGGCTTCGGGAACTGCGGCCGCGTTCATAGCCTGAATGCTATCGGGACTCTGACAGCGACGGACAGATGACAGACCGCTATGTGAATAACGCAGGGGGAATTCATCCGCAGGCCCCATCGGCTCCGGCCAAAAACTGTCCGGGCCCCTTGATAAACTGGTCCAACTGAACCCAACGTATGACCGCCTGCTCCAACTTTTGACAATTCGTTTCTGACTTTGCGGAGAAAACAGTGATCACAGTTCTCGCCATCACCTTTGTAGCGGCAACTGTGGCGCCCTTGATCTTTGGCAAACTTGGTCGGAACGCCTTCTATGTCCTCGCAGCGGTTCCCGCGGTGGCCTTCATTTGGCTGGTCCTCCAGCACGCTCCCGTATATTCCGGCGCCGGCATAGAAGAAGTATTCCCCTGGATTCCGAACCTGAAGCTCGAGTTTGCCTTCAGGATGGATGCGCTCGCCTGGGTCATGTCACTGCTCATCCTCGGCGTTGGCTCTTTGGTGCTGGTCTATTGCGCCCGGTACTTCAAGAACAAGGACCCTGGGCTCGGTGGGTTCGGCGCCCAACTCCTGGCTTTTGCCGGTGCCATGTTCGGCCTGGTGACGTCCGACGACCTCCTCATGATGTTCATCTTCTGGGAGCTCACCACTGTCCTGTCCTACCTGCTCATCGGCTATGCCCGCACCCGCCTGGCCGCACGGCGTTCTGCCCTGCAGGCGCTGATGGTGACGACGGCGGGCGGGCTGGCGATGTTGGTGGGTCTCATCATCCTGGGCCAAGCCGCAGGAAGCTACCGGATCTCCACCATCCTCGACCAAGCCGGGACGCTCGTTAACGGCACCACAAGCGGGATGGTGGGGGCCGCCGTCGTTCTCATCCTGGTGGGTGCCGTGACCAAATCGGCGCTGGTCCCCTTCCACTTCTGGCTTCCGGGTGCCATGGCGGCTCCGACGCCAGTGAGCGCCTACCTGCATGCCGCAGCCATGGTGAAGGCCGGTATCTACGTCGTCGCGCGCCTGGCGCCAGGATTCGCCGAATCGCAGTTCTGGCTCCCCGTGGTCCTGGGCCTCGGCTTGGCCACTATGTTGGTGGGCGGATACAGGGCCCTCCGCCAGACCGATATCAAGCTCATCCTGGCCTACGGAACAGTGAGCCAACTGGGCTTCCTCACCATGGTGGTGGGTCTGGGCAGACCTGACGCCGCCCTTGCCGGGCTTGGGCTTCTGCTGGCCCATGGCTTGTTCAAGGCTGCGCTGTTCCTGGTGGTCGGCATCATCGACCACCAGTCCGGGACGCGCGATATCCGGAAACTCTCCGGCGTCTTCCGCTCCTCACGAGCCCTGGGGGTTGTGGCCGCGATTGCGGCCGCATCCATGGCGGGGGTGCCGCCGCTGGCGGGTTTCGTGGCCAAGGAATCCGTCTTTGAAGCCTTCGTGCACTACGGAAATGGTCACGACGCACCGGACTGGGGCATCTGGATCCTCATCGGTCTCGTGCTCGGTTCAATCCTCACCTTCGCTTACAGCGCCCGATTCATGTGGGGTGCCTTTGCCACGAAGCCGGGTATAGAGCGCACGCCCTTCAAAGCCATCAGGCCCGCCTTCCTGGCCGCGCCCGCGCTCTTGAGCTTCCTCACCATTGTTTACGGGCTGTGGCCCGCGCCGGTCGATAGTTGGATCCAGCCTTACGCAGCGCTGTTCGCGGATGGAGAGGAAGCCGTCGACGCCGGACATCTGGCTTTGTGGCATGGGCTCACGCCCGCCCTGGGACTGACCGCAATCACCTTTGTGGCCGGTGCCGCAATGTTCTACGGCCGCAACGTTGTTGCACGAGTGCAAAGCCTGGTTCCCGATTGGGTGGACGGCGACCGCGCCTACCGACACACGATTGGCGCTTTGGACGACGTCGCAGTGTGGGTCACGGGCCGCACGCAGCGTGGTTCACTGTACTTCTATCTGACGGTCATCCTCACGGTTGCCTTCGCAGTGCCGCTCGCGGCTCTGCTCCTGAACAACAAACCGTTGCCCGACGACGTCTATTTCATCGATCCGAACTCTCCGTTGCAGTTGATCGCGGGAGTGGGCATCGTGGTGGGCGCCCTTGCTGCTGTCCGCGCCAACAAGCGGTTCCTGGCGGTGCTCATGGTGTCTGTTACTGGTTACGGCATTGCGCTCATGTTTGCCCTGCAAGGTGCACCTGATCTCGCACTGACCCAGATGCTGGTGGAGACCATCGTTCTCGTGGCCTTCGTTTTGGCAATGCGCAGCCTACCCGCCGAACTACGGGACCGGACGGGTGGCCGCCTCCGGGTGATCCGCGTGATCATCGGCGCGGCGTTCGGTATCACTATGATCTTCGTGGCTATCTACGCCATGGGGGCCCGCGTCGCCCCTCCTGTCTCCCTTGAATTTCCACGGCTGGCCTACGAAGGCGGCGGCGGCTTGAACGTGGTCAACGTGACCCTCGTGGACATCCGCGCGTGGGATACCTTCGGCGAAATCTCGGTCCTAGCGGTTGCCGCTACGGGCGTTGCCAGCCTGATCTTCGTGCGTAGCCGCGGCGATCGCATCAGAACCTCAGAGGCAGTGCCGGAAGGCAGCGTGGGGCGCCGCACCGGCGTCGACCGTGACTCCCGCGACGGCGCCCGGCTGGCCCTGGCGAGAAAGTTCACGGACGTGACCCGTGATGCCTGGCTCGTTGCAGGCAGGACGCTGGCCCCCGAGCGGAGATCCATCATCTTCGAAGTGGTCACCCGGCTGATTTTCCACTCGATGATCGTCTTCTCCATCTATCTTCTCCTTGCGGGCCACAACCTGCCCGGGGGTGGCTTCGCTGGAGGCTTGACCGCAGGCCTCGCCCTCACTATCCGCTACCTTGCCGGTGGACGCTTCGAGTTGAGCGAGGCAGCGACAGTGAGTGCCGGAACGCTGTTGGGGACGGGACTTGCGACCGCCGCAGCGTCCGGTTTCGTGCCCCTCCTCCTCGGCGGACACGTGTTCCAGAGCGCGATCATCGAGTTTTGGCTGCCCGTATTCGGGGACGTCAAGTTCGTCACGTCCACGATCTTCGATATCGGCGTCTACATAGTGGTGGTGGGCCTGGCGCTCGACGTTCTACGCAGCCTGGGCGCCGAAATCGACGAACATTTTGAAGAGAAGGGCGCGAAGGCCGGAAAGACCAGGGTCGCCGAGTCTGCGCCCGCTGAAACTGCCGCCTCCGGGAAGGGCAACCCATGAGCATCAACCTGACCCTCCTCATAGTCATGGGTGTGCTGTATGCCTGCGGCATCTACCTGATTTTGGAGCGGAGCCTGACGCGCGTCCTCCTTGGCTTGATGCTGCTTGCCAACGCCACCAACCTCCTGATCCTCAGTACGGGAGGGTACGCCGGCCTTGCTCCCCTGTTCGACAAGGAAACAGCCTCCACTCAGTACAACGACCCCCTGCCCCAGGCGTTGATCCTCACATCCATCGTCATATCATTCGCCGTCACTGCCTTCATGCTTGGCATCATCTACCGCACCTGGGCCTTGGCACGGCAAGACGAGATCCAGGATGACCTCGAAGACCGCCGCGTAGCCCGGACTCCCAGCTTCGACGCGGAAGACGACGCCATTGTCCCGCTGGAAACATCGGAGTTCGTGGTGACTGCGTCCACCCCCGAGGAACGGCTGCACCCAGAGGCGACGGAAACGCCCAAAACGGCATCCAGCCGGGAAGGAGGCAGCGCGTGAATCTCGCAAACCTGTCGCCACTGGCTGTCCTCCTTCCGATCCTCGGAGCAGCCCTCGCGTTCGTGCTGATCCGGCACACGGCTGCCCAGCGGGTCGTCAGCATCGTGATACTCAGCGGGACACTCCTGCTCGAATGCCTGCTCCTGGCGTCCGTGTGGGAGGGAGGCACCACATCCGTCACGCTCGGTGGTTGGCTGCCGCCGTGGGGCGTGGTGCTGGTGGTGGATCAGTTCTCCTCGCTCATGCTGGTGGTTTCCACCGTCGTAAGCCTCGCGGTCCTGATCTACGCCACCGGCCAAGGCATGGCTGATGGCGACCAGGAAGCGCCCGTCTCGATCTTCCACCCCACATATCTGATCCTGGTCGCGGGCGTATCCAACGCCTTCCTGACAGGTGACCTTTTCAATCTGTACGTGGGTTTCGAAATCCTGCTGACGGCAAGCTACGTGCTGATGACCCTCGGCGGGACGGGGCCGCGCATCCGTGCCGGCGTCACGTACGTGGTGGTGTCCGTGGTGTCGTCGGTCCTGTTCCTCATCGCAATCGCCATGATTTACGGAGCTACAGGGACCATCACCATGGCGGACCTCGCCATCAAGCTGGCCGAGTTGGATCAAGGAACCCAGAATCTCCTGCACGTGATGCTGCTGGTGGCGTTCGGAATCAAGGCGGCAGTATTCCCACTGTCGTTCTGGCTTCCCGACTCCTATCCGACCGCTCCGGCTCCTGTCACAGCCGTGTTTGCCGGTTTGCTGACCAAGGTTGGTGTTTACGCCATGGTCCGCACCGAGACACTCCTCTTTCCCGGCGACACCCTCAACGTGCCCTTAATGGTGGTGGCGCTGCTGACCATGGTGGTGGGCATCCTGGGTGCCTTGGCGCAGAGCGACATCAAACGTCTCTTGTCCTTCACCCTGGTCAGCCACATCGGTTACATGGTGTTCGGCCTGGCAATGTCCTCCATCACGGGCCTTGGCGCGGCCGTGTTCTACGTGGCGCACCACATCACCGTGCAGACAAGCTTGTTCCTGGTCACTGGTTTGATTGAGCGGCGGGGCGGTTCGTCGTCCATTGACCGCCTAGGTGGCCTGGCCAAGCTCTCGCCACTCCTTGCCCTGTTGTTCTTCGTCCCGGCAATGAACCTTGCGGGCATCCCGCCATTCTCGGGTTTCCTGGGCAAGCTCGGGCTCCTCCAAGCGGGCGTGCAACTGGGTACGCCGCTGGCCATCGTTTTGGTAGTGGGCGGCGTCGTCACCAGCCTCCTCACCTTGTTGGCAATTGCCCGTGTTTGGAACAGGGCATTTTGGCGCAAACCCGAGGACGCAGAGTACCCGGATCCGGTGCTTCAGACCTCAGGCAACGTGGGGGTACTTCCCCGGACAATGGTGGGCTCCACCGCGGGCCTTGTGGTCTTCGGTGTTGCGCTCACAGTCTTTGCGGGCCCACTCTTCCACCTGGCCGACGGCTCGGCGGAAATCATGTTGGACCGCACCGCCTACATTCATTCAGTCCTGGGAGACTCCGCGCAGGTACCGTCCGTAGGTCAGTCAGGGGCTGCCAGATGAGCCGAAAACCGATCTCCTTCCGCACTGAACTGCCGCTGCTGGTATGGCTGGTCATCGTCTGGGGCGCCCTGTGGCGGGACTTCAGCCCGGGCAACCTGCTGTTCGGTGCGCTCATCGCTGTGCTCGTGGCCAAATTCTTCTATCTTCCGCCGGTGGAGCTCAGCGGCAGGTTCAATGTTCTCCGCGCTATTTCCTTCGCCATGGTATTCCTGGGCAAAGTGGCGGCAGCGAGCTTCCTGGTCCTGTACCTGGCCGTAGTGAAGGGGCCAAAGGTGCGTAGCGCCGTCGTCGCTGTTCCGTTGCGCAGCCATTCGGACCTCATAGTGACGGCAACCGGGCACGTTATTTCGCTGATCCCGGGCTCGTTGGTGGTGGAAGTGGACCGCTCGACGTCCACGCTTTACCTACACGCGCTCAATATTTATGAGGAAGCCGGAATCGCCAAGATCCGTCAGGAAGTCCAGAACATCGAGGCCGCGCTGATCCGGATCATGGGAACGCGCGAGGAACTCGACGCGCTCCAGGATGAACCAACCCCGGGCCTGGAAGGAGCAGCTCTGTGAAAGAACTCGTTCTGCTGGTGACGGCTGTCATCCTCAGCTTGGCGGCGGTGGGAGCGATCATCCGTATCGCCATAGGCCCCTCCTTGTTGGATCGCGTGCTGGCATCGGATGTCCTGCTGGCCATTCTCGGCGCAGCGCTTGCGATCGATATGGCGATGAACCGGCACCTGAACAACCTGGTGTTGCTCGTGGCGCTCGCGGTGATCGGCTTCGTAGGCTCCGTAACTTTTGCCCGATTTGTAGCAGATCGGAGGGATCAGGGCAATGACTCCTGAAGCCACCGGTGTGGATGCCGTGATCGACGTAGTGACGGCAGTGTTTCTTGTGGTGGGTGCCCTCATGTCGCTCGGAGCCGCAATTGGCCTCCTGCGGTTCCCCGATCTCATGAGCCGCATGCACGCGGCAACCAAACCGCAGGTCCTGGGTCTTTTCCTCATGCTCGCGGCCATGGGCCTGCAAATGCGTACATGGTGGGTCTGGCCGGTTCTCGTGGTGGCCTGGATTTTCCAGCTACTCACTGCACCGGTCTCCGCACACATGGTGGGCCGCTCTGCTTACCGAACCAAGCATGGGCACCGCGAACTGCTCACCAAGGATGAGCTTGAAGCGGTTGTCCAAAGGGCGGCCGGCGACGGTTCCACCCCGGACGCTTAGAACAACGCGGGGATCCTTCTATGGTTGTCAAGGGTGGCGTGGGTCCGTGTTTGTGGCGTTAAGGGTTCGGTAGGTCCGTCGGGCGAGATAGCGTTTCACGCACCGGCGGATCTCCTTTTTGGTT
>NZ_JAHOPC010000022.1:0-56008 GCF_019038615.1 Paenarthrobacter aromaticivorans
GCCTGCTACGCCCGCAACCCTCACAGATACCGCCGCAGACCCACCGCGCCAGGAATACCACCCACCGCAGGAATCAACCACAAACAACCCACCCAGCTGCCACAAACAGCTTGATATATACCGAAACTTCCAGCGAACTGGACGTTTTCCGGCGATTTCGGCGACGGCGGGCCTTCGGCGACGGCGGGCCTTCGGCGAGCGGGGGCGAGCCCTACTTGTGCAAGCCGAGTTCCGCCGTCGGGACCTTTGCTGACTCGCGGGCCGTCATGGCCGAGACCGCTGCGATCACGCAGATGACTGCCGTGAAGATTGAGATCTGGACCCAGCCGCCGGGCTTTGTGCCGCCGAGGGCCGTGACGATGGTTGGAGCAAAGCCTGCCATGAGGAAGCCGAGCTGCGTGCCAATGGCCAGACCGGAGAAGCGGACCTTGGTGCTGAACATTTCACCGTAGAACGACGGCCACACAGCGTTGGCGGCAGCGTAGCCGAAGGAGAAGAACACAACGGATACCAGGAACATCAGCGGGACGTTGCCGGATTCGAGGGTCAGCAGGAACACCGGGGTCATGATGGCGCTGGCCACAGCACCGTAGATAAAGACGGGCTTCCGGCCGATCTTGTCGGCGAGCATGCCGAAGAGCGGTTGGGTACCGAGGGCCACAATGTTGGCCACTACAACGAGCCACAAGGTGATGGTGCCGCTGACGTGGGCCACGTCCTGGGCGTACTTGATGGCCAGGGTTCCAAAGACCGTGCTCACGGCGGCGATGAACGCACAGCACACAACCCGGAGGACGTCGCGCCAGTGCAGCTTGAGGAGGTCGGCGACGGGCAGCTTGGCGATCTCGTTGTTCTTCTTGGCCTCGGCGAATGCCGGCGGCTCGTGAAGCGTGCGTCGGATGAAGTAGGCCACGATGACCACTACTGCACTGAGCCAGAACGGGATGCGCCAGCCGATGCCGTACTTGACCTCGTCCGGGAGCGCGAGAACTGGAATGAACACCAAGGCTGCAAGGATCTGGCCACCCTGGGTGCCGGTCAACGTCCACGAGGTGAAGAACGAGCGGCGGTTGTCCGGAGCGTGCTCCAGCGTCATCGAGGAGGCACCGGCCTGCTCGCCGGCAGCCGAGAGACCCTGGGCGAGGCGGGCGAGTACCAGCAGGACGGGAGCCCACCAGCCAATGGTCTTGAAGTCCGGGAGGCAGCCGATCACGAAGGTGGCGGCGCCCATCAGGACCAGGGTGAACATGAGGACCTTCTGCCGGCCGATCCTGTCGCCGAAGTGCCCCAGGATGATGGCGCCTACAGGACGGGCAACATAGGCGAAGCCAAAGGTCGCGAAGGACATGATGGCTGCGTTGGTGTCCGCGTCCGGGAAGAACACGTGAGGAAAGATCAAGGCGGCGGCGGAGCCGAAGATGAAGAAGTCGTAGTACTCCACTGCGCTTCCCAGGAAGCTGGCGAGTGCCGCTTTCTTGGGAGTTCCTGCTGGGGTTACTGTGCCTGGCGTCGCTGACGGCATTGTGTGGCTCATAGGTGTTCCTTCTGTGACGACGATGTCGCGGATCTAGCTTCTGCGGGAAGACCAGAGCGAGGTGCGGCCAGATCAATCCCAAAGTAACCACATGGTGGGAGCTACTTGTGCAATACAGCAATAGTGGCCGTGACTGGGGTCACTTGTCAAGACTTGTGCTCACTATCTAGAAATAGCTCTCACGATGTGAGAGCATCTAAGCATGAGTGTGAAAGAGGACATAAAGACCGACATGGTCGGCAAGGCCCTGGGCCTGTTGGTATTGCTGGGAAATGAGCCCAAGGGCGCGAGTGCTGCGGACCTGGCCAGGAGCGCAGGGCTTCCGTTCAGCACGACGTACCGGCTGCTCGGTTCGCTGACGCGCGATGGATTCGTGGATTACGAGCCCGACGGCCGTCGATACCATCTGGGATTGCGGGTCTTCCAGCTGGGTCAGCGGGTTTCCAACCACCACGGTTTTGCGGCAACGGCTCTTCCCGTTCTCCAGCGCGTTACGGAGCGGACCGAGGAAGCAACCATCCTCTCGGTGCGCGACGGAAACCATCATCTGACCGTGAACAAGGTGGACGGCCCCAAGACCTTCCGCGTCACCAGCGATCCCGGCCATCTGGGCGCGCTGCACACTACGTCCGTGGGTAAGGCGATTGTCGCTTTTGAGAACGACGCCGAACGTGAACGGCTGCTCGAAGAGTTGCCTTTGGAGGCCCTCACTGAGCGCTCCATTACCGATCGGGCTGCATTCCGGGCGGAGATTGAGCAGGTGCGCCGACAGGGCTACGCGGTCATGGATGAAGAAAACGAGATCGGCATGCGCGCGGTCGCAGTGCCGGTCCTCAATTCCCAGGGCCACGCCTTTGCGTCTGTCGCCACGGCTGTTCCGGTATTTCGTCTCACCATGGATGAACTCATCGCCCACGTCCCCACTTTGCAGGAGGCCGCGGCGGAACTCGCGGCCCGCCTGCCCCAGCGCTAGCCCAACTAGGTCGCAATAGTGCGCGTTTTCACCGCTCAAAACGCGCTTAAGTGCGACTCAGTTGGGTGCGTACGCCGGAAATGTTCGCTATAAGAACAAGCGTGCGGAATATGAACACTTGTAGTAATCTGAATACACCCGGACCGGCGACGCCCGAAAAGCGCCATCAGCCCGCGGTGCTGAAGTCAAAGGAGCTTTAGGATGAGCAACCGAGCCGAGTCCGTTCTGGTGGGCCTCATAGGCGAAGGCGTCATGCCCTCTCTCACACCGCCCATGCACGAACGCGAAGCCGACGTGCAGGGCCTTCGCTTGCTGTACCGCCCCATTGACCTGCTGGACCTGGCTTTGCCGGCCGCCGCCGTCGGGGACCTCCTCACCGCAGCCCAGCGCATGGGTTTCAATGGCCTGAACATCACCCACCCGTGCAAGCAGCTGGTACTGGAGCACCTTGACGAAATTTCCGACGACGCCCGTCGCTTGGGTGCCGTCAATACGGTCTTGATTCAGGATGGTCGGTTCATAGGCCACAACACGGACTTCTCCGGCTTCGGGGCGGCCCTCACCTCCGGGTTGCCGGACGCGAAGCTGAACCGCGTGGTCCAGCTTGGTGCGGGCGGTGCGGGATCCGCGGTCGCCTATGCCCTGCTCAAAGCCGGCGTAAAGCAGCTGGACCTCGTGGACATGGACCCCACCCGTGCAGCCGAACGAGCGACGGAACTCGGCGAACTTTTCCCGGTCGCCACCATCACGCCGCGCACTCCCACCGATTTGCCGGAGATCATGCCGCTCGCCGACGGCCTGGTGCATTGCACGCCTATCGGTATGGCCGCCCACCCGGGACTTCCATTGGACATCGACCTCCTGGAACCGCGCCACTGGGTTGCCGACATCGTCTACCGACCTATCGACACACGCCTGGTCCGCGAGGCGCGCGACAAGGGTTGCGACGTCCTCGACGGCGGCAGGATGGCGGTCGGTCAGGCGGCCGACGCTTTCCAGCTCTTCACCGGACGCGACGCCGATCGTGACCGCATGCGGGCACACTTCCTGGAATTGATCGCCGTGGAAGATGCTGCAACCGAACTCTCCGCCACAGCACTGGCGAAGGCGGCCCACTGATGCGCACCGGAATCGCCACGGTCTGCCTCTCCGGCACCCTGAAAGAGAAAATGCAGGCCTGCGCAATAGCGGGCTTCGACGGCATCGAAATCTTCGAACAGGACCTCGTCACCTCGCCGCTCAGCCCCGAGGAAGTACGGAAAATGGCCGCCGATCTCGGCCTGGGTCTGGACCTCTATCAGCCGTTCCGCGATTTCGACGGCGTCACCCCGGACCTGCTCAAGGCCAACCTTCGCCGGGCGGAGGCCAAGTTCAAGCTCATGTCCCGCCTGGGCATGGACACCATCCTGGTCTGCTCCAACGTGGCCACGGCAACAATCGACGACGACGAACTTCGCGCCTCCCAACTGGGCGAGCTTGCTGAACTTGCCGGGGACCACGGCGTCAAGGTTGCCTACGAAGCCTTGGCCTGGGGCAAGTACGTCAACGATTACGAGCACGCATATCGCTTGGTCGAAATAGTGGACCACCCCAACCTCGGCACCTGCCTGGACTCCTTCCACATCCTCTCCCGCGACTGGGACACCGCTCCGATCGAGAAGATCAACGCGGACAAGATCTTCTTCGTCCAGGTGGCAGACGCCCCCAAGCTCTCCATGGACGTCCTCTCCTGGAGCCGCCACTACCGGGTGTTCCCGGGCGAGGGCCAGTTTGAGCTCGCCAAGTTCATGGGCCACGTGGTCCGGGCCGGCTATACAGGTCCGGTTTCGCTGGAAGTTTTCAACGACGTCTTCCGCCAGTCTGACGTCGAACGGACAGCTGTGGACGCCATGCGCTCCCTGATCTGGCTGGAAGAGCAGAGCGCCAAGTGGCTCGAAAGCAACGCCACGGCCGCGGCATCCGAACAAAAAGCCGCCAGCCGCCGTCGTTATCCCATGGAACTGGCCACGCTGCCCAAGGTGAACGAACCCGCCGGCTTCAACTTCGCCGAGGTCAAGGCCGACGACACCGCCCAGCTTGAGAAGCTCCTTGGCCAGCTTGGCTTCGAGTTCGAGGGCCGCCATCGCACCAAGGACGTACAGCTTTGGACCATGGGCCAGGCGCGCGTGATCATCAACGAGCAAGCGGCACAGCACGCCGAACCGGCTATCGCCGCTTTGGGGTTCGACGTCGACTCCCCAGTGATTGCCTCCGCTCGCGCCCAGCAACTCAAAGCGCCGGTGGTGGCACGCAAGGTCCAGGCCGATGAGGAAGTGTTCCAAGGCATCTCCGCCCCGGACTCCACCGAAATCTTCCTGTGCCAGGGCAGCCCGGACGGAACCGCCGCGTGGACGCACGAGTTTGGCGAGGGCCTGGAACACCCTGGCTCCGACGTCAGCGCGGTGATTGACCACGTTAATTTGGCCCAGCCGTGGCAGCACTTCGACGAAGCCGTCCTGTTCTATACCAGCGCCCTGGCCCTTGAACCGCAGCCGTTCGCCGAAGTCCCGAGTCCCAGCGGCCTGGTGCGCTCGCAGGTCATGGAAACCTCGGACGGCTCAGTCAGGCTGGTGCTGAACCTGGCACCGGCACAGCAAGCGCAGACTGCCCGCAAAACGTACCAGGAACACATCGCCTTCGCGGTGGATGACCTTGTGGCCACCGCTCGGTCCGCCCACACAAGGGGCCTCGAGTTCCTGGAGATCCCCGCCAACTATTACGAAGACCTGGACGCACGGTTCGAGTTGGAACCGGAATTCCTGGCGACCCTCAAGGAGCTCAACCTCCTGTACGACCGGGACGCCAACGGAGAATTCCTCCACTTCTACACGGCCACGGTTGGCAGCGTGTTCTTCGAAATGGTGGAACGCCGCGGCAACTACGACGGCTACGGAGCGCCCAACGCGCCGGTGCGCCATGCCGTCCAATACGACTCGCTGCACCGGTCATAAACCTCAAGCAATAATCCAACCCATCGAAAGGAGCCGACTGTGCCGCAAGAACAGACAGCACAAGTCAACTCTGCAGAAGCGCTCGAATCCGAGGAGCTCGTGCCACCTGCCGAGCCGCATGCAGCGCACGATTCCAAGAAAGTGGAAACCCAAGCGGATCTCAGCGCTGAGATGAGGGGCATCGGGGACCGCTATGCGGAGGCCCTTAAGAACGGCAGGGCGCCGGAGACCATGCCGCGCCTGGACTTCGCCCCGTACCGCAGCAGCATCCTGCGCCACCCGACCAAGAGCCTGCACCACGCGGATCCGGAGACGATCGAGCTCTACTCGCCCGCCTTCGGCCACCAGGATGTGCACGCGCTGGAATCGGACCTGACCATTCAGCACAACGGCGAGCCGCAGGGTGAGCGCATCATCGTTGCCGGCCGGGTCCTTGATGGCGACGGTCGCCCGGTTGCCGGTCAGCTCGTGGAGATCTGGCAGGCCAACGCCGCCGGCCGCTACATCCACAAACGCGATCAGCACCCCGCCCCGCTGGACCCGAACTTCACGGGCGTTGGCCGTTGCATCACTGGCGATGACGGCTCGTACAGCTTCACCACGATCAAACCCGGTGCGTACCCGTGGAAGAACCACCTGAACGCCTGGCGTCCGGCGCACATCCACTTCTCAATGTTCGGCTCGGAGTTCACGCAGCGGATAGTGACCCAGATGTACTTCCCGGGCGATCAGCTGTTCCCGTTGGACCCCATCTACCAGTCCATCGTGGACCAGGACGCCCGGGACCGCCTGGTAGCCACCTACGACCACGAGCTGACCAGCCCGGAATGGGCACTCGGCTACAGGTGGGACATCATTCTGACCGGCTCCAAGCGGACCTGGACCGAAAACGAAGCATACGGCGACGCCGGGGACGAGGAGTAAGCACATGAGCAAGCTGACACCCACACCGGGCCAGACCGTCGGACCCTTCTACGGATACGCCCTCCCCTTTAATAAGGACAACGAACTCCTCGCCCCGGGAAGCCCGGGCAGCATCCGCCTCCAAGGCACGGTCTACGACGGCGCCGGCAACACCATCCCGGACGCCATCCTGGAGATCTGGCAGCCGGACTCCGAGGGCAACATCGTCCAGCGCACCGGCTCCTTGGTCCGCGATGGCTACACTTTCACCGGGTGGGGCCGCGGCTCCGTGGGCAACTCCGGCGTGTACACCTTCACCACCGTCAACCCCGGACCAACCTCGCCGGGTTCGGCCCCGTTCATCTCGGTTGCAGTCTTTGCCCGAGGCCTCATGAACCGCCTTTTCACCCGCGCATACCTTCCGGAAAACGAGGAAGCGCTGGCCAACGATCCGCTCCTGAGCACCCTGGACCCCGAGCGTCGCAAGACCCTGATCGCCCGTCGCGACCCCGACGGCGGCCTCACTTGGGACATCCGACTGCAGGGCGGCGACGAAACTGTATTCCTGGATTTCCAGCAGGACGGTTCACTCGATACCAGCGTCAACGCGGACTCACAGCCATGATCGACGGCGACTTCGGCCTCCTTAGCCCCGTCTCGGCGTCGCCCTCTGTTGCGGCGCTGACGGGGGACCGTGCCGTGATCGCGGCGATCCTCGATGTCGAAGCCGCCTGGGCGGTTGTCCTCGAGGAAGCGGGGCTCGTTCCTGCAGGTTCCGCCGCAGTCGTGGCCGAAGCCGCCGATCCCGGTTCTTACGACGCCGCTTCTGTGGCGGAACGCGCCCAGGGCGGGGGCAACCCTGTGATTCCGTTGCTTGGTGACCTGCGCGCCCGGGTGAAATCCTTGGACTCGGGCGCGGCAACCGCCGTGCACACCTCCCTCACCAGCCAGGACGTCCTCGACTCCGCCCTCATGCTGCTCGCCAGCCGCGCCGTTTCAACGCTGCTCGTTGACGTTAAACGCACGACGACGGCGCTCGCCACCTTGGCAGGGGAGCACGCGGACACGCTGTGCGTGGGAAGGAGCCTGACGCAGCACGCGCTGCCGTACACGTTCGGGCTCAAGGCTGCGCAGTGGTTCCAGGGGGTGGCTGCTGCGGCTTCCCGGTTGTCTGCAGTGGAGTTGCCCGTTCAGTTCGGTGGTGCGGGCGGAACCCTGGCGTCGGCGACCAAGCTGACCGCTTCCTCGCAGACCACGCCGTTTGAATTGGCGGATTCTTTGGCCTCAAAGCTTGGCCTCGCAACGGCTCCTGCTCCTTGGCACACCAACCGCCTGGCCATCACGTCCCTGGGCGATGGACTTGCCGCACTGATTGATTCCTTCGGAAAGATCGCCGCGGACCTGCTGTTCCTGAGCCGTCCGGAAGTCGCGGAGCTCGGCGAACCGCTGGCCGCCGGACGCGGGGTCTCCTCGGCCATGCCGCAGAAGCAGAACCCCGTACTGTCCGTACTCGTCCGCAGTGCGGCGCTGCAGGCACCCGGCCTCGCATCGCAGCTGCACCTCGCGGCGGCCACTTTCAACGATGAGCGCCCGGACGGTGCCTGGCACAGCGAATGGCCGGCCCTGCGTCAGCTGCTCGCATTGGCCTTGGGGTCCGCAGGTCACGTCAGCGAACTCACGGCAGGCCTTCGTGTCTTCCCGGAAGCGATGCGCCGGAACCTCGAAATTTCGGGGCCTCTGCTCCTCAGCGAAGGTGTGATGGCCGCCGTCGCGCCTCTCCTGGGTCCGGACGGAAAACAAAAGCTGCAGAACGTCGTCGATGAAACCCTCAGGGCGCCCGCGGCCGAGCAGACGCGGATCTACACCAAGCTGCTGCGTGAGGCTGTCCCTGCGGACAAGCTCAGTGACGCCGAACTCGAGGCGCTCCTGGATCCCGCGAGCTACCTCGGTGAAGCCGCCGAAATCGCGCGCCGGATCTTTGCTGCCTATCCCGGATTCACGGGTTCCGCCACCTCCGATTCATCGACAACGAAGGGAGCCACCCGTGGCTAAGCCAACCGTCAAGGCCGTTTTGCTGTCCCCGCAGCGATCACTCGGGGAGAAGCCGCTCCTCGTGGTGGGGTCGTCGCTGGGCACCTCCACCGTGCTTTGGACTGAAACGGCAGCGCTGCTTGGTGATGAGTACGACGTCATCGGCTGGGATCTCCCCGGCCATGGCATCTCGCCAGCCGCCACCGAAGGTTTCGATATCGCGGAACTGGCGGACGCCGTCGTCGATCTTGTTGATCTTGTGAGCCCGGGCGCGAACTTTCACTACGCCGGCGTCTCGCTGGGCGGCGCCATCGGCCTACAACTTGGCATCAAGCATGGTGACCGCCTCCGCAGCCTCTCGGTGCAGTGCAGCGGCGCCAAGATTGGCACGCCTGAAGGCTGGCTGGAGCGCGCGGAAACCGTGCGCAAATTGGGGACGCCTGTGATGATCCAAGGCTCCGCCGAGCGTTGGTTCGGTCCCGGCTTCATGGACCGCCAGCCGGAAATCAGCAGCCGCCTCCTGCACTCACTTCGCGATGCCGACCGCTTCAGTTACTCGTTCTGCTGCGAAGCCCTCGCCGGATTCGACGTCCGCGAGCAACTCGGCAGCATCACCGTTCCCACCCAGGCGATTGCCGGCGTCGAGGACTCTGTGGCGCCGCCATCGTTGGCCGAAGCTGTTGTTTCCGGTATCACCGCGGGCGGCGGTTCCGCCCAGGCGGTGGCGCTCGACGGCGTCGGGCACCTTGCGCCAGCGGAGGCGCCTGCAATTGTGGCCGGGTTGATGCGGACCTTTACGAAGGAGAACGGACGATGACCTCTTTATCTCCCGAGCGGAGTGGTGCCGTGCAGGCGGATGCCACCGCGCAGGACATTTACGACGCCGGCATGGCCGTACGGCGCGAAGTGCTCGGCAATGAGCACGTGGACCGTGCGAACGCCAATATGGACTCCTTTACCGAGGACTTTCAGGACATGATCACCAGGATCGCGTGGGGTGGCATCTGGACGCGGCCGGGTCTTAGCCGGCAGATGCGCTCCGCTGTTACCCTCACGGCACTGGTGGCGCACGGTCACTGGGAGGAGCTCGCAATGCACATCCGGGCAGCCCTCAACAACGGCCTGAGCAGGGACGAGATCAAGGAAATCCTGCTGCAGACCGCAATTTATTGCAGTGTTCCCTCGGCCAATTCGGCCTTCAAGACGGCGCAGAAAGTATTCGCCGAGATCGACGCAAACGAACCCAACTAAGTCGCATTAGTGCGCGTTTAGACCCCTCAAAACGCGCACAACTGCGACCTAGTTGGGCAAGCAGAAAGAGAAACCCATGAACCAGGCTTTTGTGTACGACGCCGTGCGCACGCCCTTTGGCAAGTTCGGCTCCGGACTTGCTGCTGTCCGTCCCGATGACCTGGCCGCCCACGTGGTGCGTGAGTCGGTTCGACGGGCTCCGGGGCTGGATGTTGAGCGGATCGATGAGGTGGTGTTTGGCAACGCCAACGGCGCCGGCGAGGAAAACCGCAACGTTGCCCGGATGGCTACCCTGCTGGCTGGGCTGCCGGTTTCGATTCCCGGGACCACGGTCAACCGTCTCTGCGGTTCGTCGTTGGACGCGGCAATTATCGCGTCCCGGCAGATCAATGCCGGCGATGCTGAGCTCATGCTGGTGGGCGGGGCAGAGTCGATGTCGCGTGCGCCGTGGGTCCTGCCGAAGACTTCCAAGCCGTACCCGGCCGGGGACATGACGCTGGCCTCCACCACGCTCGGCTGGCGTCTGGTGAACCCGGCCATGAACAAGGACTGGACCATCTCCCTGGGCGAAGCCACTGAACGACTGCGCGAGAAGTACGGGATCACGCGGGAGCGTCAGGACCAGTTCGCTGCGGACTCCCACAATCTGGCCGATGCTGCGTGGAACGACGGGTTCTACGACAATCTGGTCACCGCGGTTCCGGGCACGGACCTGGTGCGGGACGAAGGAATCCGGGCTGGTTCTTCTGCGGAGAAGCTGGCGGGGTTGAAGACGGTGTTCCGTCCCGAAGGTTCAGGGCCCGACGGCGGCACGGTCACCGCCGGGAATGCGTCGCCTTTGTCTGATGGTGCTTCGGCGGCGTGGATTGGGTCGGAGGCTGCTTCGTCCATCCTTGGCCTGGAGCCGTTGGCGCGCATCGCTGGGCGTGGTGCTCATGGCAACGATCCGCAGTTCTTTGGGTTCGCACCGGTGGAGGCCGCGAACAAGGCCCTCGCGAAGGCGGGGATTGGCTGGGACCAGGTTGGCGCCGTCGAACTTAACGAAGCGTTCGCCGCGCAATCGCTGGCGTGCGTTGACGCGTGGGCGATCGACCCCTCGATCGTGAACCGCCACGGCGGGGCCATTGCGATGGGCCACCCGCTCGGTGCCTCCGGTACCCGCATCCTGGGTACGTTGGCGCGGTCGTTACAGGCCTCCGGACAGCGCTGGGGAGTGGCGGCGATCTGCATTGGGGTTGGGCAGGGCTTGGCTGTGGCGCTGGAAAACGTAACTTCATCGGTGAAGGGCTAAGGGCGATGCTGCAATTTATTGACACTGTTGGCGAGGCCGTGGCCGGGATCAAGGACGGGTCTACGGTGATGATCGGCGGGTTCGGCAATGCCGGGCAGCCGTTCGAATTGATCGACGCACTCATGGACTGTGGCGCGAAGGACCTGACCGTGGTGAACAACAACGCCGGCCAGGGCGACCAGGGCCTGGCGTTGCTGATCAAGGAAGGCCGGGTCCGCAAAATGATCTGTTCCTTCCCGCGGCAGTCCGATTCCTGGCACTTCGATGCCAAGTTCCATGCCGGTGAGATCGAACTGGAACTCGTTCCGCAGGGAAACCTGGCTGAGCGTATCCGTGCCGCCGGTGCCGGGATTGGCGGGTTCTTCACTCCAACCGGGTACGGCACCACCTTGGCCGAGGGCAAGGAAACCCGGATCATCGACGGCCGCGGCCAGGTGTTCGAGACGCCCATCCACGCCGACGTTGCACTGATCAAGGCGCTCAAGGCTGATGGGAAGGGCAACCTCGTCTATCGCAAGACCGCCAGAAACTTCGGCCCGATCATGGCCGCCGCTGCCAAGCACACCATCGTGCAGGTCTCGGAGATCGTGCCCACCGGGTCGCTGGATCCGGAGAACGTGGTGACCCCGGGCATTTACGTCAACAGCGTTGTCCGCGTGGACTCCGCCGCTTCTGAAGCGCTTAGTTCGAACGGAAAGGTGGCCTGAGCATGGGCACGCAGACAAGCATCCAGACCTCCGAAAAGCCCTTGGGCCGCGACGAACTCGCCCAGTTGGTGGCCCGAGATATCGCGCCGGGTTCGTTCGTGAACCTGGGCATCGGTCAGCCGACCCTCGTCTCGAACTACCTCACCGAGGAACAGAACATCACACTCCACACCGAGAACGGGATGCTCGGGATGGGCCCCGCCGCCGTTGGGGACGAGGTCGATGGTGACTTGATCAACGCCGGAAAGATCCCCGTCACCGAGCTGCCCGGAGCGTCATACTTCCACCACGCCGACTCGTTCGCGATCATGCGCGGCGGGCACCTGGACATCTGCGTTCTCGGGGCGTTCCAGGTCTCCGCTACCGGCGACCTCGCCAACTGGCACACCGGCGCCCCGGACGCGATCCCCGCCGTGGGCGGCGCCATGGACCTGGCCACGGGCGCCAAGGACGTGTTCGTCATGATGACTTTGTTGACGCGCGAGGGCGTGTCCAAGCTCGTGGAGCAATGCACCTACCCCTTGACCGGCGTGGGCTGCGTGACCCGCGTCTACACCGACCAGGCCGTCTTCCTCACAGGACCCGATGGTGTGACAGTCCGCGAGACGTTCGGCTGCACCTTCGAGGAAATCCAGGAGCTCGTACCCCTACCCCTGAAAAGGGCGTAGTAGGCCCCGCAAGTTGGGGTCGTCGCGTTGTGGGGCCCGCTCTGCGCCCTAACCCCACGAAATAGCGCGCAGAGCAGGCCCCGCAACGCACCCTAGGATTGGTAACCATGAGCGAATCGGCAGTAACCCCGCAGGCCAGCGACCAGTACGTGCAGTCGCTGGCCCGGGGACTCGCCGTAATCCGGGCCTTCGATGCGAACAACCCCGTGATGACCCTCAGTGAGGTCGCAGCCCGCACTGACCTGACTCGCGCCACGGCCCGCCGTTTTCTGCACACCCTCGTGGAGCTCGGCTACGTTCGCACGGACGGCAAAACCTTCGCGCTCACGGCCAAGGTGCTACAGCTCGGCTACTCGTACCTGTCGGCGTTGTCACTGCCGCAGTTGGCCCAGCCGCACTTGGAGGAACTGTCCTTGAAGCTGGGGGAGTCCACCTCGGCCGCAGTTCTCGACGGGCCGGACATTTTCTACGTTGCCCGCGTAGCCACAAAGCGCATCATGAACGTTGGCATCACCGTAGGCACGCGCTTCCCCGCGTACGCAACGTCGATGGGTCGCGTCCTGCTCGCCGGCTTGCCGCAAGCGAAACTTGAGGCTTACCTTTCGACGGCGGAACTCACCCCGCTCACGCCGCGAACCGTGGCCAACGCGGCAGACTTGAGGGCCGCCGTCGAGCGTGTCCGTACGCAAGGCTGGTGCCTGCTGGACCAAGAGCTGGAGATCGGGCTAATGTCCATCGCGGCCCCGGTGTGGAACCACAACAATGGCGACAACGTAGCTGCGATCAATGTGTCCCTCCAGGCGCAGGCCGTGGCAGCTAAGCCTGACCCGGAGAAATATCTCGAGTCCGTGCGGCAGGAAGTCGTCGCAACGGCCAACGCGATCTCACAGGACGTCTCCGCCAAACACTGACGCAACTGACTGGCATTAGGGGTTACTCTGAGCCTTCATAACATCTGGCGGTGGGGACTAGTTGGGCCTGGGCGCCTGCTTCCGGATCGCAGCCAGCCGCGTCTCAAGGATCCGCCGAACCATCGAATCCGGCACAGGGTTGTCAGCCGAGAACCGCAATGTCCCCGGCGACCACGAGTAACCGCCAAGCTCCTCCGACATCTCCGGCAGGATCTGGCCGCTAAACGGGTACAAGGCCAAGTGCTTCTTTGTTTCGAGTACGCTCACGAAGCCCTTGCCGTCCACAAGCAAGGCAGGCATGCCGTAGCTGGTGCCTTCCTCGGCGTCGGGCGCAAGTTCCCGGGCGATGTCAACGATCCGCTCCAGCATCTGCCGGTTGTTTTCGCTGACGCTGGCCAAGTATTCGGTGACGGTTCCCATGGGGACATCCTCCGGCACCGCAAGCGGAAGAGCCAGAGACTTAGCGCTCGGGAATCACCGCGATGCCCTGGATTTCGATCATGGCCTCTTTCTGCCACAGCCGGGTGACACCGATGCCGGCCATCGCCGGGTACTGCGAGCCAGCCATTTCACGCCAGATGCGTCCGATCTCGCGGCCGTTCGCCATGTAGTCATCTACGTCCGTGAGGTAGATAGTGACGTTGACGAGGTCCTCCGGCTGCCCGCCCGCTTCCCGGAGCGTGGTCAGCACGTTGGAAAACGCCTGCGTGAACTGCTCCACGATGCCGCCGGGAACGATGTTCATGTTCTTGTCCAAGGCAGTCTGTCCACCCAGGAACACCGTGTTGCCGGCGAGCATGCCGTGCGCAAAACCGGATGGCTTGGGGAGTGACTCCGGGTTGATTGTTTTGTGGCTCATGCTGTTCCTCCTTGTTGTGGCAACTGCAAAAACTTTTGAAATGCCTCTGTGCAGATCATTTCTGCCGTGCTACGTTGAGCATATGTGACGATCGTAAAAAAGTCGACACATTGAATCTCGAAGGAGCAGAACCCATGAAACTTGCCACCTTGCGCACCTCCAGCGGAAGTACGACGGCGGCACTCGCCACGGGCGCCGACACGTACCTTGCGCTGCCGGCCACGGACGTCGGCGCGCTCCTGGTCCAGCCGGAATGGCGCTCCATCACCAAGAAGGCAGCGGAAGCAGCGGCGGAGGGCGGGCAGCCCGTCATCGCAGCGACTGAAGCTGACTTTGCCCCGCTCCTGCCCCGCGCCGGAAAAGTCATCTGTTGCGGACTGAACTACGGGGACCACATCCAGGAAATGGGACGCGAACTTCCTGAATTTCCGACGCTGTTCGCCAAATACGCTGACACCCTGATCGGAGCCGCGGACGTCGTAGAAGTCCATGGCAGCGGTCGCGTGGACTGGGAAGCCGAGTTGGCCGTCGTCGTGGGTTCTGAACTGTTTCGTGCCGACGAAGACCAGGCCCGGGCGGCGATCGCCGGGTACACCGTTGCCAATGACGTCTCCATGCGTGACTGGCAGAACCGCACCCTGCAGTGGTTCCAGGGCAAGGCTTTCGACGCAACCACACCAGTGGGGCCCGTGATGTTGACTGCGGACGACGCAAGCGAAAGCTTCGAAGTCCGTGGCTACGTCAATGGGGAGCTCGTGCAGCAGGGCAATACCAGCACCCTGGTGTTCGGCCCCGCACAACTCCTGTCCTACATTTCCCAGTTCACAGTCCTGCGCCCCGGCGACCTCGTACTCACGGGCACGCCGGGGGGAGTGGGCATGGGGATGACCCCGCCGCGTTTCCTGAACGACGGCGACATCCTCACCACCGAAATCGACGGCATCGGCCGCTTGGAAAACCAGTTCCGCATCCACGCGCCAGTCCCCGCCAACGCCTAAAACCCCTGCCAACGCTTAAACCCACAGCCAAAAGGAGAACCCCATGAGCCAGACCACCACCGAATACCGCCTCGAAGGCGACAACTCCATCTACGCCGGCCCTGACGGCAAGGTGGTCCCCGTTGTTACCCGGGCCGGTGAAGAAGACACCAACACCGCCCAGTCCGGCGACGCCATCCGCGTCTCCGGTGTGAGCATCCAGCACACGCCGGCAACCAAGATCTGGTTCGGCCAGGTTTCCAACACCCCCGGGTACCGCTCCCTGCCCCACCACCACGGCGAAGCCGAAACGGGTGGCTACGTCCTTCATGGCCACGGTCGAATCTACTTCGGCGAAAACTACTCAGAGTTCATCGACATGAAGGCTGGGGACTGGGTGTTCGTACCACCGTTCATGCCGCACGTCGAAGCAAACATGTCCGTCACCGAAGAACTCGTGTGGCTCACGGCCCGCACCCCGGAGAACCTCGTGGTCAACCTCGAGGACGTTCCGGACGAAACCCTCGCCGACTACCGTCGGGCATAACCACCATGATCACTGGAACCTTGACCTCGGAGACCTTCCTCAGGGCTGTGGACCTCACTCCAACAGAGGCCCAGGTTTTCGACGAAGCGTATGAGGCCACCACCCAGTACGTACCGTGGCCCAAGGCTTACGGTGGAGATATGGTGGCCCAGGCCGCAGCCGCAATGATGCGCTCGGTGGACGCCGACAGGCAACTCCACTCGATGCACAGCTACTTCATGCGGCCCGTGGACATCGGTGCCCATGTTCGTTACGAAGTGGAGCGTTTGCGCGACGGTCGCGGCTATTCCACCCGTAATGTCCGTGGTTTCCAGAATGGCAAGCCTGTATATGCCGCGATGGGTTCGTTCCAGGTTCCCGAAGATGGTCCGGACTTCCAGCCGGAGGCTCCTGCCGCCGTCGAGCCTGAGTCCCTGCGCTCCGCAGCGGAAGCACTGGACGGGGCAGAAGGCCCAGCCGCAGACTATTGGTCTACGGGCCGTAGCTTCGATATGCGGCATATTCCGGGACCGGTATACATCGAGCTTGAGGGTGGATCCATGCCGCAGCAGGCAATTTGGGTCAAGGCTTTCGACAGCCTCCCCGACGACGCCAACCTCCACCGTACTGCCCTTGCCTACGTTTGCGACTACACGATCCTGGAGCCGCTACTCCGGGTCAACGGACTCAACTGGTCCAGTCCCGGGCTCGCCACCGCCAGCCTTGACCATTCCATGTGGTTCCACCGCGATGGCCGCGCCGACGCCTGGGTCCTCTATGCACAAGAGGCCATATCCGGCCAGAGCAACAGGGGCCTGGCCATGGGCCGCTTCTTCGATCGGCAAGGAAGGCTCCTCGCCACAGTCGCCCAAGAAGGCATGATCCGCGCCTGAACAGCTTTACCCCCAACACATCCCAAGCTTCACTGATGCACCACTGAAAGGAACGGCCATGAGCATGACGCCATCGGCCCACGTGGACACGTTCACCCGCGACCACCTGCCGCCCGCCGACACTTGGCCGGCGCTCGAATTTACCCTGCCGGAACTCCACTACCCGGAGCGGCTGAACGCAGCCGCCGTGCTGATCGACAATGCCGTCGAGACGTACGGCCCGGACCGGCCAGCGCTCCGTACTCCGGATGGCACCGTCTGGTCTTATGGACAGTTGCAGCTGCACTCCAACCAGGTTGCCCAGGTCCTTGCCGAAGACCTCGGGGTAGAACCCGGAAACCGCGTGCTGCTCCGTGGCCCCAACAATCCATGGCTGGTTGCCGCCTGGCTTGGCGTGCTTAAGGCGGGCGCCGTGGTGGTCACCACGATGCCCATGCTGCGTTCCAGCGAGGTCGCCACGTTGATCCAGCTCACAAAGCCCGTGGTCGCGATTTCCGATCACCGCTTCGTGGATGAGCTCGCGACGGCGGCAGGCGAGGACGTCGCCGTCCTGAGCTATGGAGGGCCCGACGACGGCGACCTCACCGCGCGTTGCGAAGGCAAGAGTGGGGTGTTCACGGCTGTGGACACGTCTGCGGACGACGTAGCCCTGCTGGGTCCAACATCCGGAACCACGGGTGTGCCCAAGGTGACCATGCATTTCCACCGGGACGTCCTGGCGAATGCGGATACTTTTGCCCGCCACATCCTGCAGCCCACAGCTGATGATGTCTTCGCCGGTTCCCCTCCGCTTGCTTTCACGTTCGGGCTCGGCGGATTGGTGATCTTCCCGCTGCGGTTTGGCGCGTCGTCGCTTCTGACCGAGAAGGCCGGCCCTGTGGAACTGGCCGAGCATGCTTCGGCTGACGGGGCCACCATCCTTTTCACGGCTCCTACTGCCTACCGGGCGATCCTGAAGGAAAAGCGCGGGGACTTGCTTCGTGGCCTTCGCGTTGCTGTTTCGGCGGGGGAGCACCTGTCCAAGGAGACGTGGGAAGCCGTCCGTGAGGCGACGGGCCTGAAGCTGGTCAATGGTATCGGCGCCACAGAGTTGCTTCACGTGTTCATTTCCGCTGCAGGGGATGACATCCGTCCGGGTACTACCGGCAAGGCCGTGCCGGGCTTCAGGGCAACCATTCTTGATCAGGACGGCAACGAGCTTGGCCCTGGCCACTCCGGCCGGCTGGCCGTGATTGGGCCCACGGGTTGCCGCTACCTCGACGACGCACGCCAAGCGAATTACGTGGTGAATGGCTGGAATGTCACGGGCGATACGTTCTCCATGGATGAGGACGGGTACTTCACGTACCAGGCCCGGTCCGACAACATGATCGTTTCTTCCGGCTACAACATCGGCGCGCCCGAGGTGGAAACCGCCATCGACCAGCACCCGGACGTGGTGGAGAACGCGGTGATCGGCCGGCCTGATCCTGAGCGCGGGAGCATCGTGTGTGCGTTTATCGTCCTGCGCGAGGGCGTCATTGGCGACGCCGCGAAGCGTAAGGAAATCCAGGACTTCGTGAAGCAGACCATCGCGCCGTACAAGTACCCGCGCGATGTCCGCTTCGTTACCGAGCTGCCGAGGAACCCCAGCGGCAAACTCCAGCACTTCAAGCTCCGCGATGGCCTCCTCAAGGAGAGCGCCACAGGCGAAGCGGAAACCCAAGAACTTACCCCTGCTGGCCAGAGCCAGGCTTGAGAAGGAGCATGAGCATGAAGATCGCTATTGTTGGAGGCGGCCCGGGCGGGTTGTATTTCGCGGCTTTGATGAAGCAGTTGGATCCGTCGCATGAGATCACGTTGTGGGAGCGGAATGCTGCCAGTGACACGTTTGGGTTTGGTGTGGTGTTTTCCGATGAGACGTTGGGCGGGATCGGGAACGCGGATCCGGTGGTCGCGGAGTACATGAGTCGCCGGTTCGCTCGGTGGTCCGATATTGATATCCATTTCCGTGGCGAAATGATGACGGTGGGCGGGCAGGGGTTCGCGGCGATGAGCCGCAAGGAGTTGCTGGAGTTGCTGCAGCGCCGTTGCCTGGAGTTGGGCGTGGATGTCCGGTTCTCCACCATGGCGCCGCCGGTGGAGGAACTCGAAGCCAACTATGATCTGGTGCTCGCCGCTGACGGGGTGAATTCGCAGATCCGCGCCAAGTACGCAGACGCGTTCGGCCCGGACCTGGATCCGCGGTCCAATAAGTTCATGTGGCTGGGCACGGACCAGGTGTTCGAGGCTTTCAAGTTCTTCGTCAAGGACACCGAGTTCGGTGTGATGCAGATCCACGGCTACCCGTACTCAGATGAGGGCTCGACGTTCATCGTGGAAATGCACCAGGACGTCTGGCACGCGGCGGGCTTCGATGAGACCGCGGACGAGGTTTTCCCTCCCGGGGTGTCGGATGAGAAGGCGATCGCGAAGATCCGCACCCTTTTCGCCGAAGAACTGGACGGGTACGAGGTCTTGTCCAACAATTCCAAGTGGATCAACTTCACCACGGTGCGGAACCAGAGCTGGCGCAAGGGCAACGTGGTGCTGCTCGGCGACGCCGCCCACACCGCGCACTTCTCCATCGGATCCGGGACGAAGCTGGCCATGGAAGACTCCCTGGCCCTGGCCGCGTGCCTGCACGAACACCCCACGGTGGAGCAAGCCTTGGAAGCCTATGAGGCTGAAAGGCGTCCCGTGGTCGCCTCGACGCAGCGCGCGGCGCAGGCGTCGCTGGAGTGGTTTGAGCGGATCGGGCAGTACAAGGACCAGGACCCGACCCGGTTCGCGTTCAACCTGCTCACCCGCAGCCGCCGTATCACCCAGGAAAACCTGCGCCTGCGCGACCCTGAGTTCGCGGACGCCGTGGACCGGAACTTCGCCGAGTCCCAGGGCCTGGCCCAGGTCGCGCCAGCCATGTTCCAGCCCTACACCATCGGCGGTCTGGAGTTGAAGAACCGCATTGTGGTCTCGCCCATGGACATGTATTCCGCGACCGACGGGATCCCGGGGGACTTCCACAAAGTCCACCTGGGCTCCAAGGCCCTGGGCGGGGCGGGTCTGGTGATGACGGAGATGGTGTGCGTGTCCGAAACCGGGCGCATCACCCCGGGCTGCTCCGGCCTCTACACGGACGAGCAGCGTGAGAGTTGGAAGGAAATCGTGGACTTCGTCCACGCCCGTTCCACCGCGAAGATCGGTGCGCAGCTGGGCCACTCCGGACGGAAGGGCTCCACGAAGCTCATGTGGGAAGGTATCGACCAGCCCCTCGAAAGCGGCAACTGGCAAGCTGTTGGCCCGTCCGCGGTGCCGTACGGGCCGGAGAACCAGACCCCGGTTGAGCTGGACCGTGCCGGGATGGACGCCATCCGGGACGAGTTCGTCGCCGCCACTGTCCGCGCGGATGAGGCCGGCTTTGACCTGCTCGAGGTCCACGCCGCGCACGGCTACCTGCTCTCCTCCTTCCTCTCCCCGGTCTCGAACCAGCGCACCGACGAATACGGTGGCAGCCTGGCCAACCGGTTGCGGTTCCCGCTGGAAGTCTTCGACGCCGTCCGCGCGGTGTGGCCCGCCCACAAACCGGTCACGGTGCGGATCTCCGCGACGGACTGGATCGAAGGCGGGAACACCTCCGATGATTCCGTGGCGATCGCGAAGGCATTCGTGGAGCACGGCGCGGCCGGGCTGGACGTGTCCACCGGCCAGGTCGCCAAGGAAGAAAAACCCGCGTTCGGCCGCTCCTACCAGACCCCGTTCGCGGACCGTATCCGCCAGGAAGTCGCCGCTCCCGCAGGGGTGGCCGTGATCGCCGTCGGCGCGATCTCCAGCTATGACGACGTGAACTCCATCCTCCTCGCCGGCCGGGCGGACCTCATCGCCCTGGGCCGCACGCACCTCTACGACCCCCAATGGACCCTGCACGCCGCCGCTGAACAGGAATACCACGGCCCCGGCGCGCAATGGATCCCGCAATTCCGCGCCGGCCGCCGCAAACCCCCCACCACCCGCACCGACGCCATCCGCCCCCGCCTGTCCCTCCTAAAAGAACCCGACACCGAACAAACAACCACCCACCTCCGCTGGACACCCGCGTCCGCAGCTGCATCTGCGATGGTGAAGTAGCCATGGCCGCCACACCGGTTACTAACTGGAACGTGCCCAAGCGCACCACCGGCTTGGTGTTGATTTGTTGCTGGCTCGCGATCCTCGCCGAGGGTTACGACGTCGGCGTGCTGGGGGCAGTGCTTCCGGCGCTGGCCGAGTACAAGCAATGGAACCTCAGCCCGCTTGCCCTGGGCGGGCTGGGATCATATGCCTTGATCGGCATGCTTATTGGAGCCCTGTTCATCGGGACCTTGAGCGACCTTGTGGGCCGCAAGAAGATGCTCCTGGCCTCCATGGTGATCTTCACCCTCACCCAGGCAGGGGCGGCCTGGGCTCCCACGCCCGAGCTGTTTGGCATCTTCCGGCTCATCGGCGGACTGGGCATGGGCGGTGTCATCCCCGTGGCGGCAGCCCTGACCATCGAGTATTCCGCTCCCAATAGGCGTTCCTACAACTATGGCCTCATGTATTCGGGCTACTCGCTGGGCATCGTTGCGGCCGCGCTTGCTGCAATGTTCGTGCTGCCCGTTGGTGGCTGGAGGGCCGTGATTGCTATTGGTGCCGCGCCTATTGTCCTGCTGCCGATCATTTGGAAGTTCCTCCCGGAATCGTTGGAGTACCTCGAGTCCAAGGGACGCAAGACGGAGGCCAAGGCTTTGGCTGCCAAGCTGGAGATCGCTGACTACCAGCCGGGTGCAACGGTGGCCCAGCCCGGTTCACACACCGCCGATCCGTGGTGGAAAACCATCACCACGATGTTCTCCAGGAAATACCTGCGGTCCACGGTGTTCTTCTGGGTTTCCCTGTTCTGCGGCCTGGTACTCGTCTACGGGCTCAACACCTGGCTGCCGAGCATCATGAAGAAGGCCGGCTACGATCTGGGCTCGTCCCTGACGTTCCTGTTGGTCTTCAGCCTGGCATCAGCCATCGGCGGCCTGCTCCTGGGCCGTGCGGCAGACAAGTACGGCAAGAAGCTCATCCTGGTGGTGTTCTACATCCTGGGCGGCCTGGGCATCATGCTCCTCGTCTTCCCCAACACCATGGTGGTCAACTTGCTGTTCGTAGCATTTGCAGGCGTCGGCTCGATCTCCACGTCCTTGGTCCTGACCGGTTACATCGCTGACTACTACCCGGCCAAGGTTCGCGGTACGGCCACAGGTTGGGCTCTCAGCTTTGCCCGCCTGGGCGCAATCTCCGGTCCGTTGATCGGCGGCTGGATCGCAGGGTCCAAGCTGCCCTTCGAAGCCAACTTCGCGATCTTCGCCGGCATCGCAGTGGTGGCCGCGGCCGCCGTCGCAATGATTCCGAAGCCCACCCCGGAGGCGCCTGTTACGGCATCCAGTGCGGACCCGGACGACGAGACCGCGGTAGTCAGCGCCCGCTAGGAGAATCATGGACGCGTTTCCTGAAGCGAGTGTTGAGCGGACGGTTGAGTGGGTGGACACCGACGCCTCCGGCCACCAACACAACTCGGCCATCCTCCGATGGGTGGAAGCCGCCGAGGCGGAGCTATTCCGCTCCTTGGAGCTGCCCGACTACTTCCCCAACGCTCCTCGCGTCCAGCAGGTGATCAACTACAAGGCCAAGCTCTGGTTCGGCCAGCGCGTCACGGCCACGGTGAAAATCCACTCGCTTGGCCGGACCTCGCTGACCATGGCCTTCGAGGTCCGCGGCCACCCCCTTGATGATGCGGCCCGCGGAACGCCCGACGGCGGCACCCACCAAGGTGCATCGTCGGAAGGCAGCGAGGTGGCCGCCTTCGGGACGGTGACCACGGTCCACGTCCCCAACGGCACAACGGCGTCCCAGCCTTGGCCGGAACATTTCGTCCGGGCAGTGCGCTGTGTTGATTAACTCCGACGAGACAGCAGTTAGCCCTAATGTCGAGCTGCCATTGGCAATGGGGCTAACTGCCATCCGTTTGACCTCACGATGTGGCTGACAACAAGGACGCCGTCCGGATCAGCTGGCAGAGCATCAGCCTTCGCCGCCATTGATGGTTCCCAACCTATGATGAACATGACTGGCGCCTTACCATGGCGCGGAAATGAGGGTCCTTCAATGTTCGCCGTCCCGGCACCCGCGGTGCGCCATCAGCAACTCCTGGTCACCATCTTCGGTCTTTATGGCAGGAACGCTGGTGATGCGTTGCCGGTCTCCGCACTGGTTTCGATGCTCGGTACACTCGGCTATGACGCGCCCGGTGTGAGATCGTCCGTCTCCAGGCTTAAGGCAAAGGGTGTCCTGAAGAGCGTCCGCGAAGGCGGCATTGCCAAGTACAAGATCGCCGAATCAGTGAGCGACGTTTTCCGTGAAGGTGATCGGCGGATCTTCGCCCCGGAACAGCCAGCTCCGGTGGATACGTGGGTGCTCGCCGTGTTCTCCGTGCCTGAGTCGATGCGGAACCGCCGGCACCAGCTGAGGTCCGATTTGTCCAGCCTGGGATTTGGGTCCGTGGCGTCTGGTGTATGGATCGCTCCGGCCCACAAGCTGGAGCAGGCTCGCGACCGTCTCACTTCCAGCGGGCTGATCGAATTCGTAGACCTTTTCCGCAGCGACTACGTTTTCGATGGCCCAATGCGCCCCAAGATCTCCGAATGGTGGGATCTCAAGGAACTCGATGAACAATTCACGGAGTTCCTTGAGATCTACCGGGGCGCAGAGCAGCAGTGGATTGACCTGGTGGGCACCGATCCTGAGGCGGCCTTGGCTGATTCCACGGCCGAGTTACGACGCGACGCTTTCCGCTACTACATCCCGATGCTCACCCTGTGGCGCAAGTTCCCGTACCGTGACCCAAATCTCCCGGCGGACTACCTTCCGCCCGAGTGGCATGGGCCGGAAGTCCGCCGGACCTTCCAGGCGGTCCATCGGCTCGCGGCGCCGCTCGCTGCAGCACACGCGCATGAGGTCATCAGCGAAGCTTTGGACCCTGTCCTGACGTAGCCGACGGTCCTGACGTAGCCGCTGGTCCAGGCTTAAGCCTTGGTCCGGGGTGCGTCGATGATGCCAAAGATTTCTCCCTGGGGCGCCTGCAGGATTGCCATCCGTCCCATGGGGCTGTCCATGACCGGGACCAAGGCCGAAGAGCCCAGTTCCACGGCTGTTGCAGCGGTTCGATCTACATGGTCGCTGGCAAACCAGGCGAGCCAATGATTGGGCCCGCCCTCGGCCATTTCGGTGTCGAGATGAATGCCGCCCACTTCGCGGCCATCGGAGGCCCGCTTGGCGGTCGCGTAAATGAATCCGTCCTGGTCGATGTCCTGGTAGCTGTAGCCAAAGACATCGGCATAGAAGGACCGGGCCAGCGCGTACTCGCGGGTGTGGAGTTCGTTCCAGCACAATGAGCCGTGCTCGTTGACCCGCTCTGCCCCGATATGGCTTCCCGCCTGCCAGATGCCAAAGACTGCACCAACGCTGTCAGCGGCAATTGCCATGCGCCCGGAGTCCATCACGTCGAAGGGAACAGCGATGAGTTGACCACCAACAGCCGCTACTTCTTTGCACGTGGTGTCAACGTTGTCCGAGGCCAGATACGTAGTCCAGACGGTTGGCATGGTGGAATCCTGTTTGGGACCGAGGCCCGCAACAGCTTGTCCGTCCAGTTGGGCCAATAGGTAGCCCCCGGCCTCTTCGTCACCGGAGAGGTAATCCCACCCGAACAACTTCGTGTAGAAGGACTTGGCGGCAGGCAGATCATCGACCCCCAGATCCACCCACGCGGGTGTTCCTGCAGGCCATTTCTCAGTTTGGGTAGACATAGCAACTCCTCGGGTTCGGGGCTTAATAGGCGCGGCTGCCTCCCGGAATGCCCTATGCGCGGGGCTTCCTGGGAGGCAGCCATTCATCATGTGCGTTCACCATCCAATTCGTGATGGAAATCCTGGCCCCGAAACCTGGCCCCAAGTCGTGGCCGCCCCTCGTGGAGTTGCAGCAGCTAGCAGCCCAGTCCAAAGGAATCTCAATGATGTTGTCAACGGATTCCTGTTGTCGTTTTAGGGGCCCGGCCGGTTCGAACGGGACCCCAATACCTTCTAGCTTGTCCAGACGGGGTAGGGTTTGCGGTCGTTCTCCACGAGGTCGCTGCCGTGGCTGGGAGGGTGCGTGGTCCGCCGGATTGGCCGGTGTTCCAGTAGAAGAACACCTCGGCGGTGATCGCTTCGAGGCAGGCATCCTCGGAGCGGAACCGGTACGTTGCGGTGTCACCTTCGACGTAGGTCCCGTAACCGAACAGTTCCCCTGCCCGCAATAAGCGCAGCGCCCAGCACAACCCGTCGGCTGCGCGGCCGACCGCAGGACGGTTGCGTCGGTGGCGCGGGCACGGATGATCCGCAGGGCAGCAGGCAAGATGAAGGAAAAGCTTTTACAGCCCGAGCGAAGCGAGGCCCTTTCCGTTCTTGTTGCCGAGTCCCGAGCAGCCGCCAAAACGTTGTGGAATCCGCTGGCGGTCGTGTATGACGTGAGCCAGGGAAGCTGGCGTGGAGGAAGGACGCTGCGGGCTACACGCCCTTTTCCTCAGCAGGGGGCTCTCGCAAGCGTTGTGGATGTTTGGGATCCCTGCCGCGTTCGCGCCATACTCATCCCGTTGCCACAAGGTGAGCCGAGTAACCCAGACGACCAGAACGATCGTCCCGACCAGGAGAATTCCGGTCTTGATCTGAAGCCAAGGGATCGCCAAGCGGCACTGAGTCCAAGGCCAACGAGACAACCATGAAGGGCGATACATGGACCTTCGGCACTGTCGACTGAGGCATTCCCGGACCATCCTTATTATCAATCCAGTCGGGAGGTCAACAATGCCGTTTTCTGAACATGAAAGAGACATCCTCAGGCAGATGGAGCAGCCGCTCCAAGAGGATGTTCCGTTATCAGTCGCATCGTTCGCAGTCCGCCGGCCAAGCCGTGGCTTGCCCGCGCAGTCGCGGCATAATCGAAGGACTCCACTCCCATGACCTCACATGGACAAGTACCCCCTGTTGCCTCGGATTCCACAGGCACCCTCCATGCCCGCCGGCTACTGCGTCTGGCCTGGATTGCCGTTGTTGCCATTCCCTTTGCTTTCGTGGCGGGGATGTTCGCCGGTGAAGGGCTGCTCGCCTTGCAGGGGTACACCGGTGAGGGTGCCGTCCCCCCGGGTGCCGTTGCCCTGGCAGCGGGACCGGCCATCCTGCTGATTCTGGCCCCGGCACTGGCCGCCGCTGTCCTCGGATTCAGGGCGCGCAGCCACGGCCAGTCACAGGGCATCATTCCGGCGGTCATAGGTATCGTGGCGGCTGCCTTCACCATCATCACGAACATGCTCCCGCTGCTTCTTCGGCTCGGCTGAGGCTCGTCGGCCGGCAGAGCCGTACCTGGTCTAAGACGTCGGAGCAGGCGCAGCTACTGCTATGACTACTGCATTCCTAACGCATCTCCACTGTGTAAAACTCAACCACGTCCCTACCTCCGCTACCGCAGGGCAGCTGCTTTTCAGCCAGCGGGCAGAAACTGCGACTAGAGCGAGCACGAACGTCGCAACGTGCTAATCACCCATACCCGGCGACCTTGAAACGAGCGTCCCGCCTACGAGGTTAGTCCCTGGGGATGCACACCTATCTATGGGGGCTGTTCATGCTGTCATACGTGGTGCCAGCGCAACTGGCGGGGTGTAGCTCGTGCCGTCGCGCAGCATTGCCCAGAGGACATTGAGCCGGCGCCGGGCAAGAGACCTCGTCGCCTGAATATGCGATTTTCTTTCGGTTCGTTTGCGGTCGTAATAGCCGCGTGAGGCGGGGCAGGACTTCAGAGCAGAGTGCCCTGAGAGGTAGAAGACCCGTAGAAGCCGACGGTCGTAGCGTCTGGGCCGGTGGTGGTTTCTGCTGATTCTCCCGGAATCCCGAGCCGCTGGAGCGAGCCCGGGGACGCCGGCAAACCGGTCCGCAGATTGGAAGACGGTGAGGTCCCCGCCGGTAGCACCCAGGAATTCGGCGGCGAGGACGGGTCCGAAGCCGGGCATGCTTAGCAGCACCTGTGGGTGCTGATGCTCAGCAACTTTCTCGGTGATCATCGCATCGAGTTCTGCCAGCTCCTCGTTCAAGGGCAGCTGGGCCTGCAGGCGGTTGATCGCGCGGACCCGGTCGGCGGACTTGTCGGCTCTGCGGGCGGTCAGGATCGGCAGGCCGGTGCTGGTCGCGTCGCCGGCGCGCAGGGGTTGCAGGTCGTTGCGCATTCTGGCTTGGTCGGCGATGACGGCGGCGTCTTTGGCGTCCGTTTTGCCTTCGCCGCGGTAGATCTTGGAGGCGTGGTGTACGGTGCGGCAGGGAATGTAGAGGATGTTTTGGCCGTGGCGAGGAGCAGGGCGATCAGCAGTGCCGGTCCGCCGTGGTTCAGGTCGGTCGCCCAGACAAGGTCGTCGCCGTCGGTGAGTTTGAGGACGTCGGCGATGAAGTCGAGCAGAGCCGGTTCGTCGTTGGGGATCTTTTGTGAGAGCAGCCGCTTACCGTCGGCGTCGATCACGACGCAGTGGTGGTGGGCTTTCCCGGCGTCAAGGCCGGCCCATAGGTGCACCAAGAACAGCCTTCAGTCTGTTCGGTGGTTAAGGGTCCAGCAGATAACCGCGCCGTCGCGTCCTTATCCGGCGATCAGTGTCGCCTCTCTCAATCAGCGGTCGGGTCATCGCGGGGTGGCGGGTGGCCAATCCTTCGAAGCCGTCACGCGCAAGTCGTCCGGCACAGCAGCCAAGCCATACCCGCCTCCCCTGGGTAGCCACGACCCTACAATGGCCGCGGAACTGAACCCGGTAACAACATAAGGAAGCAGCCCAGTCCAAACGAAGCGGCAGGCGTAAGCCGCCTGCCGCCGTCGTGCGTGTTCTGTTATCAGATGGTGCGCGTCTATCAGATGGTGCGCGTCGCCTTGGCGAGGTTGTCGCGAAGTTCGTCCGCGTTCTGACGGATGACGTAGGCGGGACGGTCGCGCTCGACGCGCCAACTGTCTTCGAGGGGCCCGATGTTGACGGTGTCGAAACCGAACTCGTCGTACAGCTTGGTCACGAGTTCGGCCGCCTCCGGGAAGTCGCTCGCGGTGGCCAGTGCGCGACGGTTGGGCGTGCCGGCCGGGGTGCCATCGGTGGTGATGTCTTTGGCGAAGATGTGGTTGAAGCCCTTGGCTACCTTGGACGTGGGAAGGTGCTTCTGCAGGAGGCCCGAGGTGGTGGCCTCGCCGTTGTCGAGCGCGGGAATTCGGCCGTCCCGCTCCCAGTAATAGTTGTTGGTGTCGATGACGATCTTGCCTTCCAGCGGCTCGGCGGGAATGTCCTGATAGTTCTTCAGCGGAACGGTCACGACGGCGAAATCACCTGCCGCTGCTGCCTCGGCCGCCGTCGCCGCCCGGGCCCGCGGCCCAAGTTCCGTGACCAGTTCCGCGAGGGTTTCCGGTACCCGCGAATTGCTGATCACGACGTCGTAGCCGAGTTCAACCGCTTTACGGGCAACCTGGCTGCCTATGTGTCCTGCACCGATGATTCCGATTGTTGTCATACTCGGCTCAACAAGATGTTGCAGACGCGTATTTCCAGCGTTACGGAATATGTCGGAACGCAAGGGCGGTTTCCGCGCATGGCAACCATAAGTAGACTTACTAAATGTCTACTCCGACGAACACCAAAACCAAGAACCGTGGCGTGCTTTTTGACGTGGACGGCACGTTGATCGACTCCAGCTACTTCCACGCGTTCGCCTGGTGGCAGGCATTTAGGCGCGAAGGCTTGGATGTCCAGATCTCCGACATCCATCGCTGCGTCGGGATGGGTGGCGACAAGCTGGTCCAGCACCTGGTTCCGGACTGTCCCGAAGACATGCAAAATGAATTGAAGTCCGCGCATGGAGCCGTGTTTTCGACATTCTGGCCCTCGTTGCGCGCCTTCGATTCCGCCCGGGATCTCCTTGCGGCCTGCTCTGATTCCGGGTTGGCGGTCGGGCTGGCCTCGTCAGCGCAAGAGCGCGACCTTGACGTCAGCAGGCGGCTCCTCGACGCCGGTGGGTCCATTGACGCATGGACAAGCTCAAATGACGCGGACGAAAGCAAGCCGGCTCCAGATATCCTCGTGGCGTGCTTGAAGAAGCTGGAACTCGATCCAGCTGACGTCGTCTTTGTTGGCGATGCCGTCTGGGACGTGAAGGCCGCTGCAGCAATTGGCGTTCCCGCCATCGCACTGACCTGCGGTGGCATCAGCGAGGCCGAGCTCCGTGACGCAGGCGCCGTGGAGGTCTACGACAATCCGCGGCACCTACTGGAGAACCTGGAAAGCAGTGCCATTGGAAAGCTGACGGCGGGAACGGTCCGCGCTTAGGAAGCGCGGCCGCCTGCGCCACCGCGATGAGTAGCATTGCACCAATTGACCAGCAAGGAAGGGAACCGCATCATGCAGCAGTATGTCGTCCTGCAAGTGATCCTCAAGGAGAAACTGTGGGGAACCGGTTCGGGCAATCTGACCTCACTGGAGAAGGCCATCAACGATCAGGCCGCGAAGGGCTACCGGCTGCACACCATTACGACGGCGAGCAGCGGGAGTAAGGGGATGATCGGCGGCGGGGACCGTATCCAGGCAACGATGGTGTTTGAGCGCCTCGGATAAAAGTGCGTTGGTTCGCCTAGAGTTGCTCGTCCCGCACTTCCTCATTCCGGCCGCGTCCTCGAACCGCCCAGATGATCAGCGCAATGACGATAATCGCAGCAACGGCGGCCAGGATCCATGGGGTGGCGTCCGTGCGTGTTTGTTCCTGCGGTTGGGACTCTCCAGTCCCTGGGTTGGCAGGTCCACTGCTCGCTGGATTGGGCGTGGTGGGTGCCACCGACGACGGCGCTGGGTTGGTTGGGGTCGCCGTCGAGGGCCCCGACGGGTTGCTGGGCGATGCCGATGGAGTGGGGGTGGTGGCAGCCACGTGGCCTTGAAGGGCGGCCGGGTTTGCTGCGTTTGCTGCTGTCGCGACGGACAACAGGGACCCGGTGAAGAGGGTCAGTGCCAGGGTGGTCAGGGCTAATCTACGAAGCATCGTTTCTCCTGTGGGATAGGGCGTGTTCGCGAATCCTCATGTAGTAAGCATACTGACCAACGCGGAAAATGGGGGTGGGGGTCGCCCACCGGGCATGTGCGACCCCACCCGAGGGGCTAGCGCGTTAGCTTGGCCGAATCAGGTTCCTGATCGCCGATATGGCCTGGGGCGTTGGCTGCCAGGACACGCTGGACGAACGCACTGTATTCCGCCATATAGTGGCGGAGCAACCCTGCCGTGCCTTCGTCCTTAACCGAGCCGTCGTCGTCGTACGCGTCCGCGACGAAGCGGATGTAAGCCTCCGGCGCATTCAACTGCGGTGCGTCGAGGAAGCTGAGCACGCTGCGCATGGAGGACTGCATCACAGCGGTTCCGATACCACCCGGCGACGCTCCGATAATGCCGGTGGGCTTCCGGGCAAAAGAATTGGTGCCCCACGGACGGGATCCCCAGTCGATGGCGTTCTTCAAGGCGCCTGGAATGGAGCGGTTGTACTCGGGGGAGACGAACAGGATGCCGTCCGATGCGGCGATCGCGTCCTTCAATTCCCTGCCGGCAGGCGGGAAGTCGGAGTCGTAGTCGGAGCTGTACAACGGGAGGTCCCGGATGGCGATCTCATGGAATTCCAGTTCCGGGGGCGCCACGCTGATGAGCGCCTTGGAGAGTACGCGGTTGATAGAGGTACTTGAGAGGCTTCCGACGAAATAGCCGATTTTGAATGTGTCCATGGCGGCGTTCCTTCCCGACGGCACGGCCGGAACCGGCTCGTCGACGGTGTGGAGGCTGGTAGCCCCAGCTTCCACCGACCCTAATGGACTTGTCCACATAGCGCATCCCCTACTCCCTTCCTGACCTTTGCGGCCATAGACTCATGCCAACTGGTTCTGGAGAGTTCCCAAAGAGGGGTGGCGGGTGAAAGCAGGCATAGCGCGCGAGGCACTCGACGGTGAGCGCAGAGTGGCAGCCACGCCCGAAACGGTCAAGCAATTGACCGGGTTGGGCCTTGATGTTGAGATCGAGTCCGGGGCGGGGATTGCCTCCGGACACAGCGACGACGAATACCGGCAGGCCGGCGCTTCTGTTGTGCAGGCCTTGGATCTCGGATCCGTAGACGTTTACTGCCACGTGCGCCCCATGGAACCGTCGACGGCGGGAGCCCTCCGCCCGGGTTCAGTCACCGTCGGTTTGGGGTCGCCGTCGTCGGAGTTGCCAACGGTGCGGGCGCTCGCCGCCGGTGGCATCACATCTTTTGCGCTGGAACTGGTTCCCCGGATTTCGCGGGCCCAGTCCATGGACGCCCTCACCTCACAGGCCTTGGTGGCCGGATACCGCTGTGTCCTTGAGGCAGCGACGCGCCTACCCCGGTTCTTCCCCCTATACATGACTGCGGCCGGGACCATTCCGCCCGCCCGGGTCCTGGTGCTGGGGGCAGGGGTGGCGGGGCTCCAAGCGATCGGCACGGCCAAGAGGCTCGGCGCGCGGGTTTCGGCCAATGACATCCGTCCGGCGTCGGCAGACGAAGTGGCTTCCATGGGCGGGACATTCATCAAGCTGGACCTCGAAACCGCTGAAGCTTCAGGAGGCTATGCCCGCGAACTCAGCGCAGACAGGGGTGCCTTGCAGCGTGCGCTCCTGACCCCGCACGTAGCCCAGGCGGATGTCCTCATCACAACTGCCGCCGTTCCCGGACGACGCGCACCACTTCTGGTGAGCCGCGAGATGGTCCAAGGAATGCGCCCCGGATCCGTCGTAGTAGATCTGGCTGCCGAATCAGGCGGAAACGTGGAAGGCAGCATCCCCGGGCAGGACATCCACATCCCCACCGCTGATGGGCAAGGTGAAGTGACTTTGGTGGGGCTCAAGGACCCAGCGTCCGCGATGCCCGCAGATGCCTCCCGACTGTTCGCCAAGAACGTGGCCAACCTGATCGCGTTGATGACCCGGGAGGGAGTGGTGGCCCCCGACTTTGAGGACGAGGTTGTGGCGGGAACCTGCCTCACCCACGACGGCGAGGTGCGGCACGCGCCAACAGCTGAAGCACTCGCGGCGCTCGCGGGCGAGACCGGACCCTTTGGCAGTGCCCACACAGCGGCCAACCCTGGCAGTGAAGGAGCGCATTGATGGATGGCATGAGTCTGCTGACGATCACCGTACTGGCAGTTTTCGTGGGCTTCGAGGTGGTCTCCAAAGTTTCCAGTACCCTCCACACACCCCTGATGTCCGGGGCAAATGCTATCCACGGAATCATCCTGGTGGGTGCCATCATCGTCGCAGGTCAAGCATCTGATCCGTGGGTATTGGCGGTCGCCCTGCTGGCTGTCGTCCTGGCCACGGCCAACCTTGTGGGCGGCTTCGTGGTGACCGACCGCATGCTGGAGATGTTCCGCGGGAGGCAACGGCCGCCGTCGTCAGTTGTCTCATCCGAGGAACATGCGGGCAAGGAGCGCGGCCGGTGACTCTTCTGGATCCCACCTGGACAGCTCTCCTCTATCTCGCAGCCGCTGCCTGTTTCATCCTGGCGCTCAAAGGTCTGAACTCACCACGGACGGCACGGCGTGGAAACCTCATCGGGGCTTTCGGCGCCTTGTTGGCTGTGGTCACAGTGTTCGTCTCGGTGAAGCTGGACAACGTCCCGTGGATCGTTGGGGCAATAGCCGTGGGATCGGTGGTGGCCGCACCCGTGGCACGGCGCGTTCAGATGACACAGATGCCCCAACTCGTGGCCCTGTTCAACGGTGTGGGTGGCGGCGCAGCCGCGCTCGTGGCATTGCTGGAGCTCTCGCATACAGGTGATGCGTGGGTTCGCTTGGCCATTGTGTTCACGCTGCTCGTCGGCGCTGTTTCCTTTGCCGGTTCCGGAGTTACCTTTGCCAAACTGCAAGGGCTGATGACCACGCGGCCAGTGACGTTCCCGGGCCTGCCTGTGCTGATGGCCGTGGTGCTGCTTGCCGCGGTGGGTGCAGGGATTGTGGTGATACTGAATGGTTCGTTGCTGCTCGCGCTGACGCTGCTGGTCCTTGGGCTTGTGGCCGGTATCCTGCTGGTGCTCCCTGTGGGCGGCGCCGACGTACCGATTGTCATCTCGCTGCTCAACGCCTTCACCGGATTGGCCGTGGCTGCGTCCGGATTGGTGCTGGGTAACGTACTCCTGGTGGTGGCTGGAACCCTGGTCGGAGCGTCGGGCACCATCCTCACCCGGGCCATGGCTGCCGCAATGGGCCGCAGCGTTGCAGGAATCATGTTCGGTGCCTTCAAGGGTGGCTCGACGGCCGGGTCCACCGCCGTGAGTGAGCGCCCGGTCAGGTCCTCCAGCCCCGAGGATGTTGCGGTGCTGCTCGGTTACGCACAGCGGGTGATCATCGTTCCCGGGTACGGCTTGGCTGTGGCGCAAGGCCAGCACACGGCCGCCGAATTGGCCTTGGCCTTGGAAGCACGCGGCACTGAGGTGGACTTTGCTATTCATCCTGTGGCCGGACGCATGCCCGGGCACATGAACGTCCTTCTGGCCGAGGCAAACGTGCCGTATGAGTCGCTGAAGGAAATGAGCGATATCAACCCCGAGTTCAAGACCGCCGACGTTGCCCTTGTGGTTGGTGCCAATGACGTGGTGAACCCTGCAGCCAAAACCACTTCCGGGTCGCCGATCTACGGAATGCCCATCCTGGAAGTAGCTGACGCCCGGCAGGTGGTATTCCTCAAACGCTCCATGCGTCCAGGATTCGCCGGCATCGAAAACGAACTTTTGCACGAACCTCAGACAACGTTGCTGTTCGGCGACGCGAAGGATTCGTTGACCAAGGTGCTGGGCGCGGTGAAGGCGCTCTAGGAGGATCGGTCTCCCTAAATTCGACCCCTAATTTCGCGTCACATTCGGACTCGTGAAGCCACATCTTTAGTACAGAAGTCTGCCCGGAAGGCGACTGCGGAAGGATGCATGGCTAGGAGTCATCGATTGCAAGACGAAATGAAGGATTCGACGCCGGATTCCCGCTTCGACAAACCCCAAAGCAAGAGGGTGACAGATTGGAGGCGACTGGTTGGCCTGGACGTTCAAATCTGGCGCGGCCACAAGATCGTGGATCAAGGCAGGGTGGAAGCGGTGACCGATGACGGCAACGTTTTATGGCTCAAACAACACGGAGCAATAGAGCGGAGACTCGTCATGAAGGAAGCCAGGACAGGGCTTCGCGTACGGCTCATCCCCTGAGCACAAACCTTGGGGCGTGCCCAGGCTCGAACCCTTCCCGGTCATCCGTCGTCGTCCTAAGCTGAACCGTACGAGTTACCCAACCCATGCCGAACCGCCACATCGAAGCGAGGTTGCGCCATGACCGTCAAACTCAACAAGAAAGCATTCGATAACGCCAAGCACCTGATCCGCGATGGCAAGATCGTCAAAGACGTCCGTGATGACTGGAGCGAGCACGCCCCGTCCACCGAGGACGAGAATGAGTTCCTGGAGAAGAAGGGCCAAGCCGAGTATTCCAAGTGGTACCTCGGCGTGGACGACGACCATCCGGCTGACCAAAAGGGCCACTACAAATTTCCCTTCGGCGACTTCAAGAAGATCCACAGGTGTGCGGTCATCTCTGCCGAGAGCCGTGCGACGCAGAACGACTATGACGATATCCGGGATGCGCTCGGCAAGCTTCTCGAACGCATCGATGAGGACTGAGGCATCGGCGCCAAGAAAAGGGGACTGGTAACACCCACATCCGGGTGGCACCAGCCCCATTCTGCATCACGGACGAATTTGGGTGTCCCTGAGGCGGCCGAGCTCCCACTACACAGGATCAGCCAGCAAGCGCCCCCATTGCGGGTCCAACAATGGAGCTCCCGCAAGCTTAAGGGCATGCCAGAGCGTCACCGCCACGGAATCGAGCACAGGCACGCCTGTTCGTGCTTCTACATCGGCAGTGATGTTGGCTCCATAGAGGTTGGTGCACAGGTACACCAGGGCGTCCGGATGAGCTGCCGCCAGCTCCAATGAGCCCGGCAGCATCTCCTCATCGGTGACCCGGCCAAAGGATTCGTTATCGGTGAGATCAAGGTGCCGGTGATCGATCGTCTTGATGCCTTCCCTGGCGTACGACGCGATCACGGCCTCATTCACGTCTGCCGTGTAGGGCGTGAACAAACCGATCCGCTCGGTGCTGAAGGACGCGAACGCCTCCAAGTAGGCGAGCGTCGACGTGGTGGCCGGTATGCCTGTGGCGTCGGTGATCTCACGGACCAAGGCATGGTCGTGGGAAGCGCCGAGCCAGGATCCGGAGGTGCCGTTCCATGCAATAACGTCCACATTCGCCGTGGCGAGCAACTCGGCGGAAGCGCGCATCACGGAGGAATCAAATTGCTTGTCCGAGGAGTCGTCCAAGGCAATCCGGGTAACGGGGATGCGGGTTGAATGGATGGTCACATCCCGGCGATCGCCAAGGATCCGATAGGTCTGCGGTTCCAGGCACGTGTTGGAGGACGGCACGATCATGCCGATGCGGATGGGACGGCTGTTTGAAGGCATGGTTTGCTCCTAAGCGCTGAGGGATTCGACAGAAGGAATGACGGGAACAGAGAGCGCGTCGCGGTGCTCCGTGAAGCCGTTGCGGGGCACGAAGCGACCCACCGGACCGGGATCGTGGAAACCTGCTTCATCAAGGACCACCCGTCCGGCGGAGATCACCACTGCGGGCCAGCCGCTAAGCGTCTTCCCCTCAAAAGGCGAGAAATCAGTCCCCATGTGCAACGCACCGCCGTCGACTGTTTGCTGGAGGGCGGGATCGAAGATCACGATGTCGGCGTCGAACCCTTCCACGATCGCTCCCTTTCGCGGGACTGCATTGATCCTGGCGGGACCTGCGGAGAAGACCTCAACGAAGTCCTCCACAGCGCCCCCGGATTCGGTGACAATCGCCGTGAACGTCACGGGCATGCGGGTTTCCACGCCGGGGAGGCCGTGCGGCATATAGCGGACATCGTCCGTGCGCTCGCGTTTTTGGGAGAGGTCGTAGCAGGAATGGTCCGAAGAAACCGTGTGGACCGCACCCGCGGCCAGCCGATCCTTCAACGCGGCTACCGTTTCGGCACTGCGCATCGGCGGGCAGCATGCGTACCATTCCGGGAACGCGGAACCATAAACGGTGTCGTCCAGGGTGAGGTAGTGCGGGCACGTCTCGGAGTACGCCTCCTGGCCGCGCTCGCGGGCTTCGGCCACGAGGTCCACTGCGCCCGGAGTCGACTGGTGGACAAAATAGACGGGCGCTCCGGTGTACTGGGCCATTGCCAGGGTTTCCTTGACCGAGATTTCCTCGGCAAGTTCGGGCCGGGTACGGTGCAGGTGCTCGATGCCGATGCGGCCGTCCGAGGCGTGCTGCTCGGTGCAGTCGGTGATGATGGGATTGTGCTCTGCATGGATGTATGTGAGGCCATCCAGGCGCACCATTTCGCGCATGACCTTCAGGATGGTGTCACCATCGGCCATGGTTGAGCCGCGGTTGGTGGTGTACATCTTCACGGACCGGACGCCCTCCGCCGCAAGCTGCTCAAGCTGCCACGGAACCGTCTCATCCCATGAGACAACGGCGCCGTGCAGGGCGACATCGCAGCGGGACTCGGTGGCGAGGCGCTTCTTGTTCAGGACCGCTTCGAGCGGAGTCTCCTGTGCATCGCGGGGGATGCCGAAATCGATGATGGTGGTGGTCCCACCCCAGAGTGCTGCCGTTGACGTGGTCCGGTAATCATCCAAAGTGCGGAATCGGCCCGTCACTTGGGCAACATGGCAGTGGCCGTCGATGCCGCCGGGAATGACCAACTGGCCATGGGCTTCAATGGTTCGTGCAGCCGAGGGAATAGGTTCGGCAGCGTCAACGAGCTCTACGATGCGTCCGCCGTCGACCACGACGTGGGCGGCCTGCCTGCCGAAACTGTTGACGACGGTGCCGTTGGCGATGACGAGATCGGGGAAATGGGACATCGTTGTCCTCCTTGTTCTTGGAAGTTTTAGCGGGACGGTAGGGCGGGTGTTGCCGGAACCGGCGGGGAGGAGACGTGCGCCGATTGAGCGGCACTCAGGGCGGCGTCGAGGTTTTCCGAGAGACCCCGCCTCCGCTTGACCGGCGGCGCCGCGAACGAGCCGCCCCGGTGAACGCCGGACTTCAACGCGACCACGGCCTCCGTCATGCGGATCCCTGCGGAAATTCCGTCCACCACGGGCACGGGGATTTGCCCTTCGAGTTCCCGGGCAAGCCCGGCGAGCGGCGCACCCGCAAGGATGACGACGTCGGCGCCGTCCTCAGCGACGGCCTGGCGGCTGAGTGCCAGCAGGGTTTCCTTGAAATCTGCCTGCACCGATCCTATGGAATTCAGGCTTTGGTTGATGGAGCGGATGGAAGCGAGACGGCCGGCAAAACCGAAGCGTTCTACGCAGTCCAGGTACCAGGCCTGGATACGGTCCGAAATGGCGATGATCGAGAAACGGTGACCCTGCAATGCTGCCGCGCACAGTGCCGCCTCGGTGATGCCGATAACCGGTACGTCAACGAGTTCCTTCAGCGCAGGCATTCCGGGATCTCCGAAGGCTGCCACAACGACGCCGTCCACAGCGGCGCTACCATCTTGGTGCCCAAGGCCACAGCCGTGGCCAAGGCCAGCACCGCCGTCGTGCGCGTATTCGGCGATCAACTCAGCCACAGCGCCGGCGGCGATAAGCGACTCGAAGCGGGTTTCGATGTATTCGACGCCGTGCCCGGCTGTCCGAACGATCACTTCGGTATCCGGACCTGCCGAGCGCAGGGCCTCGGCTTCGATCAGAGCGGTGACGTCGTCACTGATGTTGGGGTTGATGACCAGGAGTTTCATGGTTTCTTCCGTAGCTTGGGCTCGGTGGCGCTGGAGTCCTCGGGGAATTGCTCGCGGTACTTGCCGATGTGCGACGCCGATTGGATGGCTGCGCGATCGGGATCCCCGCTGGCGATGGCAGTGTAGAGGTCGCGGTGTTCCTGGATGAGTTCCGGGAGGTCGCTGACGTGCCGGAACAGCCAGTGCATTCGTCCCTGGAGTGGTTCCAGCGCGGAGCGGAGAAAGTCGTTGTTGGCGATGGCCGTGATGGCATCGTGGAAATCGCTGTTGGCGCGGTGGGCTTCCAGGATGGAGCCCTTGGCCAGGCAGCGGTCGGCCTCATCCAGCAGGCCGGCGAGGTGTTCGAGATCCCCGGTGGTGGCCCGCTTGGCTGCCAACCGGCAGGCGAGGACTTCCAGGGATTGACGGACGTCGAAGAGGTCCTCTACGTCCTTGGGGCTCAGGCCGCTGACTTCGGAACCCCGGCCAGCGCGGTCCCGGATGAGTCCTTCCTGCCTCAGCATCCGGAGTGCTTCGCGGATGGGCAGGCGGGAAACGTTGAACTCGGCGGCGAGGTCTCGTTCCACCAGCCTGGTACCGGGCGCATAGTGTCCCTCAAAAATCCTGGAACGGAGCGTGTCACGCACTGACTCCCGGAGGGGTCGCTCAGTGATTGTTGTGTCTTCTGCGGCTAGCATGTCAGCTCCATTTTCGTGATGTGTGAGGCAGTGCGCCCGGCGACCAGGCGGGTTTCCGGCCGTCCGGCGGTTCAGTACCGTCCGGCCGGCCCGGTCAGGCGAGTCAGACCGGGAGTCGCTTGTTGTAATCCAAGGCCAGGACGGAAACGCCCATGATCACCGCGGATCCAACGAAGTACAGCAGGGCCCAGGTGTAGGAGCCGGTGGCCCCGACAATCAGGCCTACCACAATGGGGGTGACGAACCCTGCGATGTTGCCGCTGAAGTTCATGGCTCCGCCCAGTACGCCGGCATTCGTGCGGCCGCCCAGGATGGACGGGATGGACCAGAACAGGCCAACCCAGCGCAGGAAGAAGAGGACTACCGAGAGAAGCACGACGGCGGTGATGGGGTCTGCGACGACCGTGACACCTACGAGGCCGCCCACCACTACGACGCTGGAGATACCCAGCAGGGTGCGCATGACCCGGTTGGCGGAGGCACCGGATGCCCGCCACTTGTCGGCGATGATGCCACCGAGGATTTCGCCGACGAACCCGGCGCCGAAGATCACGAACGTAGACCAGCCGATGGTCTTCAGGTCGAAGCCCTTGGCCTGTGCGAGGTACAGCGGACCCCAGGTGAGCAGGCCGTAGAACACGCCGTTGAAGCCAAGCCAGCCGAAGCACATTGCCCAGAAGGAACGGAACTTCAGGTAGGGCAGAAGGGCGCGCTTGCCCTGTGCGCCTTCCTTGGCAGCTTCAGCGTCGTCTTCGGCGTGGGAAGCCTCGATGTAGTCGGCTTCGGCGTCGTTGACAGCCTTGTGTTGGCGGGGGTTATCACGGATGTACCACCAGACGGCCAGGCCCATGAGGATCGTGAGGGCACCGGCGATGATGAAGGACATCCGCCAGCTGCCCGTGGAGGCGATCAGCCAGGTGATGAGGATGCCGCCCAGGCCAGCGCCCAGGGGAGCTCCGGCGTCGAGGATGGTGGCGCCGCGGCCACGTTCCTTCTTGTGCATCCAGATGGCGTTTAGTTTGCCACCAGCAGGCATGACGCCTGCCTCGGTGACACCGATACCCAGGCGGGCGATGAACATGCTGAGGAATCCGCCGGCGAAACCGGAGGCAGCAGTTGCGGCACCCCAACCAATGCAGGAGGCCGTGACCACCTTGCGGGGACCGAACTTGTCGATCAGCAAACCCACGGGGATTTGCATGAGTGCATAGGTCCAGAAGAAGGCCGACAACAGGAGCCCCACAAGCTCGGGCGGGAGGTTGAACTCCTTCTGGATGATGGGGAGAGCTACGGAAATTGAACCGCGGTCGATGTAATTGACGGCGACCAGGACCAGGAGCAGGATGAAGAGCTTCCAGCGGACGTTTGTGCGTCGCTGCACGCCGTCCTTGCCGGTTTTGGGCTCGTTTTCCTGGTTTTCCTGGGTTGCCAGTTGGGTGTTTTGGGGAGACACAGCTTCTCCTTCAGAGGAGTCAACAGGGGGTGGAATGTCTTTTGGGTATGTCTTTGGGGGGATGAGCCGGGCGGGATATCGCTGCAGCCGGACCCGTGCCGGCGGCAACTGTTGCGATCCCCGTCCTTTTGGTGGCGGGGGCCGCAGCCGGTAGCGAGTCTGTTTGGGATCCCGATTTGGGATCCCAAAATCTAAGTTAGATGTGACGGGCGGCACTGTCAAGACTTTTGGTATACCCAATCTGAAAACGGAATGTGACCGTGCGGGCTGCCTGTGCGGGTTCAATTCCCGCGGATGCCCCTACAACAGCGAAAACCCGGCACTTCCAAGGGAATGCCGGGTTTCCCGAGTGCCCATGGTGAAGGACTGCTGGTTAAGGCTGGTATGCCGACGATGCGGCGTCGGTAGGGCTGTATGCCAAAATCTCAGCCAGCTCAGCCAGCCTATGTGCTCGGGCCGACTCGGCCGGGGTGAACGGCTCTCCTGGACGGGAGAAAACCAGCGGTCCGTGCCATGCAGTTGGAATCTTGAGGATGTCCTCTGAAGGCCCGACGCCGGGACTCGCCGTGGGTGCCGGGTTTTCCGGGCCGTTGGGGACTACTTTGGCGGACAGCAGTTCGGCGACAGCGTGCGGGAGCTCATTCGGGTTCCCGGCAATACGGGCGGCGAGGCTCAGCGCCTTGGTTTGGCCGTCGGCCATGGCGAGTGCCGTGGTAGGCCACACGTGAGACTCACGGCCGCCGCCGTCGTCGAGTGCTCTCAGCAGTTCATGTTCGGTGACCTCACCGGGGGCAGATAAGACGAACTCATCCATCACGGTGCCGGTTCCATCCATCGGGTGAACGTGAATGCTGAGGATGTTCGTCTCCAGCTTGGCCAAGGACTGGGTGATTTTCTGCAGCGAACCGGGCTGGTCGCGCAGCAAGACCCGAGCACGCCACAAAGCCGGGGCCGCGTGCAGCTTGTGCCGCTGGCGAAGGGCCGGAGCATGTAGCCATCGCCGGAGGACCTTCGCGGCCGAAGGCTCGGCAACCCAGATGACCAGCACGGTGGCCGTGACAGTTAGCAGGAGAACCTTGGCCACGTAGGGGAGATGGGTTTCCACAACCGCCGCATGAACCAGCAGTTCAATGGGAAGCATGACCGCGATGTTGGCCAGGGTGAGCCGGGCCTTGGGCGGTTCCGGCAGTTGACCGCAGACATCGCACACGAGGTCCGCGGTGACGGGAGAGCTCGGCTTGGGTTTCATGCTCTCATGCTGCCCTGAGCCTGTTTCGGGAGGGTTGCTACCGGGTCACGTTCTGGGGACAGGACCTTGAGTGCTGCGTTCCTGCCCGGTTTGTGATGCCCGGACCACGTCAGAAACGCAAAAGCCCGGTGTTCTCGCGGGGAGAACACCGGACTATGCGATGCAACCGGGAAGGAGCGGTTGGTTAGAGAGCTACTCCGAGGACTGGCCTAGCGGATGCTGTCTGAGTCGAGATCGGAATCGCGTTCCGTGCTGCGGTTGCTGATGGCAACTTCCTTCAGGAGATCGCGGATTTCTGCCAGCAGCGCAGTGTCCGCGGGCAGCGGCTCTTCCTCGGGCTCCTCAGTGGAGAGGCGGTTCTTGACCATGGAGTTGATCTTGTTCATGGGCGCCACGAAGATGAAGTAGACCACTGCCGCGGTGATGACGAACGTAACCATTGCCGTGAGTACCGCACCGAAGTTGATGAACGTGGCGGGGTTGTCCTGCCAGATCCGGAAACCCAGGCCGTCAGCGTTCACGCCGCCGGCCGCAGCGATGACCGGGTTGATGATGTTGGTGGTGAATGCAGCAACGAGGGCCGTGAAAGCACTGCCGATGACGACTGCAATGGCCAGTTCGATCACGTTGCCGCGAAGTATGAAGTCCTTGAAACCCTTAAGCATGCAATGTCCTCCGATTGGGTGCGTGTGTCTGCCTCAAGCAGAGATCAAACTACCACTCCGAGGTTTCAAACCGGTGTCAGGGCGATGTGAGAGAGGGATGCCGCCTGGGGGTGTGGATGTGAGAGAGGGATGCCGCCAGGGGGTGTGGATGTGAGGGAACGTCGGGTTTCATCGACGTTCCCTCACATCCTGACCAGCTTTTGTGTTGCGATCAGCCTACGAGGGCCCGGGTGTGGTCGTTCAGGAAGATTCCGCGGGGATCGAATTCGCGGCGGACTTGGATGAAGGTGTCAAGCTCGGGGTAGAGACGCTCAAGGCGGCTCCGTGTCATGAAGTGGATCTTTCCCCAGTGGGCCCGCGGCTCGAACTCCTGCAGTACGGCGTCGGCGTCCCGGAAGAACTGCCAGTAGTCGGTCCCAGGCTCGGTGGTCAGGGTAATGACAGTGCTGTCCCGCCCTTGGAACTGGGACATGTACGCGTCATCGGCCTTCACCCAGCGGACTTCAACCGGATACTTCTGCTCGGGATATTTGCTGCGGATCAGCTCCTGGATGGCCTCGACGGCGGCAAAGCCGTCCTCGCTGCGGACGAAGTACTCAAGTTCGTGGAACTGGGTAGTGAAGCCGCCGGGGTAGATCCTGTACGAGCGGTCAAGCCGTGCGCCTTCCACGGTGGAAATCTCGCGCTCGTCCTGGATGGAAGCAACGTTGTACCGCTTGGTGTAGCTTCGGTTGGCCATGCTCAGGCCGGGTGCGCCGGGAAGGTCCAGCAACTCGCAGGAATCGTTCTCCGGGCACCAAAGGAACGAGTAGTGCCGGTTGTTGTCCAAATCGGCCTGCCACGTAGCTGTGGTTTCCTCCCATGTGGGATAGGTGATCTGTTCCTGCAGGTAATAGCTGTCCTCAACAGCCAACTCCACCTCCAGGAAAACACCCAGCGTACCCAAAGCCACTTGGGCGGCCCTGAGTTCGCGGAGCTGCCCTTCGCCGATTTCCACGATGTCGCCATAGCCGTTGATGAGCTTCACCCAGCGGAGGTTGGACGAGAAGCTGCCCAGGTGCTTCCCGGACCCGTGGGTGCTGGTGGCCAGTGCCCCGGCAATCTGCTGCTTGTCGATATCGCCCTGGTTGCCCAGGGCCAGGCCCTGCTCCCACAGCGGATCTCCGAAGGCGTTGATGGTGGTGCCGGCAAGGGCCCGTGCGCGACGCCCGGCTTTGTCGGTACCCGTGATCGCCGAGAGTCCGGACATGTCCATCAGGACTCCACCGGTTTGCACCAGCGGGGAGGACGAGTGCCCCGAGCCGACCGCCCGCACAGGCAGGCCTTCGCGGATTGCGAAACGGACGGCGTCGAGCGCTTCTTGTTCGTTCCTTGGCCGGACGGTGAAGGCCGGTGTCGCGCTCTGGTTCCCGCCCCAGTTGGTCCAGGTGATGTCTGTTCCAAAGGGTGCCGTGGGAGTTGCGGCGCGGGGAAGGTCTTTGGTGGTCATTGCTAAGCTCCGTTGCTTGTTTGAAGGCCTACGCGCCGTGGTTGATCATGACGTGCTTGGTGCGTGAGTAATCATCCAGGGCGTAGAGCGAGAGGTCCCGGCCATAGCCTGAGCCCTTGAATCCGCCCCACGGTACCTCACACGCAAGGACCAGGTGCGCGTTGACCCAGACGGTGCCGAAGTCCAACTGCTTGGGAATCCGCAGGGAGAGGCTGGAGTCCCTGGTCCATACAGAGGCCGACAGGCCGTACGGGCTTTCGTTGGCCCGCGTGACTGCTTCTTCGGTGTTGCTGAAGGTCTCCACAGTGACCACGGGGCCGAAGATTTCATGGGTGGCGATGTGCGCGCCGGCAGGGACGTTGCTGATGATTGTTGGCTCGATGAAATAGCCTGGGCCTTCCAGCGCCGAGCCACCAATTGCGATGTGCAGGCCGGCAGTGCGCGCTTCAGCAAGAGCTTCCTTGACGCGTTCAAAGTGTGGCCGGGAAATCATGGGGCCGATTTCGACGTCGTCCCCGGCTTCTGGAGCGCCCACTACCAGCGTCCCGACTTCGCGGACCAGGTGCTCGGTGAATTCTTCGGCTACGGACTCATGGACCAGGACACGGCAGGCGGCGCCACAGTCCTGGCCGGCATTCCAGAAACCGGCATTCCGGACACCAGCGGCGGCGGCGCGGAGATCGGCGTCGGGAAAGACAACCACAGGGGCCTTGCCGCCGAGCTCCAAGTGAACGCGTTTGACGGATTTTGCTGCAGTTTCCGCAACGGCCTGGCCACTGACGACGCTGCCCGTCAGGGCGACCAAAGCAATCGATGGGTGCTCCGAAAGCCGCTGTCCCACAGTGCGTCCCTGGCCAGTGACGACGTTGAGGATCCCGTCCGGGATGCGTCCGGCGAGCAGTTCCGCCAGCTTCAGCGTGGACAACGGCGTCTGCTCGGACGGCTTGAGGACGATGCTGTTGCCTGCGGCGAGAATTGGTGCGATCTTCCAGGCGGCCATCAGCAGCGGATAGTTCCAGGGAGTGATGACGCCGACGACGCCCACGGGTTCGCGGAGGATCACGGAGGTGTGGTCGGTTGCGTAGTCGCCGCCGGCCATGGACGTGAGCGTGCGTGATGCGCCGGCCATGAAACGGAAGGTATCGATGGTACTGGTGACATCATCCTCGGCAACGGCCTGCGGCTTACCGGTGTTGGCGGACTCGATGACCTCGAACGCCTCGCGGTTCGCCTCAATGATGTTGGCGATCAGGTTCAGGACATCGGCGCGTTCCTTGGGTGTGGTGGCTCCCCAGGACTTTTGGGCGACGACGGCGGCCTCAACGGCGGCGTCGACGTCGACGGCGGTGCCGGCCTGGACGGACGCGATGACCTGTTCAGTAGAGGGGTCCACAACATCGATGACCTGGTTGGAGGAACCGGGAACGAATGATCCGTTGATGAAATGCCCAGTGGGAGGCAGGGGCAGGATGCCGGCGGAAGCGTGGTCAGTGGAGGAGCGTCGAACGGTGAACTGTTCTGCCTGGGTGGTGGTCATGGTGATTCGCTTTCAGATGAGGTCTGCGGTGAGTGCAGTGGAACGGTGGGAAGCCGCTTGAGCCTTGTTCCGGAACACGCGGGCTGCGAAGTAGTAGAGGGGAGCAACCACCACCAGGCCGACGAGCCAGGAGATGTCTACGCCGCCCAACGCGGCGGCCATGGGGCCGGTGTAGATTGCGGTTGCCGAGAAGGGGACCTGGATGAGGGCGCCTGCCAGGTAGGAGCCGATGGCGACCCAATTGAACCGCCCGTACACGCCGCCGTCGCGCTTGAAGAAGTCCTCAACCCGGTAGTCGCCGTGCCGCAGAAGGTAGTAGTCCACCAGGTTGATGGCCGTCCAAGGGACCAGGACGTACATCAGGAAGGAGAGGAAGTTGGTGTAGAAGAGGATGAAGTTGTCGCGGGCGAACAACGCGATGGAGACAGCGAGAACGAAGAGGATGACTGCCGCGATGCTGCGGGTCTTGGCACGTGGCAACCAGGACGGCTTGAATGTTTGGCCGATGGTCAGGGTGCAGAGGACGCCGCAGTAGAGGTTCATGGCGTTCGAGGCCGCGACACCCAGGCAGAAGATTCCCACGATGATCAGGGTCCACGGCTGCAGCAACGCACCCAGGCTGCCAACGATTTCAACGTTGTCGGCGCTCATGGCCATGGCGAGCGTGCCCACCAAGGCGCCCAGGATCATGGGGAACAACGTTCCCAGGACGCAGCCCGAGTAGGAAGCCCAGAACGCCGGTGCTGATCCCGTGCCCTGCGGCATGTAGCGGGAGTAATCCGAGACGTAGGGTGCGTAGGCCAGTTGCCACAGGGCCGAGACGGAGATGGTCCCCATGAAGCCAACCCAGTTGAAGGTGCCTTGCTCAAGGAAGCTGCTGGGAAGGCCGTGGACCACGAGTATCCAGCCGAAGGCCAGCAACAATGCCAGGCCCGCTGCAACGCTGAGGATCCGGGCATAAGCGTGGATAAGCCGGTATCCGAAAATCGTGGCGATAACGCTGACCACGCCGATGATGATGATGCCGGCATCTACGCTGATGCCCGGGCTGACGGCGGCCATTGCTTCCCCACCGAACACGAGGTTCGCGGCGAAGAAGCCGACGTACATGACCACCACGATGACCACGATCAACAGGGCGCCGAAGGAACCGAACTGGCCGCGGGTCTGGATCATCTGTGCTACGCCAAGCTGGGGACCTTGGGCCGAGTGCAGCGCCATGAAGATGCCGCCCACCAGGTTGCCGATGATGATGCCTACCAGCGCGGGCACGAAACCAAGGCCGAACACCGTGGTGGCGAGCCCGCCGGTCACGATGGTCATGATCATGATGTTGGAACCGAACCAGATGGTGAACAGGTCGCGGGCCTTGCCGTGGCGCTCGTTCGCCGGGATCGGCTGGATGGTTTTGTCCTCGAGGCGCGGTACTTCCTGGGTGGCCAAGGGCGTTTTCATGACATTGTCCGGGATGTAGAAGCCAGTTCAAGGACAGCAGAGTCTGTGGCTTTGCTGCGGTTCACCATCAGGCCGAGCAGGTCGAAGACGAGAGTAGCGGCGGCGACGGTTGTGATGTCCGCATGGTCGTAGGCCGGAGCGACCTCCACGACGTCGGCGCCCACAATATTGATGCCGTTTAGTCCGCGGAGCAGGGCGAGGAGCTCGCGGGAGTGGAGCCCGCCCATCTCCGGGGTGCCGGTCCCAGGTGCGAACGCGGGGTCCAGGACGTCGATGTCGATGGACACGTAGACCGGGGTGTCGCCGAGCCTGTCCTTCACCTGCTGGATTGCGGCCGGGACGCCGATGACATCCAGGTCCGAGCAGCGGATGATCTGGAACCCGAACTCGTGGTCCCTGAGGAAGTCGTTGCGGTCATAGACCGGGCCGCGGATCCCCACGTGCATCGACTTGTCCTCCACAAGGAGGCCCTCCTCGAACGCCCGCCGGAAGATGGTTCCGTGGGTGATGGGCTGGTCAAAGTAGGTGTCCCACGTGTCCAGGTGAGCGTCGAAGTGCAGCAAAGCCACCGGGCCATGGACCTTGTTCAGCGCCCGCAGCATGGGCAAAGCAATGGTGTGGTCGCCACCGATCGAGATCAGCCGCTTGTCCTCACTGATCAGGGGCAACGCCTGCTCCTCGATCTCACGGACTGCGCGGGTGATGTCATAGGGAGTGCAAGCGATGTCGCCAGCGTCCACAACCTGGGCTTCGTAAACGGGTTCGACGTCGAGCTCAGGGTGGTAGCCAGGGCGTAGGAGGCGCGAGGCCTCGCGAACCGCGGCAGGACCGAAACGGGCGCCTGGCCGGAAGGAGGTTCCGCCGTCGAACGGGACACCGACGATCGCAATGTCGTAGTCCGGAACCCGGTCGATTTGGGGGAGGCGGGCGAAGGTGCCGAGGCCTGCATACCGGGGGACTTTGGTTGCGTCGACAGGGCCGATGGGCTTGTGGATTGTCATTGCCGGATCCTTGGTGTGAGGGGTGCTCGCCATTGAGCGGGAAGTAAGTAATTCCATTCTTGGTGACGCGGGTCACGGCGAATAGCGGTACATTGACTACAAATGGCCGAGGCGCTTAGACGAATGTCTAAACGGTCCGAAACGGCCCCCGGAATCATAGAGTCAGGACCCCATCCGATGGCAATCACGGTCGCCGAGCTCGTAGCTGAACCCCAATTGGGGCTCACCCTCCTTGCCGGCGACACAGGGCGCGACAACCGGATCACCTGGGCGCACACTTCGGATCTGCCCAGGCTGTGGGAATGGGTCACCGGCGGCGAGCTCATGATGACCAATGGACTCTCGATTCCCGCGGACGCCGAGGGGCAAGTGGCGCTCGCGGAGGCCCTCATGGACAGCGGGGCGAGCGCCTTGGCGATCGGCGAAAAGATGCACGCACCCCCGCTGACGCAGGAGTTCCTGGCGGCCTGCGACCGGCTGCCGCTGCCGCTGATCAACATCCCGTACCCGCTGCCCTTCATCGCGATTGCCCGCTCGGTTGCCGAATCCTCCCTGCTCGAAGAGTCCCGGCGCCTGCGCCAGACAGCCAGGGTCTACGACCTTCTCCGCACGGCCGGAGCCTCCGAGGACCATTGGCAAAGCCTGGTCCAACGGCTTGCCACCGAACTGGACGCTGAACTGTTCGTGGTGGACCGCCGCTGCCTCCATCCCTGGCACCCCGAGGGCCAACGGCTCCCGGAGTTCCTCGCGGATGAATGGGCTCCGCTTTCCGGGCAGGTGTCCTTGGCTGGCAAGAATTTCCAGTGGCACCGGATCCGGGGCCGGCACGTGCTGACCATGGACATCCCGACGCACGCCAATGCGCTGCTTGTGGTGCTGCCACACAGCGAACCGCACCCGGACGCCGTCGTACTCCTGCACGCCGCAACCGTGCTGGGACTGCAGCTCTCGCGCATCGTTTTGTCGCTTGAAGGGCGGCATCGGCTGGCCGGCGAGTTCCTGCTGCAGGCTATGGATGGCCGACTGGGCGCGGCCGAGATGGAGAGCCGGCTGTCAGCTTTTGGGGTTCCGCCCCAAGACTTCCTGCTCGCATCCATGTCAGCGAACGCTTCCACCACAACGAACGACGGCGACAAGCTGGCGAACGTGCACATCGAACTGTGGCGGCACGGGGTTGCGTCGGCGTCGTTGAAGCGGAATAGCAGGCTGCACGTGGTGGTCCCCGCTGATGTGCCGGACGACATCCTGATTCATTGCGCCGGGGCAGATGCCGCGATTGGAATCAGCGCTCCGGCGGGTGTGGCGGGCATTCAGCGCGCGCTGCAGGAGTCGCTTTGGGCGCTCGGATCGGCCCGGGCGAACAAGCTCGACCTGGCCCGCTACGCGCAGGGGCCATCCTGGCTCGGGCTGACCGGTTTTGAGGAAGGAACTGCGCTGGTCAGGCGTCTGCTGGGTCCGATTTTCGATTACGAGCAGAGCCAGGAAGGCGATCTCCTGGTCACGCTGACGACCTATTTGGACTCGCAGCGTTCCTGGCAAAAGACTGCCGCAGCCTTGTTCGCGCACCGGCAAACCATCATTTACAGGATCCGGAAAATCGGCGAGCTGACGGGGCTGGACATGGGTGAAACCTCCACGGTGGCGCAGCTGTGGTTCGCGCTCCAGATCCACGAGGCGATGCATCGGTAGGTACCCCTTGCTTGCGCTTTTTCGAAATGATCAGCTATGGTGTGAAGCGTGTCACCCATGGTGACGCAACGCTTTTGATCTGCGGCGGGAGAGTCCTGCCGGTACATCCAGTCAGGCGCCGTAGGAGCAAATCCTCCCCAGGAATCTCTCAGGCCCATGTACCGCCGCGGTTAGGCAACTCTGGAAAGCAGTCCGGGCAACCGGGCTCACCGACGGTGCAAGCAGGCAACCATTCCTGCGGAATCTCTCAGGTCCAATACAGAGTGGGGAGGAACCCACATTCATCGTGGCGCTCAGTGGGCGCCTGAATCATGGAGTTCCTCTTGACTGTTCAATCAACCCCCACCGCTTTCGCGGACCGGCATATCGGCGCCCGACGCCAATCCGACGTTGCCACCATGCTCAAGGCAATCGGCTACGACTCCGTAGACGGCCTGGTAGATGTTGCGGTCCCCGATTCCATCCGCCAGGACACTGCCCTGAAGTTGCAGGACGCCCTCACCGAGGTGCAGGTCCTCGCCGAGCTGCGCAAGCTCGCGTCCAAGAACAAGACCGCCGTCCAGCTGATCGGCCAGGGCTACTACGACACCGTTACACCCCCGGTCATCCGCCGCAACATCCTCGAATCCCCGGCCTGGTACACCGCCTACACGCCGTACCAGCCCGAGATTTCGCAGGGCCGCCTCGAAGCTCTCCTGAACTTCCAGACCATGGTCCAGGACCTCACGGGGCTGCCGGTAGCCAACGCTTCGCTGCTGGATGAAGCTACTGCAGTGGCTGAGGCCGTGCTGCTCATGCGCCGTGCCAACAAGTCCAAAACCGCGAAGGACGGCAAGACCGTCCTGGACGCCGACCTCCTCCCGCAGACCATCGCGATCGTGAAGGGCCGCGCCGAAGCGCTGGGCTTCGAAGTGGAGATTGCCGACCTTTCGCTGGGCCTGCCCGACGGCGACATCAACGGCGTCGTCCTGCAGCAACCCGGTGTTTCGGGCCACGTGTTTGACCACTCCGCCGTGATCGCTGAGGCCAAGGAACGCGGTGCCCTGGTGACCGTGGCTGCCGATCTTTTGGCTCTCACCCTCATCACGCCCCCGGGCGAACAGGGCGCCGACATCGCGGTCGGAACTGCCCAGCGCTTTGGTGTTCCGCTGTTCTTCGGTGGCCCGCACGCCGCATACATGGCAGTCCGCGAAGGCATGGAGCGCACGCTTCCGGGCCGCATCGTGGGCGTCTCCAAGGACAATGCCGGCGTCCCCGCTTACCGGCTTGCGCTCCAGACCCGCGAACAGCACATCCGCCGCGAGAAGGCCACGTCCAACATCTGCACTGCCCAGGCCCTGCTCGCGATCGTGGCCTCGATGTACGCGGTTTACCACGGTCCGGAAGGCCTGAAGGCAATCGCCGAAACCGTCCATGGCCACGCCCGCACACTGGCCACTGCCCTCAAGACCGCCGGCCGCGAACTCGTGTCCGAATCCTTCTTCGACACTCTGACGGTCCGCGTACCCGGCAAGGCTGACAAAGTCATCGCCGCCGCCGAAGCCCGCGGTATCAACCTGCGTCGCATCGATGCCGACACGGTTGGCGTTTCGCTCGATGAAACCACGACGCCGGAGGTCCTCTCTGCGGTAGCCGTCGCCTTTGGTGCCGGCCCGATGAAGGACGCAGCCGGGTTCGAGCTGCCGTCCTCCGTTCTCCGGACCTCGGATTTCCTGCAGCACCCGGTGTTCAACACGCACCGTTCCGAGACGCAGCTGTTGCGCTATATCCGCAAGCTGTCCGACCGGGACCTCGCACTGGATCGCACCATGATCCCGCTGGGTTCCTGCACCATGAAGCTGAACGCCACGGCTGAGATGGAAGCAATTTCCTGGCCCGAGTTCGCCTCGATCCACCCGTTCGCTCCGGATCACCAGACCGCTGGCTGGCGCGAGCTCATTGAAGGACTGGAAGCCGACCTCACAGAGATCACCGGCTACGATCAGGTCTCCATCCAGCCGAACGCCGGCTCCCAGGGTGAGCTCGCGGGCCTGCTGGCAATCCGTGGCTACCACCTGTCCCGCGGCGATGAGCAGCGCAACGTGTGCCTGATTCCTGCTTCTGCGCACGGAACCAACGCAGCCTCTGCTGTGTTGGCCGGCATGAAGGTTGTCGTGGTGGCCACCGCCGCTGACGGAACGATCGATCACGCGGACCTGACTGCGAAAATCGAAGCCAACCGCGAGGCGCTCTCCTGCATCATGATCACCTACCCGTCCACGCACGGTGTTTACGACGCCGACGTGCGGGAAGTGTGCGACGCCGTCCACGAGGCCGGTGGCCAGGTGTACGTTGACGGTGCAAACCTCAACGCGCTCGTTGGGCTGGCCCAGCCGGGCAAGTTCGGTGGCGACGTATCGCACCTGAACCTGCACAAGACGTTCTGCATCCCGCACGGTGGTGGCGGACCGGGTGTTGGTCCGGTTGCGGCCAAGGCCCACCTGGCACCCTTCATGCCCGGGGACGCGAACAACGTCTCATCGGAAGGTGGAGTGGCCATCTCGGCATCCCGCTACGGTTCCGCCGGTGTGCTCCCCATTTCCTGGGCCTACGTGAAGCTCATGGGCGGCCAGGGACTCACCGAAGCGACCAAGTCTGCGCTGCTCGCGGCCAACTACGTCGCCTCCCGCTTGGACGAGCACTTCCCGGTCCTGTACACGGGCGAAGGTGGGCTCGTAGCCCACGAGTGCATCCTGGATCTCCGCGACCTGACTGCCCGAACAGGCGTCACAGCTGAGGACGTGGCCAAGCGCCTCATCGACTTTGGATTCCACGCTCCCACGCTGGCGTTCCCCGTTGCGGGCACTTTGATGGTGGAGCCGACTGAGTCCGAGGACCTGGCTGAGATCGACCGCTTCATCGAAGCCATGATCACCATCCGCGCCGAAATCGAGCAGGTCGCCAGTGGCGATTTCACTGTTGAGAACTCGCCGCTGCGCAACGCGCCGCACACGGCTGCCGCCGTCGTGAGTTCTGACTGGGACCGCGAGTACTCGCGTGAGCAGGCAGCGTTCCCTGTCCACCAGCTGAAGCAGGACAAGTACTTCCCGCCGGTCGGCCGCGTTGACGGTGCCGCTGGGGACCGCAACCTGGTGTGCTCCTGCCCGCCCCTCGAAGCATTTGAAAACTAAGGACTGGTCATGACTGAGAACTACACAGCCCTGTACGAGCAACACAAAAAGGCCGGCGCGTCCTTCACGGATTTCGGCGGCTGGCAGATGCCCCTGAAGTACGAGTCCGAGCTTGCTGAGCACCACGCCGTCCGCAAGTCCGCCGGCCTGTTCGACCTCTCCCACATGGGCGAGGTCTGGGTTACCGGACCGGACGCGGCAGCGTTCCTGGACTTCGCGCTGGCGGGCAAGTTGTCCGCGATCGCCGTGGGCAAGGCAAAGTACTCGCTGATCTGCAACGCCGACGGCGGCATCATCGACGACCTCATCACCTACCGTCGCCCTTCTCCCGAAGAAGGCGTGGATCAGTACCTCGTGGTCCCAAACGCGGGCAACGCCAAGGTAGTTGCTGCAGCATTGCTGGAGCGGGCGGCAGGGTTCGACGTCGTGGTTGACGACGTCTCCGCCGAGACGTCGCTGATTGCAGTCCAAGGTCCGAACGCGGAAGCCATTCTGCTGACCTTGGTTCCCGCTGAGCAGCACGCCCTGGTGACGGAACTGAAGTACTACGCGGCCGTTGAAGTCTCCATTAACGGGCAGGATCTGTTGCTTGCACGCACCGGCTACACCGGCGAAGACGGCTTCGAGATCTACATCCCCAACCTTGATGCAGCCGGCCTGTGGGAAGCGCTCCTCGAGGTTGGCGAAGGTCACGGCCTCATCCCCGCGGGCCTTGCAGCACGCGACTCCCTGCGACTCGAAGCCGGAATGCCGCTCTACGGCAACGAGCTCTCCCGCTACGTCAACGCCTACGCCGCAGGACTTGGCCCGGTGGTTTCCCTGGCCAAGGAAAGCGACTTCATAGGCAAGGAAGCCCTGGCTGCTATCAAGGCTGCCGGCGTTGGTTCGACCATCGGCCAAAAGCTCGTCGGCCTCAAAGGTGCAGGCCGCCGCGCAGCACGCGCCCACTACTCGGTCCTCAAGGACGGCTCACTCATCGGCGAAGTCACCTCCGGCCAGCCGAGCCCGACGCTCGGTTACCCGATCGCCCTGGCGTATGTCGACGTCGAGCACTCAGAGCCGGGCACGATCGTCGACGTGGACCTCCGCGGCAAGTCGGAGCCGTTCGAAGTTGTGCCGCTGCCGTTCTACAAGCGCCAAAAGTAGGCCGCGGGTGTTTGGGGCCGCCGGCCTCTGGGTCACCTAGACCCGGCGGCGCCGACCTCCTCCGCGGGCTCGGTCGCATAGGCGCCCGCTGGGCGGACGCGATGCTCCCTTGGACGCCCGCTTCCGGTGGCCGGCACCGCAGGGGCCGATGTGGCCAAGGCGGCGCCGATCGCTTTGGCGCTGCTTGAACCCCTAAGCGCTGGGGATGGGTCGAGCACCACGTGATCTTGAAGAGTTTTTCGTAAGAGAGAGAAGGAATTGGAATGAGCAAGGTAGTTGCTGAACTGAAATATTCGGCTGAGCATGAATGGGTTGCTTCGGATGGGGGCGGGCCTGTGGGGATTGGGATCTCTGCGGTGGCCGCGGATGCCCTGGGCGACATTGTGTATGTTGACCTCCCCGAGGTTGGCTCCACGGTTACTGCGGGGGAGACCTGCGGTGAAGTTGAGTCCACGAAGTCCGTGTCGGACCTGTACTCGCCCGTGACGGGTGAGGTGACCGAGATCAACGACGCCGTCGTCGACGATCCTGCCCTCATTAACAACGATCCGTACGGTGCCGGCTGGCTGTTCAAGGTGGCCGCCACGGAAGAAGGGCCGCTCATGACGGCTGAGGAATACGCTGCGACGAACGGTGGCGAACTGTGAACCCGGCAGCCGTGACCGAATTCGAGCAGGTCGTTTCGGCGTCGTTGGATGCCCAGCTGGCTGACCTCGATCCTGAGATCGCCGCAAAGATCGACGACGAACTGGGCCGCCAGCGCGACGGCCTGGAGATGATCGCCTCCGAGAACCACACGGCCGTTGCCGTGATGCAGGCTCAGGGCTCCGTGCTGACCAACAAGTACGCCGAGGGCTACCCGGGCAAGCGCTACTACGGTGGTTGCGAGCACGTCGACGTGATCGAACAGCTCGCGATTGACCGCATCAAGTCCCTGTTTGGCGCCGAATTTGCGAACGTCCAGCCACACTCCGGTGCGCAGGCAAACGCATCGGTGATGCACGCGCTGATCAAACCGGGCGACACCATCATGGGCCTAAACCTGGCCCACGGCGGCCACCTCACCCACGGCATGCGGATCAACTTCTCCGGCAAGCTCTACAATGTGGTGCCCTACGGCGTCCGCGAAGACACCCACACGGTGGACATGGCCGAAGTTGAGCGCCTTGCACAGGAGCACAAGCCGGCCTTGATCGTTGCTGGCTGGTCCGCTTACGCGCGGCAGCTGGACTTCGCCGAGTTCCGCCGGATCGCCGACTCCGTGGGCGCCTACCTGATGGTTGATATGGCACACTTCGCAGGCCTGGTTGCAGCTGGCCTGCACCCGTCGCCGGTGCCGCACGCCCACGTCACCACCTCCACCACGCACAAGACCCTCGCCGGTCCACGTGGCGGCATCATCCTCTCCAACGACGCCGACATCGCCAAGAAGATCAACTCGGCCGTGTTCCCGGGTCAGCAAGGTGGACCGCTGGAGCACGTGATCGCCGGCAAGGCCGTCGCGTTCAAGATCGCCGCGTCCGAGGAATTCCGTGAGCGGCAGTCACGCGTACTGGCCGGTGCCCGGATCCTGGCCGAGCGACTCGTCCAGCAGGACGTTGCAGCCAAGGGAATTTCCGTGGTTTCCGGGGGTACCGACGTGCACCTGGTGCTGGTGGATCTGCGCAACTGCGAACTCGATGGACAGCAGGCCGAGGATCGTCTCGCCGCGATCGACATCACCGTCAACCGCAACGCCGTCCCGTTCGACCCGCGCCCGCCCATGGTCACCTCCGGCCTGCGCATCGGCACACCTGCACTGGCGACCCGCGGGTTCGGCGAAGCAGCCTTCCGCGAGGTTGCCGACATCATCGCCGAAGTGTTGATTGCCGACGCCGATGCGGACCTTTCCGGGTTGCGGCACCGGGTTGATGTGCTCGCGAAGGCGCATCCGTTGTACCCGGGGGTTGCGAACCTCGGTTAGCCGCTGCGTTGGCCCGTTGGGGCCGGCATCCTCCGCGTGCTCGGTCGCAGATGCACCCGCTGAGCGGATGCGATGCTCCCTTGGACGCACGCACCCGGATGCCGGCCCCAAAGGGGCCAGGGGCCGGTCGCGGATGTCGGCCCCCAGGGGCCAAGGGCGGGTTGCCGTGTTGGGGGGGGCGACTGGCGGGTTCGTTTGTTTGTGAATGGACCCAGCTGCCGAGGGTGTTCCGTGGACGCAGGGTTGGTTTGGGGAATGTGTCGGTGGGCCGATTCGCGGGATCGCTGCGCAGTGTGCCGTGCGCACGGCATGTTTGGCAGCGGAGCCCCGAATCGGCTTCCGCTCGGCCCCGCCTGTTGTTGATGTGTTTGGGGCTGGCGGGGGGTTGGCTTCGGGATAGATGTTTGCTGCGAGGGTTTGTCGGGGCGGGTCTGGTGTCCTGGGGCCGATTCGCGGGATCGCTGCGGAGTGTGCCGTGCGCACGGCATGTTTGGCAGCGGAGCCCCGAATCGGCGGGCCGAGTCGATGGTCCGGCGTCCGGCAGCGGGCGCTCATGCGACCGAGGCCGCAGAGGACGCTGGACCCGACGGGCGGGGCCGCGAGGGGCCGACGTTTTTTGATCTCCCGGGTGGGCGTTTGCTGGGAACGAGCGCTCACGTAGTACCGGGTTTGGAGGTTCGCACTGGGACCTCCAGGGGGCCGGGCCACCTTGGCTCGGGATTTGGCCCGGCCTCCACATTTTTGTTGTGTTTGACTCCTCCCTGAAAGGGATCACGGCTATGGCTGTTGGTGTTTTCGATCTGTTCTCTGTGGGTATTGGCCCGTCGAGTTCTCATACTGTGGGGCCGATGCGGGCTGCGGCGGTGTTTGCTGCTGAGTTGCGTGAGTCCGGGGTGCTGGGGTCGGTCGCTGGTTTGCGGGTTGATTTGTATGGGTCGTTGGCGGCGACTGGCCGTGGTCACGGGACCTTCACAGCTGTCTTGCTGGGGCTC
>NZ_JAHOPC010000023.1:0-42954 GCF_019038615.1 Paenarthrobacter aromaticivorans
GTGAAGTGACTCCGCTTCGAAGCACGCAACGGGACAACAAAATCCATAACGGACCTTTCCCCGCCCCGCACGTCAGGCCACGAGCGACACACAAACTGTCACACAGCAGCCTGACACACAGGGTAGCTCCAGCGGTCTGGACGCGTTCCGGCGAACTCGCCGCTCGGCCCGTTAACGCACAAGGAGGGCCGGGAATCCCGGCCCTCCTTGTATACAGCGTGAAAATCTTACGCGTGAGCCTTGATGGCTGCAGCGAGGACCTCGAGGCCGTCGATGAGCAGCTCATCGCTGATCACGAGCGGCGGGAGCAGGCGGATCACGTTGCCGTAAGTGCCGCAGGTCAGGATGATGACACCCTGTTGGAGGCAGGCAGCCGCAACGGCCTTGGTGAGCTCGGCGTTCGGTTCCTTCGAGCCCGGCTGGACGAGCTCGATGGCCAGCATTGCGCCACGGCCACGGACGTCGCCAACTACGGAAACTTCAGCCGCCAGTTCGCGGAGCTTGCCGAGGGCGAGCTCTTCGATGTGGCGGGCGCGGCCGTTGAGGTCGTGCTGTTCCATGGTGTCGATGGCAGCGAGGGCGGCTGCACAAGCAACCGGGTTGCCACCGTAGGTGCCGCCGAGGCCGCCCGGGTGAACGGCGTCGAGCAGGTCGGCGCGGCCGGTGATCGCGGACAGCGGGAGGCCGCCGGCGATGCCCTTGGCCATGGTGATGATGTCCGGGACAACACCTTCGTGGTCAACGGCGAACCATTCACCCGTGCGGCAGAAGCCGGACTGAACCTCGTCGGCGATGAAGACGATGCCCTTTTCCTTGGCCCATGCGGACAGTGCCGGGAGGAAACCTTCGGCCGGGACGATGAAGCCGCCTTCGCCCTGGATGGGCTCGATGATGATCGCGGCAACCTGGTCGCCACCGATCTGCTTCTCGATCATGGTGATCGCGCGCTTGGCAGCCTCGGCACCGGTGATCTCCGGGTTCTCTTCACGGAACGGGTAGCTCATGGGCATGCGGTAGACCTCGGGCGCAAACGGGCCGAAGTTGGTCTTGTACGGCATGGCCTTGGCAGTCAGCGCCATGGTCAGGTTGGTGCGGCCGTGGTAGGCGTGGTCGAAGGCAACCACTGCGTCGCGGCCGGTAGCCAGGCGTGCAACCTTGACGGCGTTCTCCACGGCTTCAGCGCCGGAGTTGAACAGCACGGTGCGCTTGGCGTGGTCGCCCGGGGTGAGGCGGTTGAGCTGCTCGGCCACAGCTACGTAACCCTCGTACGGGGTCACCATGAAGCAGGTGTGCGTGAAGTGCGCAGCAGCTTCCTGGACAGCGGCGACGACGGCGGGATCGGACGCGCCGACGCTGGTCACGGCGATGCCCGAGCCGAGGTCGATGAAGGAGTTGCCGTCGACGTCGCGGATGATGCCGCCGTCGGCGTCTTCAACATAAACGGGGACGCCGGAGGCGACACCGGCAGCAACGACGGCGGCGCGACGCTCGGCCAGTGCCTGCGACTTGGGGCCGGGGAAGGCGCCGTTGATGTTGCGCTTCTGCTCGATGCGGTACGAGAGTTCATTCGCGGTAGTGGTCATGGGGAATTGGCCTTTCTGGGAAGCTGTGGTGGGGGTACGGGTTACGCGAATGCGTTATGCATCTAATGCACTCATCACGTGCTTGATGCGCGTGTAGTCCTCAACGCCGTACATGGAGAGGTCCTTGCCGTAGCCGGACTGCTTGAAGCCGCCGTGGGGCATCTCTGCCGTCAGGAGGATGTGGGTGTTGATCCAGACGGCACCGAAGTCCAGGTCACGGCTCATGCGCATGGCCGTGCCGTGGTCGGTGGTCCAGACGCTGGACGCCAGGGCGTATTCGACGTCGTTGGCCAGCTCGAGCGCTTCGGCTTCCGTGCTGAACTTCTGGACGGTGATGACCGGACCGAAGGTTTCCTTCTGCACGATGTCATCGGTCTGCTTGGCGCCGGTGATGATGGTGGGCTCGAAGAAGAAGCCCTTCTCGCCTGCGCGGTGGCCACCGGTTTCGATCTTGCAGTTGGCCGGCAGGTGCTCCACCACCGAAGTGACGGCGTTGAAGTGGTTCACGTTGTTCAGCGGGCCGAAGTAGTTCTCTTCGTCGTTCTGCGAACCAGTGTGCAGGGTCTTGGTGTGCTCCACCATTGCTGCCACAACATCATCGTGGACAGAGTCTTCCACCAGCACACGGGTGATGGCAGTGCAGTCCTGGCCCGCGTTGAAGAAGGCGAACTCGGCGATGGCCGCCGCGCTCTTCTTGATGTCGGCATCCTTGAAGACAATGGCCGGAGCCTTGCCGCCAAGTTCCAGGTGTGCACGCTTGAGGCCCTTGGCTGCGCCGCTGGCCACCGCGATGCCGGCGCGAACGGAACCGGTGATGGACACGAGGCCGGGCACCTTGTGGTCGACCATCATCGCGCCGGTTTCGCCGGTGCCGAGGACAACGTTGAGCACGCCGGCGGGGAAGATTTCACCGGCGAGGCGTGCCAGCACCAGAGTGGATTCCGGGGTGGTGTCCGAGGGCTTGAGGACAACGGTGTTGCCGGCTGCGAGGGCGGGGCCGATCTTCCAGATGGCCATCAGGAACGGGTAGTTCCAAGGGGCAACCTGGGCAACGACGCCGATGGGTTCGCGACGAACGAAGGAGGTGTGGCCCTCAAAGTATTCCCCGGCGGACTTGCCTTCCATGATGCGTGCCGCACCGGCGAAGAAGCGGAGCTGGTCTGCGCCGGCGGCAACTTCCTCGGAAGCGATCAGGGAACGGACCTGACCGGTGTTGCGGTGCTGGGCGTCAACGAGTTCTTCGCTGTTGGCCTCCACGGCGTCGGCGAGCTTGAGCAGCATGAGCTGGCGCTGGCCCGGCGTAACGTGCTTCCACGTCTTGAAGGCCTCGCTGGCTGCAGTCATGGCGGCGTCAACATCGGCCTGCACCGAAATCGGCGACTTGGCAACGATCTCCCCGTTGGTGGGGTTCACGATGTCCAGGAGACCCGTACCTGCCGGCGTAACGAATTCGCCGTTGATGAAGTTCTGCAAGGTTTGAACCACGGTGTGCAACCCTCTTTCGGTGTCTGGGGCATGGGTTTTAGCTGATCAGAGCCTATGCCAGCGGAGTGGTCCAAGGAATAGTCAGCTGCACACACCGGCATACCCTCCTTAGTGCGCTTGACCAGCGCCGGGTTACGCTTGTAACCATGGCAATGTCCCTCTCTTCGCTCGTCGCTGTCCCGTCATTGAAGCTCCGTAAAACAGGCAGCGCAGAAGCAACCTGGACCCAGGACATCAGTTGGGTGGCCGTAACCGAGCTGGAGGATCCACAGCGCTTCCTTAGCGGCGGGGAATTGGTCCTCACCACGGGCCTGCGCCTGAAGAGTGCCGCCGACCAGCGCCGATTCGTCCGGCAGGTCCAGCGGGCAGGTGCGGTGGGCATCGGCTTCGGCATCGGCCTCACCCACGAGTCCGTTCCGGAGGCGCTCATCGCCGAAGCCAACCGTTGGGGTTTGCCCCTGGTTGAAGTGCCTTACGAGATTCCTTTTATCGCGATCGGAAAGCTCGTCGCCGAGTCACATTCAGCTGACCACTACTCAAACCTGGAACGGCTTCTGGCCGGACACCAGATCCTGGCCCGGTCACTCCTCACTGGCGGCGGCTTGGGCGAGCTCCTGAAACAGTTGGGCAGCATGCTGCGCACTGATGTTGTGCTCACGCAGTTCAGCGCGCAGCTCTACAACAGCGTTCCCGGAAAACCGGCCCCGACGGCGGATGGCTGGGCTTCGTACCCGATCCCCACCGGCCGCAGGGATGCCTGCACACTGTGGTTGCGCCAGCCGTTCGTGGACTCGGGGATCGTCAGCTACGCGCAGAACCTCATCAGCGTGGAGCTGAACAACATGGTCAAGCAGCGGCAGGCCCAGCGCGCCATGGCTGGACAGGTTCTGGACGACGTCATCCACGGGACCCTGGAAACCATAGAAGCTGCCCGCCGTTTGGCAGGCGTTGGAATCAACAGCACCCGGAAGAACGTGGTGCTCGTGGCGGAGTCCACGGCACACCATAAACAACTGGTGAACATCTCGCTGCCCCAAGCGCTGGAAGCCGGCGTCAGCGCCGTCGTCGGGAAGGATCTGGTCACCGTCATCACCGACGACGGAAGCTCCGCGACGGCCTTGGCCAAGAGCCTGAGCGACCACCTGCAGGAGGCCGGGATCCACGCCGTGATCGGAATCGGCGGCGCCTACACCAAGCCGAACGGCCTGCGCTGGAGCTACTTTGAAGCGCGCGACGCCGTGGCGCACGGCTTACCGGTCAACGAGCCCGAACGGCTGAGCCTCACATCCCTCCTGCTGGCGAGCGAGGATGTCCCCTTGGCCGACATGGCCAGCGAGTCGCTCACACCATTGAGGAAGTTCGATGCCGCCCACGGTGCTGAACTGGTAGCCACGCTGGAAAGCTACTTGAACCACAACGGGTCCGTCGCCGCCGTCGCCGAAGCCCTGACCCTGCACCGCAATACCGTGCGGTACCGGCTGGCCCAGATCACCGAGCTGACTGGCTATGACCCGTCCCAAACGCAGGATCGCGTGCAGCTTTGGCTCGCCTTGGCGGTGCAGCGCCTGGGTTCGCGAAACCCGCGGTAAGTACGCTGCTGTGAAGCCCGTGGAGAGGTTCACCACAAAAGTGTAGACATTAGACGTCAAACGTCTAACCTTTAGATATGGCTGCGACGACCCCTCTTACCCCCACCACAGGAAACATCCCTACGATCTCTCCTGCCCCTGCGGCGAGCGCCCTTCCCGCTGCGCAGGCACCTAAGACGCGCGTCGTCGCCGTCGTCGGAATCATCGCCGTGGTACTGATTGGGCTGAACCTGCGCGCCGGCATCACCAGCGCCGCGGCCCTGTTCCATGAGCTGCAGCAGGTGCTGGGCTACGGCGCGCTGGTGGCATCGATCCTGCCCTCGATTCCGCTGCTGTGCTTCGCGGTTGCGGGGATGGGGACCTCGTGGCTAACCCGCCGGGTGGGCGTGGAGAAGGCCATTGCGATTGCCTTGGCCTTGCTGGCCGGGGGTCTACTGGTTCGTGGCATACCGGCCACCGGAGCGCTCCTTGGCGGAACAGTCCTGGCGATGTCCGGACTTGCCGTGTGCAACGTGGCCATGCCGTCGTTCATCCGGGAGCACTACGCCGACCGGACCTCCATGATGACCGGCCTCTACACATTCACGATGTCCGGTGGCGCCACCTTCGCAGCGGCCGTCAGCGTTCCCTTGGCGCAGCAGCTTGGTTCGCCGTCGATGGGTCTTGCCGCTTGGGGAATCCTGGGCGTCGCAGCACTGCTGGGCTTCCTGCCAGTGGTCCTGCACTCGCACCGGAACTCCACCAGGACGGATCGTCCGCGCGTATCCATGTGGCCCCTCCTCCGCACTCGCCTGGGCATCCTGATCACGGCCATCTTCACCTTCCAGGCCTTCCTCGCCTACGCCGTGATGAGCTGGTTCGCCTACATCCTCACGTCTCAGGGCCTTAGCGCCTCCGAAAGCGGTCTGCAGTTTGGCGTCATGCAGCTGGTCTCCGTGGCCGCAGGCATGATCCTGCTCGCCTTCGGCTCCAGGCCCGGAATGCTGCGGCCTGCACTCTACCTCGCAAGCAGCTCCACGCTGGTTGCTATTGCCGCCATGGTCTGGCTGCCGACGTCGCTGGCAGTTGTGCCTGCTGTGCTGTTCGGCTTCGGGTTGGGCATCTTCCCGTTGGTCCTGGTAATCATTAGCCGCAGCGGACGGTCGACGGCGGAAACCACCGCGCTCTCCACGATCGCCCAATCGCTGGGATACTTGATTGCGGCAATTGGCCCCTTTGGCATGGGGCTGCTCCACAGCGCAACGGGCGGCTGGGCGCTGCCAATGAGCCTGCTCTCCATCGTGGCTGTGGCGCTCATGGTTACCTGCCACATGCTCACGAGCAAGCGCACTGCTACCAAGACCGGACCGAGGACAGCATGACCCTGACCCCTTCGCATCGCCCGGCCCTCGCCGAGGAGATCACCGCAAAGCTGCGGGACATGATCAAATCAGGCGAATGGCCGCTCCAGGAGCGCATCCCGGCAGAGCCTGAACTCATGGCAACCCTGGGCGTTTCCCGGGGAACCCTCCGCGAGGCCATCAAGGCATTGGCGCACTCGGGCATGCTCGAAGTCCGCCGCGGTGACGGCACATACGTGCGGGCCAACAGTGAAATGTCCGGCGCGGCCCAACGTATGTACTTGGAGCACACTCAGGAACACATCGTGGAAGTGCGGCTCGGCCTGGACACCCAGGCGGCCCGCCTCGCCACCAAGCACGCCACAGCCGAAGACTTGGCCGAGATGCGCCGCCTCCTGGCTCTGCGCCATGACGCTTGGCTGTCGGAGGACTACCCCACGTGGGCCCGCGCAGATTGGGAATTCCATGAACGTGTTGCCTTGGCATCAGGGAATCCGCTGCTGCATCAGCTCTATGTCTCCTTTGGCGGGGTCTTCCACAACGATCTCCTGCGGCAGCAACGCAAGGAAGGCTTCAACGGCATCCCCCGGGAAGGCCATGACGACCTCGTGGACGCGTTGGAAGCACACGATCCCGACGCCGCTGTCCAGACCGTCTACGAGAACCTGGATTTCTGCGCAGACAAGACCCCTCGTTAGTCCGTTGCCAGCCCGCTAATCCGTTGTTGCCCAACCACGAGATAGCGGGCCTGCAACGGATCACCGGGCCCGCTATGACACAGTCTCGATTCCCACCCCGGCAGCGTCCCTGAACTTCGCGTTGATCAGCACCACCTCGCGCCCGGCCCGGTCCAGGAGACTCGCCGCGACACTCGCCCGGTATCCCGTGGCACAGTGCACCCAGATCCTGGCGTCAGGCAGCTCAGTGATCCTGCCAAGCAACTCATAGACCGGAACGTTGAGCGCTCCCTTGACGTGCGACGCCTTGTATTCCTCGGGGCGGCGAACATCCAGCACCACGTCCTCAGGCTCCCGGTCTTTGAAGAGTGCAGCCCAGTCCCCGTGCTCGTAGCTCGCCCGGGGATGGTCAGGTGCCAGCGCACCAAGGTTCAGAACCGTGGCATCAGGCCCGACGGCGGCATCCGGACCATCGATGCCAATCCTCGCCAAGTCGCGGATCGCCTTCTCCACCTCATCCAACGGGCCCAGCAAGGTAAGGGGTTGGTTCCACGGGATCACCCAGCCGAGGTAGCTGGTGAAGTTATCGCCCCGCCCGTACTCGAAGCTCACGCTGCCTTGGAGATGGCTGTCCGCGAAAGCCACTCTGTGCCGCAGATCCACCACCCACTCCCCCGCTCCCAAGCGACGGCTCAGCTCTGCGGCGTCCACGGAATCAGGCACCTGCAAGTTCGCTACACCGGGGCCAGCGGCGTTGAGGGGGCTCATGTGCGCGTAATAGGCCGGATAGGCTGTGATGTTCTCCAACAGCTCGGCCACAAAATGGTCCTCGTTGGGATCAGTCAGGGCATGGTTGGCGGCGGCTTGCTGGCCAATGGTTGAGGCGTTCACCTTGCTGGAGGGCCCCACGGAGCAAAAGGAACCGAATCCGTGTGTTGGATAAAGCGCTGCGTCCGGCGATGCCGAGGAAACAAGGCGCCGGACGGAAGAGTACTGATCGTGGGCCAACTTTGCAGTGTCATCAGGAGACACCAGGTCCGTCCTCCCGACTGAACCGTAGAGCAAGCTGCCGCCGGAAAACACAGCCTCAGTGCCGCCGTCGTGCGCGTCCTCCCGCACCACGTACGAGAGGTGAGTGTGCGTGTGGCCAGGCGTGGCAACCACGTTCACGGTGAGCCGGCCGACGTGAAGCACCTGTCCGTCAGAGACGGGCACGCGGTTGAATTCAACATGGTCATCGGCATTGACCAGGTATGCAGCACCGTGCGCCTCTGCGAGCAGCAGACCGCCGGTGACGTAGTCGTTGTGAAGATGGGTTTCAGCCACGTGGGTGATCCGGACGTCGGCTTCCCTCGCTGCCGCCTCTATCCGATCGGTGTCCCGCTGGGGGTCGATCACCAAGGCAACGCTGCCGTCATGCACCAGGTAGCTCCGGTCCCCCAACTGGGGCGTTTCAATGACGACGACGTCCATACCTCAGGTTAAAGCAACGCGGGGTCACTTACAGCCCATCCGAAGACCCGGAATGGGCTGTAAGTGACCCCGCGTTGGTTCAGACCTGGGCGGAGACCCCGTCGCGGGAGATGTTGACCATGTCCTCGCGCGGCACAACCTTGATGCGCTCACGCGTGACCTCAACACCGTGGGAGCCGCCGGCCTCGGTGGCTGCTGCACCGAGCGCGAGCTCGTGGGCGTCCAGAGCCAGCCAGCCTTCCCAGCTGGTGAACTGCACGCCGCGGGAGTCGAGCAGATCCACGACGGCGTCTGCCGCAGGAATCTCGGCGAACGGCAGGTTTTCGCGGTCCTCCAAGAGGTACGTAACGGTCTCGAGGGCGTCGCCCTTGGTGTGGCCGATGAGGCCCACGGGACCACGCTTGATCCAACCCGTAGCGTAAAGGCCCGGCACGTGCTGGCCGTCGGCGTCCAGGACGCGGCCGCCGTCGTTGGTCACGACGCCCTTCTTGTGGTCGAACTCGACATCCGGCAGGGCCGAACCGAAGTAGCCGATAGCGCGGTAAACGGCCTGGACCGGGTAGTCGACGAACTCGCCGGTGCCGCGGGCATTGCCCGTGCCATCCAGCTCGGTGCGCTCGAACTTGATGCCGGCAACCTTGCCCGGAGTTTCCGGGGAGTCAACGATCTCAACCGGGCTGTGCAAGAAGTGCAGGTGCAGGCGACGGGAGGCCTTGAGCTCGGAGAGGTCCTCGGGCTGCTCGGCGATCCAGTTGGTGAGCGTGCCAACCATGGTCTTGGTCTGGTTGTTCGTCTGGACCTGGCGGTCGGACTCTTCGTCGAATTCGAAGTCCTCGGCGTAGAGGATGATGTCTACGTTCTTGGAGTGCGAGAGTTCGCGGAGTTCGAGCGGGGTGAACTTCACCTGCGCCGGGCCACGGCGGCCAAAGACGTGAACGTCGGTGACCGGGGAGTTCTTCAGGCCGGCGTAAACGTTGTCCGGGATTTCGGTGACCAGGAGGTCATCAGCGTGCTTGGAGAGGACGCGGGCGACGTCAAGGGCAACGTTGCCGTTGCCGAGGACGGCGATTTCCTTGGCGTCCAGCGGCCATTCGCGTGAAACGTCCGGGTGTCCGTCGTACCAGGAGACGAAGTCGGCGCCGCCGAAGGAACCCTCAAGCTCGATGCCCGGGATGTTCAGGTCCGCATCCTTGATAGCGCCGGTTGCGAAGATGACGGCGTCGTAGTGCTTGCGCAGGTCCTCGATGGAGATGTCCGTGCCGTAGTCAACGTTGCCGAAGAAGCGGATGTCGCCGCGGTCCAGGACCTTGTGCAGGGCGTTGACGATGCCCTTGATGCGTGGGTGGTCCGGGGCGACGCCGTAGCGGATGAGGCCGTACGGTGCCGGGTAGCGGTCAAAGAGGTCGATGCTGACGTTGAGTTCGCCGCTCTTGACGGCTTCGCTCTTGGTCAGGATGTCTGCTGCGTACACGCCGGCAGGGCCGGAGCCGATGACGGCGACGCGAAGCGGACGGTCCGCAGAACCTACGGGGGTGCTAATTGACACGGCTGTGTTCCTTCTTCTTCTCAGTCCTCCCAACTAAGTAGCAGCTGTGCGCGTTTTGAGGGCTCAAAACGCGCTTAAGTGCGACCTAGTTGGGTAAGGGGGCTTAGTTGGTGCGGACGCGGGGACGGTTGGGGGAAATCGTGCTGTAATCAGCGGTCTTGAAATGCTGTGGGGCGAAGGGGCTGACACGGACAACATCGCCGATCACTATGACCGCGGGATTGGCCACGCCGACGGCCTCAGCCTGGTCCGCGATGGTTCCCAACGTGCCGATGGTGACGCGCTGGTCCGGCAAATACCCGTTCTCAACGATACCCACTGGAGTGTCCAAAGGCAGACCCGAGCCAGCAAGGGCAGCCGCGGAATCGCGCAATTGCGCCACTCCCATGAGCAACACCACAGTGTGATCCGGCCGGGCCGGCACTTCGGAAAGCTCTTCGTGACCGGTCACGACGCTGAAACCCTTGGCCAGTCCGCGATGCGTAACGGGAATACCTGCAGCGGCAGGAACCGAAATGGCTGACGTCACACCGGACACCACTTCAACCTCGACGCCGTTCTGTCGGCAGAACTCTGCTTCCTCGCCACCGCGGCCAAGGACATAGGGGTCGCCGCCTTTGAGGCGGACCACGCGGTTGCCCTTGAGGGCTTCGTCAACGAGGATCCGGTTGATCTCAAGCTGCGGTACGGGATGGTGGCCCGGCGTCTTGCCGACCTCGATCACGCGGACGTCCGGAGCCAGTTCCTTGAGCAGCCCACGCGGGCCAAGACGGTCAGCAACCACGACGTCGGCCTGGCCCAGCAAGCGTCGACCCCGGACTGTGATGAGTCCCGAGTCGCCAGGGCCGCCGCCTACGAGCGCAACAGAACCGGCAGGCGCTTTGCCAGCAGCGTCCGGCTTGCGGTGACGACGCAGCGGCAGGTCTCCGGTTTCCAAGGCAGTGGCAACAGCATCGCGGAGCGCCATGGCGCGGCGTGGGTCTCCCCCTGCATTGATGGCAATCTTGACGTCATCCACCACGGCCACTGCGGGCGTCCAGGCAGCTGATGATTCGTGGTCCGAGGCGTTGACGCACCAGATGCGCTGCGCTTCGGCGTCGGCTGCTACCTGGGTGTCCACAGCGGCAGTGCCCGTGGCGGTCTGAACGAACCAGACGCCGTCGAGGTCTGACGTGCGGTACTCGCGCGGCTCCCAGGTGAGGAGTCCGGCATCGGCGAGTCCGCGGAGGTTTTCGGAGGCAACGGGAGCGACCACGGTAACTTTCGCACCGGCGTCGAGCAGTCCCTTGGCACGGCGCTCCGCGACCGGTCCGCCGCCCACAACCAGCACCGGGCGGCCAAGCAGCCGCAGCGCCGTGGGGTAAATGTCCTGTATTGCCATGAAAAAACTGTAGGGCGGCGCCGTAACATGCTTCAAAGGCTCGGAAACACCCGGTAACGCTGGGTAATCCAGCGTCACATACGCTTCATCCCTTGTTTCCTTGGGCAAACGTCAGGAAACGCGTGCCGTTAAAAACCCATGCCTCTAGAAAACAGACCAGCCCGTGCGCGTCGTGAATTCGTCCAAGGCAGCCACACCTGCCACCGAATTGCCGGACCGCCCAAGTCCCGGGCTCCAGACACTGATGGCGCATTTGTTGGGAACCACTGCGACGATCCCGCCCCCAACACCGCTCTTTCCAGGCAAGCCCACGCGATATGCGAATTCACCGGCGGCGTCGTAAGTCCCGCATGTGAGCATGACGGCATTGATCCGCTTGGTCTGGGCTGGGGACAGCAACCGCGTGCCGTCCGCTCCTACGCCGTTCGCGGCCAGGAACCGGGTTGCAAGCGCCAGGTCTTCACACGTCATGGCCAGGGCGCACTGCTCCACATAGGACTCGAGGACGGCTTCCACGGGGTTCTCCAGGTTGCCGCAGCTGGCCAGGAAGTGGGCAAGGGAGGCATTGCGGTGGCTGTTGCGGAGTTCTGACGCCGCCACGTAGTGGTCCGCGGCCACAGTGGAGTTGCCGGTTTCGCGGCGCATCAGGTCGCGGACAGCCAGGGCTGCGCTTCCCGTGACGCTGAGGAGCCGGTCGCTGACGACGATCGCGCCGGCGTTGATGAAGGGGTTCCGTGGAATCCCGTCCTCGCTCTCCAACTGGATCAACGAGTTGAATGGGTTGCCCGAAGGTTCACGGAAGACGCGCTTCCAGATGCCATCGCCGTCGAAGGCCAACACCAACGCGAGCGCGAACACCTTGGAAATGCTTTGGATGGAGAAGGGCACATGCGCGTCCCCTGAGGAGTAGACGTCACCGTCCCGGGTTGCGATGGAGATGCCGAACTGGTGGGGGTCTACGGCTCCCAGCTGCGGAATGTAGTCGGCAACGTTGCCTTGTCCGACGTGCGGCTGTACTGCCCCGACGATGTCGTCGAGGAGATTCTGGATGTCCAAGGTTCTAGCTCCTGGCCTCTGCGTAGGTCCACAGTCTTATCTGGAGGTGGGCAAGCAATCGTTCGTCCGCGGACTGCAGGTCCAGGCCAGCCTCTTCGCAGGCGCGTCGGAGCCGGTAGTGGACGGTGTTGCGGTGGATGGCCAGTTCCTCCGCGCAGCGGTTCACGTCGCCAAAGAATTCGAGGTACGTGAGCAGCGTCAAAGCGAACTCCGGGTATCGGTCGCAGAGCTTCGCTATGCCTTGGTGCCGTAGCCCTTTCCGGGTTTCCAGCAGATCCAGCAACTCGTTGGTGAGGACCGTGGTTTCGACATCCCGGTAGGACGCAACACGGATCGACGGAGTGCTCTGCAGCACTTTGAGGACGCTGCGGACGTGGTCGAGCGTGGCGTAGAGGGCGTCTAACCGCGGAACAATCGGGCCCACGGCGGCTTGGACCTGGAAGTGCAGGTGCGTGGTGGCGTCCCGCACGATCGTGTTGACCAGCCGGTTGATCGCGGGCAGGGACTTCACCGGGTCCAGATCGGGCAGGATGATCGCTGTTTCCGTGCCCAGGGCTCCCACCACTGCTCCCGGACGGTAGGCGGCCGCGTGGATGGATGCGAGATTGGAGAGCTCACCCCTGCGGAGCTGTTGCCCCGGGGCGCTCTGGTCCAGCCCGCCCGCCGAAATCAGCACCAAGGCAGCAGGTTTGGAGGGGTCGATGCCCGCCGACTGGGCCTGCGAGTGAACTTGTGCCGTACCGCTGAGCAGGCTGGACACGCGGTCTTCGCGCATCGATTGGGATTGTTGGTTCCTGTGGCGCACCAGTTCAATCGCGGCATGCCGGGCAGCACCGATCATCAGCCTGTCAGTGTTCGGCGCCAACGGCTCGGCACCTTCCTGCAGCCAGATGTAGCCCATCACCCGGCTTCCCGCGTGGATGCCAATCGCCACGCGTTCCCGAAGGCCGGCATCAGGGTTGGCCTCCACATGGACCGGTTCCTCGGTTGCCTGAAGGTGCTTGTAGACGCCTGATTCCTTGAGGAGTTTCTGGTACCGCTCCGGTCCGCGCCGCGCAAGGATGGACAGGCGACGGAGCTCATCAACATCGTTGGATGCCGGGGAGTAGGCGAGGACCCTGTTTCCTGGATCTTCGATGACCACGTGGCCGTTGGTCAGGGTTGCGGTTGTTTGGGCGATGGCGAACAAGTCCCTGTGCACCGTGGTGGGGTTCCCCCCGGATACACCGCGTTCCCGGATACGGTCCACGGCGACGCTTTCGAACTTGTCCCAGCGAAGGCCGGGGGCCACTGCCACCAATCCGATACCGGTGGATTGCAGCAGTTCAGCCACGGCTTCGAGTTCACGTTCGTTGCCCTTGACTGCCACAGCGGTGGGCCGGCTGCTGATAATCCGGCGGATTGCCGGCAGCGCCACACGTCCACGGGCGCCGATGAGCATCACCAAGGACCCAGGACGGGTGGCATCCTCATCTTCTGCATCCACAATGACGGTTTCACGAACCGTCATGTTGTCCGTGTCCGGAGCAAGCAACAACCGTGCGTTGTCCACGCCCAGGTCTTCAAGTACGTCGCTCAGCAAGGTGACGACGCCGTCGTCGTCAATATCCAGGGCCTTCAACGAAGCTATCGCTTCCTCTCGTATTCAATTCGGGTCAACCGGACGTCCTTCGCCATTGAAGAAGTCCTGCCCATGCTCCTGCGCAATCGCGCACAGCCAGAAACATTACCGGGCCTTCAGGACACCAGTGTTGTCCAGCTGGCACAAGAGCCGGGCCCTGAATTTGGTTCGCCAGCCAATTTGCGGGATTCGCCTGAGATCTAGAGTTATTGACTGTCCCCAACGCCACAAACGCTGTGCGTCGCGCCAGCGCACACAGCACGTCTGTGCCATTTGGGACTGTTGAGCTGCCGACGGCGGCGCCGGAGTCAAAGGAGACCCCCAAGTGATACCCACGTCAGTTTCAGCGCATTCTGCTGCGCCCGACCGGTCCGACGAGGCCGGCCCCCTGCTTGTTTCCCAGGAGCCAGGCCAGGATTTCTCAACGGAAGAATCGGGCTACCGGAAGACCCTCAAGCCCCGCCAGATCCAGATGATCGCCATCGGCGGCGCGATCGGTACGGGGCTGTTCATGGGAGCCGGCGGCCGCCTCAATGGTTCAGGCCCGGCCTTGGTCCTGGTCTACGCGGTGTGCGGATTCTTTGCTTTCCTCATACTGCGCGCATTGGGTGAGCTTGTTCTCTACCGCCCGGCCTCAGGCTCGTTCGTTTCCTATGCCCGTGAGTTTTACGGCGAGAAAATGGCCTACACGGCTGGTTGGTTGTACTTCCTGAACTGGGCCATGACGTCAATCGTGGATGTGACCGCTGTGGCCCTGTACGTGAAGTTTTGGGGCCAATTCTGGCAACCCATTAACGACGTCCCCCAGTGGCTCATTGCCCTGATCGCACTTGTGGTGGTGCTGGCATTGAACCTGTTGTCCGTGAAGATCTTCGGCGAGATGGAGTTCTGGTTCGCCCTCATCAAGGTGGGCGCGCTGGTGGCTTTCCTCGTCGTCGGAATCTGCTTCATTGTCCTTGGTGGCCGGACGGATGTGGGCGTTCCCGGCCTGAACGTCATTGCCGAAAACGGCGGCCTTTTCCCCACCGGAGCGGTGGCACCGCTCCTGGCGATCAGCGGCGTCGTCTTCGCGTACGCAGCTGTTGAGCTGGTGGGCACCGCCGCCGGCGAAACCGCCAACCCGCACAAGGTCATGCCCAAAGCCGTCAACACGGTGGTCCTCCGTATCGGCATTTTCTACGTCGGCTCCGTCCTGTTGCTTTCGCTTCTGCTGCCCTTCACGTCCTACAAGTCCGGTGAATCGCCGTTCGTGACCTTTTTCTCGCACCTTGGCGATCCCCAGGCCGGCGCGATCTCGGCCTCCGTGATGAACTTCGTGGTTCTGACCGCCGCCCTCTCCAGCCTCAACGCTGGCTTGTACTCCACCGGCCGGATCCTGCGTTCCATGGCAATCAAGGGCTCAGCTCCCCGCTTTACCGCCCGCATCAGCGCTTCCGGTGTCCCTTACGGCGGCATCCTTCTGACTGCCGTCGTCACCTTGATGGGCGTGGGCCTGAATGCCATCGTTCCTTCGCAGGTCTTTGAAATCGTGCTCGAGGTCTCCGCGCTGGGCATCATCGGCGGTTGGGCCACCATCATGCTCTGTCACATCAAGTTGCAGTCTTGGGTGCGCAGCGGCAAAGTGGCCAGGCCCGCGTTCCGACTCTTCGGCGCCCCCTTTACTTCCTATCTCACCCTCGGATTCCTGGCCTTTGTCCTGGTCACCATGGGCTTCTCGGAGACGGGCCGATGGGTGCTCGCTTCCCTGCTGGTACTGGCGCCGCTGCTGGTGGCCGGCTGGTATGCCCACCGTGGCCGAATCCGTAATGAGCAGTCCGCTTTGAACCCGCCCTCAGTTTGAAAGAGAAAACACGTCACATGAGCACCCTCTCCCCCCTTCCAAAAATTGGCACGCCCAGCCGCGCCTGGAGGTCGCGCGCCGATGCTTGGGAGTTCCTGGGATATGCCATCAAGCAGCTGGACTTGGACCGTCAGTCCGGATCGTCCGACTCGGGTTTGCACTCCCAGATCAGCCGGACTTTTGCCCTCTTGGACGCCGTGGAGCCCTACTGGGCAGAACCGGGCGTTGCCGCTGTGGCACAGTTGCGCCAATTAGTCGACGACGGCGACCCCCACGCAGCGCTCGAGCTTCTGGCCGGTTTGGCGCACCTTCCATTGGCTTCCGGAGCGGAGCAAGGTTCAGTTTCCGGGCTTGTCCAGGAGTCGCTGGAGGACGACGCTGCACAAGCCGAGCAGGCTGAGCGTCCTCGCTTCGAGGTTCTGGTGGTGGACAACATCACGCCCCAGGAAGCGGAGGCGCTGAAGAACAACATGGCAGCCCAGCGGCGCCCATCGGATGCTTTCACCTACGAAATCAATGTGGTTCCGAGCTACGAAGACGCGCTGGTCGCCGTCCTGCTTAATCCAGATATCCAGGCCGTGATCCTGCGCCCGGGCTTTTCCGTTCGCAGCTCCCAGCAGCTGGGCAGCGACCTCCGCCGGTTCCTGGCTGGGCACACTCCCGAAGGCCTCCAGGCCTTGCGGCCCGTCAAACGGATCCTGGGGCTGGCCGAGGAGATATCCGGTCTCAGGCCCGAGTTGGATGTCTACCTGGTGGCGGGTGTCTCCATCGAGTCCCTGGCCGGATCACTGACCAGGAAGTTTCGCAGGATTTTCCGCAGGCAGGATCACCTGGACCTGCACTTGTCAGTTTTGTCCGGGGTTGCAGAACGATACGAAGCTCCGTTCTTCACCGCCCTGCAGGATTACAGCCGCCGGCCTGCAAGCGTCTTCCACGCGCTGCCCATTTCGCGTGGTGGATCCGTAGGGAACTCCCCTTGGATCCGGGACATGGCCGATTTTTACGGGACCAACCTACTGTTGGCAGAAACGTCGGCAACTTCCGGCGGCCTCGATTCCCTGCTGGACCCGCATGGATCCATCAAGCAGGCGCAGGACCTCGCTGCCCGGGCCTTCGGAGCGCAGAGAACATACTTCGTTACCAATGGCACGTCCACGGCCAACAAGATCGTTCATCAGTCACTGTTGGCACCTGGTGACGTTGTGCTGGTTGACCGGAACTGCCACAAGTCCCACCACTACGCCTTCGTGCTCGCCGGGGCCCGCGTTTCATATCTGGATGCCTACCCCTTGGACAAATACGCCTTCTATGGCGCTGTGCCCTTGGCGAGTTTGAAGCGCAGGCTGCTTGAGTACCGGCGGGCCGGACGGCTGCACGAAGTCAAAATGGTGACGCTGACCAACTGCACTTTTGATGGAATCGTTTACGACGTCGAGCGTGTCATGGAGGAATGCCTGGCCATCAAACCGGACCTCGTTTTCCTCTGGGATGAGGCATGGTTTGCTTTCGCCCGCTCCCACCCCATCTACCGGCGTCGAACGGCAATGGCTTCAGCAGCCGCACTGGAAGCCTCCTTCAGCAGCCCTGCCTACGCGGCCCGGTACGCCGAGCAAGCTGCGGCCCTGCATGACCCCGTAACCGGTGAACCCCTTGATGACGAGGCATGGCTGAACAGGCGGCTGATTCCCAACGCTGCCAAGGCGCGCATCAGGGTTTACGCCACCCAGTCAACACACAAGACCCTGACGTCCTTGCGCCAAGGTTCGATGATCCATGTGTACGACCAAGACTTCATGGCGTCCAACCAGGAGTCCTTCCGCGAGGCGTACATGACCCACACCTCCACCTCACCCAACTACCAAATCCTGGCTTCCCTGGACATTGGCCGGCGACAGGTGGAGTTGGAGGGTTTTGGGTTGGTCCAGAAGCAGTCCGACCTCGCCGTCTCGGTGGCACAAGCAGTCGCACGGCATCCACTGCTGAAGAAATACTTCCGGGTGTTGACCTCACGGGACCTTATTGAGCCCCAATACCGCGAAACCCGTGCCGCCATGCCGCTGCGGGAGGGATTGGCGGAACTTGAGGACGCTTGGCAGCGCGATGAGTTCGTTATTGATCCCAGCCGCCTCACGCTGGACATCAGCAGGACAGGAATCGACGGCGACTCGTTCCGCCACAGCTACCTCATGGACGATCACGGAATCCAAGTGAACAAGACGTCCCGGAACACTGTGTTGTTCATGACCAACATCGGTACCTCGCGAAGTTCCGTGGCGTACTTGATCGAGGTCCTGGTCAAACTCGCCGAGGGATTCGAGAACCCGCATCCCTCGTCGCGACCTCGGACAGTGCCCGTGCTTTCGCCTGCATCGCCGCAGGCCGGAGGATCAGCGGTGGTTGCGCAGACACCACCGCTCCCGGACTTCAGCACGTTCGCGGCGCGGTTCCGTGTGGACGATGCCTGCGAAGACGGCGACATTCGCGCGGCCTACTTCGAAAGCTACAAGCCCGAATCCACGGCCTACTTGTCCGCCGACGAATTGGCCCTTGCGGTTCGGGCTGGGCAGGAAGTCATTTCCGCTGGCTTCGTCACGCCGTACCCGCCCGGCTTCCCTATCCTTGTCCCAGGCCAGGTCATCACGCGGCAAACTTTGGAGTTCATGGCTGCTTTGGACACCCGCGAGATCCATGGCTTCGATCACGAACGTGGCTACCGGGTCTTCGTGGACGGGTCTGCGGTTTCGGGGTCCGGCTCCTCGGAAGCTGGTGTTACGGAGACTGCCGTTGAAGCGGCGGGCATCGGTCGGTTGCCCGCCGCTTCGTAGGGCGTAACTCAGGCGTTTTGTCGGGACTCAGGCGTTTTGTCGGGACTCAGGTGTTTGGCGGGCCCAACCAAAAGCAGGTGCGATGTACTTCGCGACGTTCCCCAGGAGCTTCGCGTTGTACTCCACCCCCAGTTGGTTGGGCACCGTCAGCAGGACGGTATCGGCAGCTTGGACGGCTGCATCGGCTGCGAGTTCTTCCGCCAAGGCGTCCGGCTCCCCGATGTAGCTCTTCCCGAAACGGGACAACGCGCCGTCGAGAATTCCTACCTGGTCCTGCCGGTCCGCTTGGGCGCGCAGGCCGAAGTAGCGGTTGTCCACCTCATCGACGATCGGCAGGATGCTGCGGCTGACGGAAACGCGCGGCTCGAAATCGTGACCCGCGGCTGCCCAGGCTTCGCGGAACATCTGGATCTGCTCGGCCTGCAGTTGGTCGAACGGGACGCCCGTGTCTTCGGTCAGGAGGGTTGAACTCATCAGGTTCATGCCCTGCTCAGCGGCCCAGACTGCAGTCTTGCGGGTGCCGGCACCCCACCAGATCCTCCGTGGAAGGCCTGGGGAGAGCGGTTGGATGGGCAGAAGTCCGGTGGCTCCGCCCGCATAGTGGGGATCGGCCTGGGCCACACCGTGCCCGGCAATGGCCTTGCGGAAGAGCGCCGTGTGACGCCGCGCCATGTCCCCGGTGTCCTCGCCTTCATCCGGGACGTAGCCGAAGTTGGCGGCACCATTCAGGGCAGGCTCGGGTGAACCGCGGCTCACGCCGAGCTGAAGCCTGCCGTCGCTGATCAGATCCGTTGCGGCAGCTTCCTCCGCCATGTAAAGCGGGTTCTCGTAGCGCATGTCGATCACGCCTGTGCCCATCTCGATCCTGCTGGTCCGCGCCGCGATCGCCGCGAGCAACGGGAACGGGGAGGCTTGCTGCCGGGCAAAGTGGTGCACACGGAAGAACGCTCCGTCGATTCCCAGTTCCTCTGCGGCCACGGCCAGTTCGATGCCCTGCTTGAGTGCTTCTCCGGCCGATGGCACCACTGAACCAGGGACGCGTGCCCAATGGCCGAAGGAAAGGAAGCCGATCCGTTTGTTGTGCATGTCCGGGACAACTCTTGAGGCGGCCCAGGAATTCCTCGCGAAGAAACTTATCCAGCGCGTCGGTAGTGCATGGCGACCGCGCCGTTGCTGAGCGGCTGCGCCGTGATCAGCTCAAGTCGCCGGGTGCTGGGCAGTCCGCCTTGGTACAGGGTTGGGCCGTGCCCCGCGATCATGGGGTGGATGAGGAATTTGTACTCGTCGATCAGGTCCAGTCGGTCCAACGCTGTGGCGAGTTTGCCGCTGCCGAGAAGCACTCCGCGGGGAGTCCGATCTTTGAGCTCCTGCACCGCCGTGCGCAGGTCACCGACGACGTGGTGGCTGTTTGTCCACGGGAACTCGCTCCGCGTCGCCGAGACGACGTACTTCGGCTTGGTCTCCAACTTGAGCGCCCACTCGCGCATCGCCGGCGGGGCATCGACGTCGCCGCGGGCCACCGCTGGCCAAGCGCTCTCCATCATCTCGTAGGTGGTGCGTCCCCAGAGCATCGCGCCGCTCTCGTCCAAAAGACGTGTGTAGTGGGCGTGCGTCTCGTCGTCCGCGATGCCCTCCCGGTGGTCCACACAACCGTCCAAGGTGAAGTTGATGCCGAACGTTAGAAGGCCCATGCGCCGATTCTAGGCCCCCAAAAGCAACGCGGGGTCAGTTACGGCCCATGTTTGGCTTCAACATCGGCCGTATCTGACCCCGCGTTGCTTTAAGAACTAATCCCTAGCGGCTGCTCCCCGCCAGCAAACCACGACGCTGGAGGAGGCGCTTCTCAATCGGGCCGAAGACGAGGAGCTCGATCAGGATGCCCACGGCCAGGATCAACAGGATCGCAGACATGACCACGGCCATGTCTGACAACGCACGTCCTTGGTCAAGCAGGGAGCCCAGGCCGAAGCCAATAGTGCCGCCCACGGCGATGATTTCCGCGGCCATCAACGAGCGCCAGGAGAAAGCCCAACCCTGTTTCAGGCCGCCGATGTATCCGGGAAGTGCTGCAGGAAGGACGATCTGCAGGGCCATTTGCAGCCGGTTCGCACCCAGGACGGTGCCCACGCTGCGGTACTGCGGCGGGATCTGGTCAACACCGGAGATCAGGCCATTGATGATCGAGGGAATGGCACCCATGAGGACCACGAAGTACACGGTGCCGTCGGTCAGGCCGAACCAGATGATCGCCGCAGGAACCCAAGCCACGGACGGCAACACCTGAAGCCCGGAAATCAGCGGCCCAAACGCACGGCGGAGAGGAGCAACCTGCGCCAACAACAAGCCCACAGGCGTAGCAACCACAACCGAAATCAGGAAGCCGACCAAGCCACGCTGAAGGGATGTCCATACCGATTCCTGGACCTTGCCTTCGCCCCAGAGCGTCACGAGTTGGTTCAGCACATCAAGGGGCCCGGGTACCTGGTCACGGCGCTTGAGGCCAAGGGAAACGTAGAACTGCCAGACGAGGACGAGTACAACCAACGCTGCGATCGGTAGCAGCACGCGCTTCCAATCGATGCCTGCTTTGCGTGCGGCGTCGGACTGGAGGTTGTCCAGGCCCGCTTCGAGGTCGCGGAGTTCGGAAGGGTTGCCCTTCAAGGACGGCGACGTAATGTGCTCGCTGGATTCGCTCACGGGAAGGGTCCGCTCTTGGGTGGTGGTGGGGTTACTTGGCATGGCGGCGGATCTCCTCGCGTAGCCGGCGGGTAATGACTCCGGTCAGCTCCCCAGCGCGACCAGCATCCGTTCGGTGTTCCTCGGTGACATCCCATTCGGCCACAACACGGCCCGGACGCGAGGACAACAGCAGCACCCGCTGGCCCAAGCGGACAGCCTCACGAACGTTGTGCGTCACAAACACGATGGTGCGGCCGGTTTCCTTCCAGATCCGCTCGAGTTCGTCGTGAAGGAGGTCGCGGGTAATCGCATCAAGTGCCGCGAAAGGCTCGTCCATCAACAGCAGCTGCCGGTCCTGAGCCAAGGAGCGAGCAAGGGCAACGCGCTGCCGCATGCCACCGGACAGTTCGTGCGGACGCTTGTCGCCAGCACCGCCGAGGTGGACCAGCTCCAGCAGTTCAGTTGCCCGTGCGCGGCGGCTGGCCTTGGTGCTGGACTTGTCAGCCAGCTGAAGTGCGAGCTCGATGTTGCCTCGCGCCGTCAACCACGGGAACAGCGCCGAGTCCTGGAACATGAAGGCCGCGCCGTCGCTGGGCACCTCAAGAGCGCCCGACGTCGGATGCTCAAGTCCCGCCATGATGTTCAGTAGCGTGGACTTGCCGCAGCCGGACGCACCGAGGAGGGCAACGAACTCGCCCTTCGCGATGGTGGCATTGACGTCGTCCAGCACCGGGGCGCCGTCGCCGAAGCGCTTGCCCAGGTTCTCGAGTACGACTGGCATGGTCCCGTCCTTCGTGTTGATGTGGTGGAGCTGATGTGGCTGAAGGCTGGCCCGCTCCCCCACCCGTGTTTCGGAGGGGAAGCAGACCAGCCGTTTGGTGCTTAGTCCTGGCCGAGACCTGCAGCGGAGGTCTTCTTACCCTCTACTTCGTTCAAGGCCCGGAGATCGAAGATGCCGTTGATATCGGCAGCCTTGGTGGTGCCAGCATCTACGCCGTCCTGCAGGAGTTTTTTGTATGTTCCGGCGAGCGGGTCCGTGGTGAAGGTGATGTTCTTCAGCGCTCGGTCGATCACGTTGGCGGGGAGCGGCTTTCCGGCCGTGTCCTTGAGGACAGCGTTGATGGTGCTCGCCTTCTCCTCTGGAGTTGCGGAGTTCAGCCAGTTCACGGATTCAACATGGCCCTTGAGCAGTGCCTTCACAGTTTCCGGATGCTCAGCGGCGAACTTCTTGTTCACGATCAGGATGGTGGTGGTGAATTCGCCCTTGTCCCACAGGTCCTTTTCGTCAACCAGGACTTTCCCGCCGGCTTCCAGGACCAACCGGGAGGCCCACGGCTCAGGCAACCACGCGCCGTCGAGCTTTCCGTCCTGGAAGAGCTTCAGCGTCTGGGCGTTTTCGGTCGGGTTGATGGTGACGTCGCCGCTGCCGTCCGGGTTGGTCTTGTAGCCCTGGTGACCCAACCAAGAGCGGAGAGCTACGTCCTGGGTGCCGCCAAGCTGCGGCGAGGCGAGGACCTTGCCCTTGAGGTCGGCCGCGGAGTTGATGCCGGGCTTGACCACCAACTGTGCTCCGCCTGCTGCTGCGCCAGCGATGATGCTGACGGACTCGCCGTTGCTCTTGACGAAGGAGTTGATGGCCGGGTTCGGACCGATGTACGTGGCGTCGATAGCGCCGGCGTTCAAAGCCTCGATCGCGGCAGGGCCTGCGTTGAAGATCTGGGTGCTGAGCTTGGTATCGCCGAGGTCCTTGGCGATGATGCCCTTGCTGATGCCTACCAGGGCCGGGGCGTGCGTCACGTTGCTGAAGTAGCCAAGCTTGAGCTCAGCAGCGGGCGACGTCGTGGGAGCCGGAGCGGCCTCGTTGCTGCGGGAGACGGCAGAGGCAACCGCAGCGCCTGCACCGATCAGCAGGACAAGGCCGACGGCCAGGCCGATCTCAAGGGCGCGGCGGCGCTTGGGCTTGTTGGTCTCACCGGCGACGATGCGGATGGTGCCGGAATCGGGCTTCTGTGACTCGGGGGTGTTTGCCATGGGGAGGTCCTAATGAGATGTGGGATGCGAAGGGGCGAAGATCAGGCCCCTTGACATCGCCCGCTCGGGGCAAGGAAGGACCATTCCGGAAAGGTCATGCCTTCACAGTAGGGACTGTCATATTTCGGCTTCAATCCCACAGAAACCAACGTTCACGCAGGGTCACGTGACGTCATATTCGGCGTCAGGCCTTCAATGTTGCGCAGGGTTGTGCGGCACTTGCGTTCACGAAGGGTCACGTGGCGTCATGGTGGCGGCGAGCTTCAGGATGTCCTGCGGCGTCGTGCGGCAGCAGCCACCGATCAGCCGGGCTCCCCGCTCGCGCCAATCGGGGGCATTCCCGGCAAGAGTGGTTGTACCCAGGCCGCCCTCGGAAGGACCCCACGTCTTCGTGACGGCGTCGTAGGTCTCCCCCGAGTTCGGGTAGGCGACCAACGGTTTGTCCGAGAACCCGTTCAGCGTCCCAAGAGCGGGCGTCACCAGTTCCAGCGGCACGCAGTTAACCCCGACGGCGGCCACCCGCGGCTCCGCACGGAGCAGCGCAGCCACCTCAGCCAACGGGGTTCCGTCGCTGATGTTTTCCGCGTCCCGCAGGGTGAACGTAAACCAGGATTCGACGTCGAACTCCGCCACGAGCGCCAGCAGGGCCTCCGCTTCGGCGAACGACGGCAGTGTCTCGCACGCCAGGAAATCAGCCCCGGCTTCCACAAGGGCGGCAATACGTGGACGGTGGAAATCCATGAACTCCGCGGTGCTCAGCGTGTAGTCGCCGCGGTATTCCGAGCCATCAGCAAGGTAGGCACCGTACGGGCCCACGGACCCGGCCACGAGAAGAGGGCCGCTGGAAGGGTTCGCCTCGGCGTGTTCGCGTCGTGCTTCGTCTGCCAGCCGGACACTCCGCGCCACCAACTCCAGCGACTCCTCCACGGAAAGCCCGCGCCGCGCAAAGCCCTGGGGAGTGGCCTGGTAGCTGGCCGTAATGGCCACGGAGGCACCGGCGTCGAAATAATCCCGGTGGACCTGCTTGATCAGGTGTGGCTGCTCCAGCAGGACCTTGGCCGACCACAATGCGTCCTCAAGATCGCAGCCGTGGGCCTCCAATTCCGTGGCGAGGGCCCCGTCAAGGACGAGGTCCTCACCGGAGTCCAACAGGGTGCTGAGTGCTGTGTTCTGGGGCATGTAGTGATCTTCCTGCTAAATCGCTCAATGAAAAAACCGCAGCTTGTTCGAAATCCCCGCCGTACAAGGCCGGGAATTTCGAACAAGCTGCGGTCTATCTGACTCTTCGACCTTAGATGACGTAGCGCTCGTCTTCGTGATCGCCAGGGTGGTCCTTGACCAGACCGGCGGCAAGGGTGTTGCCGTCGATGGGGTCGATCACCAGGAAGGCGCCCGTACGGCGGTGGTGCAGGTAGTTCTCCAGCGGCAACGGAGCCGCCAGGCGAAGCTGGGCATGTCCGATGTCGTTGAGCTCAAGGCTTGAGGCGGGCTCCACGTTGAACGTGGCCAGGTCCAGCTTGCCAGTGACGTTGCGGACCAAAGCCTGGACCGTGCGCGTACCGTGCTTCACCAGAACCTTCTGGCCTTCACGCAGGGGCTTGGGCGAGAGCCAGCACAGCGACGCGTACAGGTCAGCGGTGCTTTCGCGGACCGTGCCTGCGGCAGCGATGGTGTCGCCACGGGCAATGTCGATCTCGTCAGCCAAACGAACGGCAACCGACTGCGGAGCAGCCGCTTCCTGAAGTTCCTTGCCGGCGAAGTCGATGCCAGTAATCCGGGTGATACGCGGCTCGTGGCCAGGGCTCAGAACAGTGACTTCGTCGCCAACCTTCACGGAGCCTTCGGTGATCTGTCCAGCGTAGGCACGGTAATCACGGTAGGCCTCGACGTCCAAGCCACCAGCCACAGCATCAGGCGCCAAGGCACCCTGCGGACGGATCACCAGCTGCACCGGGAAGCGGAAGCTCTCCAGTTCAGCCTCGAGTTCATCTGCAGCCGGGAGCGTTTCCAGGACCTCAAGCAGGGCCGGACCGGTGTACCAAGGAGTGCGCTCTGAGCGGTCCACCACGTTGTCGCCATCCAGTGCCGAGACGGGAACAACCAGCAGGTCAGCCACGCCATCGGACCCAAGACCCAGCTCGCGGGCAACCTTCTGCACATCAGTTTCGATGTCGCGGAACACCTGCTCGCTGAAGTCAACGAGGTCGATCTTGTTCACCGCCACAATGACGTGGGCAACGCGCAGCAACTGCAGCACGGACAGGTGCCGGCGGGTCTGCTCAAGAACACCCTTGCGGGCGTCAATAAGCACGACGACGGCATCCGCAGTGGACGCGCCGGTCACCGTGTTTTTGGTGTACTGAACGTGGCCCGGGCAGTCCGCCAGGATGAAGCTCCGGCGATCCGTGGCGAAGTAGCGGTACGCGACGTCGATCGTGATGCCTTGCTCGCGCTCGGCACGCAGGCCATCGGTCAGGAGGGCGAGGTCAATCCCACCCTTGTCCCCACCAAAGCCGCGGTCGGCAGAAGTGCGGGCTACGGCGTCGAGCGTGTCAGCAAGAATCGCCTTCGAATCGTGAAGGAGGCGGCCCACCAAAGTGGACTTGCCGTCGTCCACGGATCCGGCAGTGGCGAAGCGGAAAAGCGTGGACGGAAGCGGCGCGGACTCCAGTCCGGCCTGCAGGAATGCGGTTTCGGTGCTCATTTAGAAGTAGCCGTCCTTCTTGCGGTCTTCCATGGCTGCCTCGGAGATGCGGTCATCTGCGCGGGTGGCGCCACGTTCGGTCAGGGTGGAGGCAGCGACTTCAACTACGACGTCGGCCACGGTGTAGGCGTCGGACTCGACGGCACCGGTGCAGGACATGTCGCCCACCGTGCGGTAGCGGACAGTCTTGGTGATGACGTCCTCGTGCGGGAGCGGCTGGGAAACCTCGCCCACAGCGCGCCACATGCCGTCACGGGCGAAGACCTCGCGCTCGTGGGCGTAGTAGAGGCCGGGCAGCTCGATGTTCTCGCGCTCGATGTAGCGCCAGATGTCCAGCTCGGTCCAGTTGCTGATGGGGAACGCGCGGACGTGTTGGCCCACCGTGTGGCGGCCGTTGTACAGGTTCCACAGCTCGGGGCGCTGGTTGCGCGGGTCCCACTGGCCGAATTCGTCACGGAGGCTCAGGATGCGCTCCTTGGCGCGGGCCTTGTCCTCGTCACGACGGCCGCCGCCGAAGACGGCGTCGAACTTGTTGCGCTGGATGGCATCAAGCAGCGGAACGGTCTGCAACGGGTTGCGGGTGCCATCGGCACGCTCGGCCAGTTCGCCGCGGTCGATGAACTCCTGGACCGAGCCGACAACCAGCTTCAGGCCGAGACGCTCAACGGTGCGGTCGCGGAACTCGAGGACCTCCGGGAAGTTGTGACCCGTGTCCACGTGCAGGACCGGAAAAGGAACCTTGCCCGGCCAGAAAGCCTTGGTGGCCAGGTGGAGCATGACCACGGAGTCCTTGCCGCCGGAGAACAGTAGTGCGGGCTTCTCGAACTCGGCAACCACTTCACGGATGATATGGATGGCTTCGGACTCGAGGGTGTCCAGGCTGCTCAGGCGTTGAGCTGGAGGGGCGTCGACTGCCGCTGCAACTTCCACTGTGGACTCCTCTGTTGTGTACGTGCTCATGTGTGTAGTCCGCATTCTGTCTTGTCGGATCCTGCCCAGCGGCCGGCGCGGGGGTCTTCACCCGGGGCCACTTTGCGGGTGCAGGGCTGGCAGCCGATTGACGGGTAGCCCTGGCTCAGGAGGGGGTTGACGGGAAGGATGTTGTCCTCGGAGTACTCGACCAACTGGTCGAAGGTCCAGTCGACCATCGGGTTAACTTTGACCAGGCCAAAGCCCTCGTCCCAAGTGATCACCGGCGTGTTGGTGCGGGTGGGTCCTTCGTCGCGGCGAACACCGGTGAACCATACTTCGTAGCCGGCAAGCGAGCGGCGCAGCGGCTCTACCTTGCGCAGCGCGCAGCACTGGGCGGGGTCGCGGGCGAACAGGTCCTTGCCCAGCAGGCGGTCCTGCTGTTCAACGGTGTTCTCCGGGAGCACGTCCACCACGTTGACGCGCAGGTTCGCCGCAACTTCGTCGCGGGTCTCGTACGTTTCCTTGAAGTGGTAGCCGGTCTCCAGGAACAAGACGTCGACGCCGGGAAGCTGGTCCGCGACCAAGGCCGGAAGAACGGCGTCGGCCATGGAGCAGGCGACCGTCACCGCGGGCAGCTCGAAGTTCCGGGCCACCCAGGCGATGACATCGCGGGCGGGCGCGTTCCAGCCAAGCTCTGCGGCTCCGGCTTCGGCCAGTGCCTTGAGTTCTTCGTTGGACCGTTTGAGGGCTGTCGTCACTGGAGGTCTCCTTCATCTGCGGAGAGTGCCCACTCTGCGAAGGTCTGGCCCTCGGCGCCAACGGCGACGAATTTGCGGACCACACGCTCCACGTAGTCAGGCAGGTCTTCGACCGTGACCTTGAGGCCGCGGACAGTACGTCCCAAGCCGGCTTCCTCACGCTCGTTGTTAGCCAGTCCGCCACCGAGGTGGACTTGGAAACCCGGGGTGGGGTCGCCGTCGGGCGTTGGCAGCATCATGCCCTTGAGGCCGATGTCCGCGGTCTGGATGCGGGCGCAGGAGTTGGGGCAGCCGTTGATATGGAGGGAAAGTGCCTGCGGGAGCTGCTTGGTCTCCACGAGGTCGGCAAGGCGGCGTTCCAGTTCAGCAATGGCGGTTGCCGCGGTGACCTTGGTTTCCACGATGGCCAGCTTGCAGAACTCGATACCCGTGCAGGCGATGGTGCCGCGACGGAACACGGACGGACGGGCGGAAAGGCCCAGCGTGTCCAGTTCTGCGATGAGCGGCTCCACCTGTTCCTTGGCTACGTCCAGGATGACGAGCTTCTGGTGGGGAGTAGTGCGCAGCCGGTAACTGCCGTGCTGTTCCAGCGTGTCGGCAAGCTTCACCAAGGACTCACCGGACGTACGTCCCACGGTGGGGGTTACGCCGATGAAGAACTTGCCGTCCTTCTGCTCGTGGACGCCGATGTGGTCTCCAGGAGCCGTGGGCTTGGGAGCGGCGGGGCCGTCCGGAAGCTTGAAGCCGAGGTATTCATCTTCCAGGATCTGGCGGAACTTGGCCGGGCCCCAGTCGTTCATCAGGAACTTCAGGCGGGCCTTGGTACGCATGCGTCGGTAGCCGTAGTCGCGGAAGATGCTGGTGACGCCGAGCCAAACTTCAGCGGCGACGTCCGCCGAGACGAACACGCCAAGACGCTCGGCCAGGCGGGGGTTGGTGGACAAGCCGCCGCCAACCCAGAGGTCGTAACCGGCACCGAGTTCGGGGTGGACAACGCCCACCAGGGCGAAGTCGTTGATCTCGTGGACAACGTCCTGGGACGGGTGCCCGGTGATCGCAGTCTTGTACTTGCGAGGCAGGTTGGCCAGCTCGGGGTCGCCGATGAAACGCTCGGCGAGCTCGTGGATGAGCGGCGTGGGATCGATGATCTCGTCCTTCGCGATGCCGGCAACCGGCGAACCCAGGATGACGCGGGGAACATCGCCGCAGGCCTCGGTGGTGGACAGGCCGATGGATTCAAGGCGGCGCCAGATCTCCGGCACGTCCTCCACGCGGATCCAGTGCAACTGGATGTTCTGGCGGTCCGTGAGGTCGGCCGATCCGCGGGCGAAGTCCACGGAGATCTGGCCGATAACCCGCAGCTGCTCGGTGGTCAGCGCACCGCCGTCAATGCGGACGCGAAGCATGAAGTACTTGTCTTCGAGCTCGTGCGGCTCAAGTGTTGCGGTCTTGCCGCCGTCAATCCCGGGTTTGCGCTGGGTGTAAAGGCCCCACCAGCGGAAACGGCCGTGAAGGTCGGTGCCGTCGATCGAGTCGAAGCCCTCTTTGGAGTAGACAGACTCAATCCGCTCACGGACGTTCAGCCCGTTGTCTTCCTGCTTCCAGGTTTCATTGGCGTTGAGTGGCTCAGTGCCATCAACTTTCCACTGGCCGTGAGGCTTGGCGGCAGGGCGGGTGCGTGCTGGGCGCGAGGGGACTGCGGAGTCCGCGGGCGCACCGGCTACAGCTGTATCTGTCATACGTCGACTTTAGGTCTGGCCAGTTTTCGTCAGCAAAGGTCCGGAAACGCTAAGTCACCTAGGGAAACATTTCGTCACGAACACGCCAGCGGCCTTGTCCCAAGGGCCTGTATATGCAGGGTCCTTTTGTGCTCCCACCGCGCAAATAAAGGTTAGGACGCCCTTGCCAGAACGGCGTCGTAACGCTCCAACGCTATCTCCGCGAGAGCCGGCGACGGCAACAGCGGAGCCGTAACAACGTCCGCTCCAGCCTTGGCCAGCTGATCGTGGAAGTAGCCAGTTGCCAGCAGGTACGAGGACACGAAAACCCTCCCTGTTCCACCGTCTTCGGCGAGTTCGGCACGCAACGAGGCGACGCCGTCGGGCACTGTTGGCTGCGCGCTGGCACCATAGGCGACGCGAACCTTGTTCGGCAGAAGCTCGGCCAGCTGCCGCGCCTGCTCCTCGGAGTCCACCGAGCCGTCCGGAAGGGACGATCCCGCGGCAGCCAGCAGCACGCCGTCGTTCTCCTTCAGCCCAGCAGCGCGCAAGTGGGTGGCAAGCAGCTCCGCCAAACGCGGGTCCGGCCCCAGCGGCCTCGCCGCCACTACTTCCGGCCGGCTCTTGATCGCCTTGGGCACGTCCACCTTGATGTGGAAGCCGGTACTCAGCAAAAGCGGTACGACGACGGCGGCCGTCCCCTCAGGAAGGCCCTCCACCACGCCGGACAGCTCAGGCTCCTGCACGTCCACGTACGCCTCAAGCACCTGTAGGCCGGGGCGCAGGGCTTCGATTTCGGCCATGACCTGGCGGATGGCGGCCTGGCCTTCGGCGTTGCGGGTTCCGTGGGCACAGGCGATCAAAACGGGGCTGTTCATGGGAGCTAGCGTAACGTTGAGCCAGCACCTACTGAGAGTCGCAGGCAGAAAGAACCCGTCCACTTGATTTCCATCGACATTGTCCTTCTGTGGCTTGACCTGGTCGGCGTGTTTTTCTTCGCGGTCTCGGGTTCGCTGCTGGCAGCCCGCAAACAATTCGACATCGTGGGTTCTGTACTCCTCGCGTCCATTGTGTCGCTCGGTGGTGGCGCGATCCGCGACGTCGTCATCAACGCCGGACCCCCTGTTGCTTTCACAAATCCGGTCTATCTGATCCCGCCTCTGCTCGCTGCACTGCTGGTGTACTTCCTGTTCTCGTCCGTGCAGCGCTTTACGTCCCTATTAACCCTGTTCGACGCCGGTGGGCTCGCCCTGTTCTGCATCACCGGGACGTTGAAGGCACTCACGTCCGGCATGAATCCTGTGGCTGCGATCCTTTTGGGCGTCACAACAGCAGTGGGCGGGGGTCTGCTGCGCGATATCACGGCCAACGAGATTCCTACCCTTTTTGATGCCCGCGACATCTACGCGCTACCCGCGTTCGTGGGGGCTGGATTGACCACCCTGCTCTGGCACCTTGGCCTGTTCAGCGGGCTCACTGCATGCCTGGTGGCCGGCATCGTTTTCGCCTTCCGCGTCACAGCCTGGAGGCGCAGTTGGTACGTGCCATTGGCCGTGCGCGGATGGCAGCGTGGAGGCACCGGAGCGGGCGCAATTTCGGGTGCCCGCGATTAGCTAGGATAAGAGCATGACTGACATGTTCCTCGAGAAGTTCCGCGCGCTGGTCCCAAAGTATCTCGAGGATGAATGGCAGGAAGAAGACGGCCTCACACCAGGGGAACTGGACGAGGCCCTCGCCGATCACTCCTTCACGATCCCGCTGGCGTTGCGCGAGTTCTACCTCGCACTCGGCGGCTGCGAAGACCTCATGGAGGCCTACCACTACTTCTGGGATCCCGAAGAACTCGAGGTGGACGACGACGGTTTCCTCATGTTCCTCGAGGACGAAGAGGAACAATTCACCTGGGGCTTCCGCATCGCCGATGTCAGCATCCCGGACCCCATCGTCTGGCGCCGCAACAACGCCCGCGGGCAGTGGAAGAGCGAAGAAGGCACATTCTCCGAGTTCGTCTTCGACATGTTCGAGTGGGCGTTCAACGACGAAGACTAGGTTTTGACTGGCAGCCCCTGCGCTCCCTTTGTTGGGTGGTGTGGGGGCTGTTTTTGTTTGGGGGTTCTGGTGGGCTGATTTTGGTGGGGACCGTTGCTTCCTGACCATGTTTGGCTTGGCCAGGGCCAGTTTGCCCCCTATTTCGGTTGCATCTGTGGTGCCGGTCCCCCAAAGAAGGTCCCGAAGCCACGGCACTCCGGCTTCCAGGCCCCATCAACAACCACGACGGCGACACTCACCCCTGGCCCAGCCCGCGCCAATCGCTGGTGGCTGCGGGTTCCTGACCAAGTTTGGCTTGCCCACAGCCGCTTTGCACCCTATCCGGGTTGCATCAGAGCGGCCCGTTCTCCAAAGAAGGTCCCGAAGCCACGGCACTCCGCTTCCATGTCCCACCAACAACCACGACGGCGGCATTCATCCCGGCCCAAGCCCGCGCAAATCGCCGGGGGCTGTGAGTTCCTGACCCTGTTTGGCTGGGCCAGGGCCATTGTGCACCCTATTTCGGTTGCATTAGAGCAGCCCGTCCTCCAAACAAGGTCCTGAAGCAGCGTCCCACTGAGGTCTTGCTGTTAAAACGGAATGGCCCCGGTCCGCTGCAACGTTACGAGTCATACGCTGCACCGAACCGGGACCACAATCTCCGTTCGCATCAGACCCACCGGAGGCATTTAGTGGATCCGTGAATAGCTTATGACAAGTCTGTCATATATGCAACTTTTGCCGTCAATGATTTTCCCACAACCAAGATCTTATTTACGGATCCGTGCAGTTATCCACATAGCTGCAAAACACAGCACATTCAGGATTGAAAGCACGGAAGCATGACCGAATGAACCTCATCGAATTCCTTCAATCCCGGCATGGAGCAGCCAGGACCACGGATCTAAAGCGGGCCGGTTTTACAGAACGCTCCCTGTCCGAGGCCACACGATCGGGAGCAATCGAACGTGTACAGCGCGGCGTGTATGTCACCAAGGGAGCAGACCCCGACGTCGTTGCGGCCTTTCGTGCGAATGGTCGTCTGACGTGCATCTCGGCCGCGCGGTTCTACGGGTTCTGGACGCTTCACGATCCGGACATCCTGCACCTGACCTGCGGTAACGGTCTGCCCAATCCAGCAGTAGTTAATCACGCATTAGCCCTACATCCACGCCACCCATATCTGCCGGTAGTCGGAGTGGCCGACGTCGTGATGCACGCCCTTCGTTGCTTGCCTGAGTTGGAATCATTGGTCATGGTTCAAAGCGCGATCGCCCTGGCCCTGCTCACTCCCGACTACCTCCGTTCGAGGCTAACCGGGAATCGGAACGGCAAGGCCCGGTCAATCCTCGATCTAGTCCTGCCAAGGGCGGATTCCTTGCTTGAGGTTCTGGCCCACACTCACTTTGTGCGGGCGGGACTCCGCGTCCGCATGCACGTGCAGCTGCCCGGGGTTGGGGAAGTCGACTGTCTGATCGACGATTGTCTGGTCATCGAACTCGACGGCGGTACACATTTGGAAGGGAAACAAGTGAAAAAGGACCAATATCGGAACAACGCCAGTATCCGAGGCGGCCACTTGGTCCTTCGCTACTACTACGCGGACGTCGTTCATAACCCTGAACGAATGGTGTCCGAGGTGCTCGCTGTCTTGGCCAACAGGGAAGCCGGCCGCTTCGGACCGTCACGCTTGCAATCCAAGTAGCCCCCGGCGTCGTGAACTATCACCACGCCCGCAGCCTCCTGACCATCATTGAAGCCAAATCAGCCAACACGCAACCCAAAAAGGGTGCACAACGACCATCCGCAACCCAAACAAGGTCAGGAACCCACACCCCAGACGCCCAAGTAGCCCCCGGCGTCGTGAACTATCACCACGCCCGTGGCGTCCTGACCTCATTGAAACCAATTCAGCCAGCACGCAACCCAAAAAGCGTGCACAACGGCAGATCGCAACCCGAACAAGGTCAGGAACCCACACCCACAAAGAGAAGGCTAGCTACTCCGATCCACCACTGCATGCGCGAAGTTCGTCAATGACGCCTTCACCACACCCTCAGGCAGCGGGGCCAAGGCGGCAACGGCCTCGGCGGACCACTGGCGGGCGATCTTCCAGGATTCAGTGGTCACCGGGTGTTCGCGCAAACCGGCCACAGCATCGGCAAGAGCGGAATCAGACGTCAAGTCGCCGTCAACAAGCTTCAAGAGCTCAGCCGCTGACGAATCACCGGCAGCAGCATCGCGCCGCAGCAGCAGAACGGGCAGCGTGGGAACACCTTCGCGGAGGTCCGTGCCCGGGGACTTGCCGGATTTGACCTTGACGCCGGTGACATCGATGACGTCGTCGGCAAGCTGGAAGGCCACGCCAACCTTCTCGCCGTACTCAACCAGGAGGTCCTCAAACGAGGGGTCGGCTCCGGCGAAGATCGCCCCAAGCTGGCCGGAGGCTGCAACCAGGGATCCAGTTTTGTCGGCGATCACGGAGAGGTAGTGCTCTACAGCGTCTTCATCCTCGCGCGGGCCCACGGTCTCGTGGAGCTGGCCGAGGCAGAGGCGTTCGAAGGTGCGTGCCTGGATGCCGAGGGCACGGGAGCCGAGCTCGGAGACCAGGATGGAGGCGCGGGCAAAGATGAGGTCGCCGGTGAGGATGGCCACGGAGTTGCCCCACACTTCGTGGGCGGTCGGGGCGCCGCGGCGGAAGGGTGCAGAGTCCATGACGTCGTCGTGGTACAGGGTGGCGAGGTGCGTCAGTTCAACCACAACCGCAGCCTGGACCACCTCGGGACGTGAAGCATCTCCAAGGTGCGCGCACAGCAAAGTGAGCAGCGGACGAATGCGCTTGCCGCCGGCTTCCACCAGGTGGCGCGACGTTGCGTCAGCAAGGGGATCCGAGTTGGAGATGGCTTCGCGAAGCTTCTTTTCCACGCGGGCAAGGTTGGTGGTGATAGCCGGGCCGAGTTCGGCGTCGCCGGCGATAGCGGCAAAACCGGCGGGCAGCTGGAGACCCGTTGCGATCGCGGTGGTGTTGGGGGCAGGCTCAACAGTGTCCGGCAGGCCGTGCCCGGCATGCGTCCAGCTGTGTTCGGCAGAGTTCGTCACGGCTTAACCCTAACTAGTTGTTGCGGAAACCGCGGTGTCGGAGTCTGCCGCCTTAAAAGGACGGACAGAGGAAGTGTTGGACGTGGCCGGGACGAGCATCTCAAGGACGCGGATCACGCGGTCTTCGAAGCCCTTCGCGGACGGATCCGTGAGGTTGGCGAGCATACGCACTACAAATCGCATCAGCATCGGAATCGGCATACCCGTGCGTAGGGCAAGCTTCATCACGGCCGGCTTCCCGATCAAGGACGCAAACATTCGACCCAAAGTGAAGTGAGATCCCCACTGGTCCCGCACATAGTCCGCGTAGCGCGATAGGTGGGCGTCGGCGTCGTCGGCGGTCCAACCGGCGGAGGTCGAACGCGAAGCAGAGTCGATCAGGAACTCGGCGGCGAAGCGGGCCGACTCCATGGCGTAGGAGATGCCCTCGCCGTTGAACGGGGACACCATGCCACCGGCGTCGCCCAGCAGGAGCAGCCCGGGCGAGTAGTGCGGCGTGCGGTTGAAGCCCATGGGCAGCGCAGCGCCGCGGATCTCGCCTACCTGGTTCTCGGGTGTAAAGCCCCAGTCTGCGGGCATTCCGGCGGTCCATTCGCGCAGGACCTGCTTGTAGTCCAGCTTGCCGAATTCTTTGGAAGAGTTCAGTATCCCGAGGCCCACGTTGGACGTTCCGTCGCCGACGCCAAACACCCAGCCGTAACCGGGCAGAGGCTTGCCGGACTTGCCGGGAAGTTCCAGCCAGCCTTCCATCCAGTCGTCTTCATGCCTGGGAGATGTGAAGTAGGTGCGCACTGCAACGCCCAGCGGGCGATCGTCACGCTTGTGCATACCCAGCGATACGGCGGTTCGCGTGGAGTTGCCGTCCGCGGCGAGTACGACGTCGGCATGGAAGTCGCGCGTCTCGCCCGTCTTGCGTCCGGACTCGTCAAGGATGGATGCACGTGCGCCGATGACGCGGCCGTCGTCGGACTGCAATGCCGAGGTGACGCTGTGGCGTTCAAGCACGACGGCGCCCGCGGCCTGCGCGTGACGGGCCAACTCTTCGTCGAAGCCCAGACGTGTCCGAATCAGTCCGTACGTGGGAAAGTCTGAAACCTCGGGCCAAGGCAGCTCAATGGTACGGCCGCCGGCGATGAGTCGAAGCCCCTTGTTTCGGCGCCAGCCCTCGGACTCAGCATGCGGCAATCCGAGCTTCTGGATCTCACGGACCGCGCGCGGGGTGAGGCCATCCCCGCAAACTTTTTCGCGCGGAAAGGAAGTCTTTTCCAGCACTGTGACATCAATGCCGGCCTGGGCGAGGTAATACGCGGCGGTGGACCCGGCGGGTCCCGCGCCAACAATCAGTACTTTCACGTCGTCCTAAATAAGTGGCACGTCAGCTGGGCTGGCTGCCGGACCGGCGCGGCTTGATCTGGCGGCGAAGCTTGGCAACGGGAACGCTTTCGCGGTGCTCGGCTGGCTTCTGCGCGCGGTGAACTGCCACGATGCCGCCGCTGAGGTTGCGGTAGGTGATGTCCGTCCAGCCGGCGTCGCTGAGCCACTGGGCCAGGTGGTCCTGGTCCGGCCAGGCGCGAATGGATTCCGCGAGGTAAACATAGGCATCCGGGTTGGAGGAGACCTTGGTGGCAATGGCCGGCAGAGCGCGCATCAGGTATTCGGTGTAAAGGTTGCGCCACAGCGGCACCACGGGGTGCGAGAACTCAGCGATGACCAGCCGGCCGCCGGGCTTGGTGACGCGCAGCATTTCCTCGAGGGCCTTGCGCGGTTCCACAACGTTCCGCAGGCCGAAGGAAATGGTGGAAGCGTCGAAACTGTTGTCCGCGAACGGCAGGTTGGTGGCATCTCCGGCGATGAAGTCGATGTCCGGGCGGCGGCGCTTGCCTACCTTGAGCATGCCCAGGGAGAAGTCGCAGGCCACAACATTCATGCCAGCATCGGCATACGGTTCGCTTGAGGTGCCCGTTCCAGCGGCGAGGTCCAGGACCTTCTGGCCCACCTTCACATCCATGGCGTCGACCACGATCCGGCGCCACCGACGCGTCTGCCCCATGGAGAGGACGTCATTCACGACGTCGTATTTGGGGGCGACATCGTCAAACATCGTCGCAACTTCGTCCGGACGCTTTTCCAAGGATGCTCGGTTCACCTTGTAATTGTCTCAGACATTCAGCCGAGTTTGCTGCGCTGTAGAACTCGGCTCAGGTTCTGGCGGCACGCGGGAGTACTGTTGTTCCATCATGACGAGCACGCTCCGTACCTTGACAGTCCCCCTCGATGTCGAATCATCCTCCGGGGGGCTGCCGTCGTTTCTGGTCCGTGACGACGTCCTCTGCTGGTCACGCCGCGAAGCGGGCCTTGTTGGCTATGGCGAGCTGACCCGGTTCAATGCCTCCGGTCCGGAGCGCTTTCTTGAGGCCGATATCTGGTGGCGGCATCTCATACTTGAGGCCGAGATCACCGATCACGTGGAGGTTCCGGGCACTGGCCCGGTTGCGTTTGGCTCGTTCGCTTTTTCCAAGATGTCCCCGCACGTTTCCCGGCTGATCGTTCCGGAGATGGTGGTTGGCATCCGCGATGGCCGCGCCTGGGCCACCCAATTAACGTTCGACGACGCCGAGCTCACCGAGGCGGGCGTCCTCGCCGCGCTGGACCGCTGGCTGACGAGCACCGAGCCTTGCGAAGACGAAGGTGAGGCTGTTGCGGCAGGAGGGTCCGACGTCGGGCTGTCACCTGACGCTTTTTCGCCCAACGGTGCGGCTGGTTACCTCAGCCGGGGGTCGTTAAGCGAAACGGATTGGATGCACGCCGTGTCCAATGGCGTGGCGGAAATCCGCACCGGCAAGCTGGAGAAACTCGTCCTGGCGCGCGACGTCGTGGCCAACCTTCCTGCCGGCGTGAACGCTGCGGAGGTGCTTCGCCAACTGGCGGCGAGGTATCGGGAATGCTGGACGTATGGTGTTGACGGCCTTGTGGGTGCGACACCGGAAATGCTGATCCAAGTGGAGGGTCGCACGGCTCAGGCTCGCGTGCTGGCCGGAACCCTGGATCGCCGCGACGCCGAAGGTGTGGACGGCTCCCCCATGGCCTACGCCGAGCGGGTATTGGCCGGATCTGAAAAGCAGCGCCACGAGCATGAGATCGCAATTGATTCGCTGACCCGCCAGCTGGCGCCGTTTTCCGAAGCGATGAACTCCCACAGCGAGCCCTTCATTCTTGAACTGCCCAACGTCTGGCATCTGGCCTCGGACGTCAAGGCTGAGCTTGCCGATATCGAAGGTCATGTGCCCACTTGTTTGGCCCTGATCAACGCGCTCCATCCCACTGCGGCAGTGTGCGGAACACCTACTCTGGTGGCCGGTGCGCTGATCCGAAAACTGGAGCACCTGGACCGTGGTCCCTACGCCGGACCGGTGGGTTGGCTCGATGCTGCCGGCAATGGCGAGTGGGGCATCGCCTTGCGCGGCGCGGTCATCGAGGACGCCAACACGGTCCGGCTTTACGCGGGTTGCGGGATCGTGGAAGGTTCACAGCCGGAGGCCGAGCTCGCCGAGACGTGGGCTAAATTCCGGCCAATGCTTGAGGCCTTGGGAATCCAGCGCTGAATCTGGGATCTCAGACAGGGACCCGCGGGAGCCGCTTGCATATTCGCTAAACTAGTTATCTGATAGTGAAACTAAGTTTCCTGTGATGCACATCTCAGGTTCGGCGCTACACTAAAACCGACTCAGTTCAGCATCCCCTGCAACAAAAGGTAAAAAACATGCAGATCTCCCGTTCGGTTCTGTCCGGCACCAAGATGGCCGCCGTGCTCGCAGCAGGCGCCTTGGCCCTGACCGCCTGCGGCGGCTCCTCCACCCCGGCCGCCTCGAGTGGCTCAGGTCCCCAGCTCATCAATGCCGGCAAACTCACGGTGTGCTCCGACGTCCCCTACGAGCCCTTCGAGTTCCAGAAGGATGGCAAGATCGTCGGCTTCGACATGGACATCGCCAACGAACTTGCCAAGGACCTCAAGGCCGAACTCAACGTGGTTGACAGCTCCTTCGAAGCCATCGAGACCGGCACGGCACTGACTGGTTGCGACGTCTCCATCTCCTCAATCTCCATCACCGACGTCCGCAAGAACGTCATGGACTTCTCCAACCCCTACATGGACGACGACCTGACTCTCGTGGCTACCTCGTCCTCGGGCATCAGCAACCTGGACGGCGCCAAGGGCAAGAAGGTTGGCGTCCAGCAGGCCACCACCGGCGCCCAGTACGCCAAGGACAAGGGAATCGACGCCCAGCAGTTCGAGGACTCCGGTCTCCTGGTCCAGGCCCTCAAGGCGGGCACCATCGACGCCGCGGTCGGCAACCAGTCGGTTCTGGGTTACGCCATCATGGACGATTCCAAACTCAAGCGCGTTGAAGACTACGCAACGGGCGAGAAGCTGGGCATCTCCATCAAGAAGGGCAACACAGCCATGGCTGATGCCGTCAACGCCACCCTGAAGCGCATCACCGATGACGGCACCCTGAAGAAGTTCGAGACAACCTGGTTCGGCGAAGCCACCAAGAAGTAGTCCGAGCTCCGGCTCCCAAGAATCACGCAGGCGGGCCCCGCAACGATCTGTTTAGGCAGTCCGTTCGGGGCCCCTCCTGCGCAACACGAATGTGAGAACACCATGGCAATGACTGCACGTCAACGAGCCAAAGTCAGTCTGTATGTCCAGGCCGGGATCTTCGTTGTGGCCGTGGCCGCAGTGATCCTCGCCGTGGATTGGAAGACCGTTGGAAACAGCGTCTTCAACTTCGCCAAAATCGGCCCGATGTTCCCCGACATCTTCCTCATCGGCCTCAAGAACACCCTCATCTACACGGCGCTTGCCTTCGTTGTGGGCCTCTCCGGTGGTCTGCTGCTCGCCCTGATGAAGCTCTCCTCTTTCCCGCTGTACCGCTGGATCGCTACTGGATACATCGAATTCTTCCGCGGCGTCCCCGCCCTGCTGGTGTTCATCGCCTTCGGTTACGGCGTACCCCTGGCCTTCGGTGTGCAGTGGGACGTCAACATCGTGGTCATGGTTTCCCTCGGTATGGTGGCTTCCGCGTATATCGCCGAAACCCTGCGCGCCGGTCTCCAGGCCGTTCCCAGGGGGCAGATGGAAGCCGCTCGGTCACTGGGCATGCCGCACTGGCGCGCGATGGTTTCCATTGTCATTCCGCAGGCTTTCAAAATCGTCCTGCCGCCGTTGACCAACGAGATCATCCTGCTTACCAAGGACTCCTCGCTGATCTACGTGCTGGGCCTCACCGCGTCCCAGTATGAGCTGACCAAGTTCGGCCGCGATGGCATCTCCAGCCTCGGAGCCGGCCTGACTCCGCTGCTTGTGGCCGGTGCCTTCTATCTGGTCATCACCATCCCCTTGAGCCTCCTGGCACGGAAGTTCGAAAGCCGCTCCGCGCGGACGAAGCGATAGGCAGGACAGTCATGAATAACTCCACTGGGAGCACCGCAGCTGTTCGCGCCGCAGGCGTGGACATCAAGGATCTCCGCAAGTCCTACGGCAACAATGAGGTCCTCAAGGGCATCTCGCTGACCGTTGAACCGGGTCAGGTTGTGTGCCTGATCGGGCCGTCAGGCTCCGGAAAGTCCACCCTCCTGCGCTGCGTGAACCTGCTTGAACACCCGAACGCGGGCACCATCAACGTAGGCAAGTTCGAGGCCACCGACCCCGACGTAGACCTTAACCGGATGCGCCAAAGCGTGGGGATGGTGTTCCAGCACTTCAACCTGTTCCCGCACCTCAGCGTGCTGGACAACTGCACCATCTCGCAGATGAAGGTCCTCAAGCGTTCCAAGTCCGAGGCCGCCGAGGTGGCACGCCGGAACCTTGAACGCGTCGGCCTCGGCCACCTGTCCGACCGTTTTCCGGACCAGCTTTCCGGTGGCCAGCAGCAGCGCGTCGCAATCGCCCGCGCCCTGTCCATGGACCCGCAGCTGATGCTGTTCGACGAGCCAACGTCCGCCCTTGACCCGGAGACGGTAGGCGATGTCCTGGCCGTTATGCGCAAGCTCGCCCAGGAGGGCATGACCATGCTGGTGGTCACGCACGAAATGGGCTTCGCCCGCGAAGTGGCTGACCGCGTGGTCTTCATGGATGCCGGCGTGGTTGTGGAGGAAGGCCCGGCGGAGCACGTCATTAGCGCCCCGTCCCAGCCGCGAACCAAGGAATTCCTGCGCCGCGTCCTGGACCCGACGCACATCGACGTCGTGGAGGACTGACGCTTCACCGTCGCGCAGATTCGCTGGCGCCACGCAAACGGGAGGGCGACACCTATATGTGGGTGTCGCCCTCCCGTTTCTGTGTCCTCTACGAATTTGCGCGGCCCGCAGAAGCACGACGACGACGGGGAACCCCTGCTGCCTCGAGCTCGGCTTCCAGCCGAGCGGGCGATCGGAGATCACTCCACACCAACCGGACAACGCCATGGCCCGTAGCGCGAATGGCGTTCTCACCGTTCTTTCGTATCCCCAGCAGGGCCACAAGAAGAGCAGGGCCATAGCAGCACGGCTGGCTAGCCTGCGGTCAGGACCTTGCTCACGGCGCCGGAGACCGCGTCCTTGATGCGGGCGTGCAGTTTCCGAAGGCCTGCCCGGTCCACGCGGACTTCCACAATGGTGCGTCCCTTCAGCGGTGACTTGAGGGCCTCGGCAAGTTCCGCCGTCGTACTTACCGCCTGATGTCCGACGCCGTACGCCGCCGCGAGTGCCGCGATGTCCACTGAGTGTGGGGTGCTGAAGAGGCGTTCGACGGCGGTGCCGTAGGCCCCCGAGTCTTCCACTGCCCCGTGCTCGAGGAGGCTAAAGATTGCGCCACCGGAGTCGTTAAGGACCACGATGCGGAGATCAGGCACGGGTTCCCCATGGCCCAGAAGTAGTCCACCGGCATCATGGAGGAACGTGACGTCGCCGAGGAGAAGCGTGGTTTCGCGTCCGCTGCCGAGTGCTATTCCGGTAGCGGTGGCGATGGTGCCATCGATGCCCGCCAGGCCGCGGTTGGCGTAGACCGTGGCGATCGGGTCAGGATGCGGTTGGCCGGCGAGGTCGACGTCACGGATGCCGTTGGAGGAGCCGAGAACCAATTTCCCGCGCGAGTGCTCCCAGACGGTGGCACCGACGGAAGGACCGTTGGCAGCCGACTCCCCAGCCAATATTCCGTCCAAAGCATGTTGGGCGGCAGCCCCGGCCAGGAGCCAGGAATCCAGCCACTCGGCAGAGCCCCGGCCAGCAAATGCGGCTAACTCAGGGATGGTTTCCAGGGGTGTCTCGCGGCGACGGCCAGCTTCGTACCAGGCCACAGGAACCGGCTGGTAGATTGCGGTTTCGATGGTGGGGTGGGCCAACAGCGATGCCACGGGCCGGGAAAGGGTAGCCCGACCGAACAGGACCACGCGCTCGATCGGTGTTGCCGAGTTCGGGCCGAAGTGTTCAAGCAACACCCGGTATGGGCCTACGGCGTTGGGGCCGAACCGGGCGTTGGATGAAGGTTCCGCAAGCAAAGGAAGGCCGTGCGCGCGGGCGAAAGCCTCAGCTACGGGACCGGCGTCGTGACCTGCGAGGACCACAGTGCGTCGTTCGGGGAGTTTCTGGGAAGCCGCCGGAAGATCCAGCGCCTGGGGGCCGGCATCGTAATGGAACACGCTGTGTCCGGCGACGGCGGGAAGTGCATCCCCAACCGCCGGAACCAGTGGGTCGCGGAACGCGAGGTTCACTTGGACGGGTCCCGGTGGGGTGTCCTCCAGCGCACCCGTGGCTGCGTAGAGCGCGGTGGCAATCGCGCGCTGCGGGCTTGCTCCCGCGGCGACGTCAACGGCGAAGCGGACGTGATCGCCGAACAGGTCCAGTTGGATTGTGGTCTGGTTCGCCCCGGTCCCGTGAAGCTCCTCCGGCCTGTCCGCGGAGACGACGATGAGCGGTACGGCCGCATGATTGGCCTCCATGACGGCCGGCATCAGATTTCCTACTGCGGTGCCCGAGGTGGTCAGGACTGCGACAGGCGCTTCGGTTGCAAGGGCGAGGCCAAGCGCTGTGAATCCGGCATCACGTTCGTCGATCCTGACATGGAGGAGAACCTTGCCCGCCGCTTCTGCCTCAGCAAGGGCGTAGGCCATGGGTGCAGAACGCGAACCCGGCGCCACCACCACGTGCCGCACACCGCCGTCGAGCAGTGCAGTCACGGCGATTCTGGCGGCAGCGATGGATGTCAGAGAGTCCTGTGAAGTCACGGTTCCAGTCTATTGGCGCGGGCGGGACCCAATCGCTCTCTCACATCGTGCAGGTTCCCACCCGATGCTCAATCACATCCCGACCCGTTCCCACCCGATGCTCAATCACATCGTGCCCGTTCCCACCCGATGCTCAATCACATCCTGCCCGTTCCCACCGATCGGTAAGTGAGAGAGAAACACGCAAAACCCGACGGGAAGTGAGAGAGAAACACGCAAAACTCCCTCTGCGTCAGGCTGGTTGTGAGTCAGGTGGTGTGTGACGAGAGCAGGAGTAGCCATGACTGTTGGCCCGAGAGGTATTAGCCGTGATGAGATCCGGGACATGGTGCATCAGTACTATGT
>NZ_JAHOPC010000024.1:0-26350 GCF_019038615.1 Paenarthrobacter aromaticivorans
CACCACCCAAAACCCCGCAAACACACGCCAAACACCCCCACCCAAGACCCAAAACCAGCCCAAAACCACCAAAACAACTTTCCGTGAAGCCCGTCACACCAACCAAACCCCATCACCCCGCCCGCCAAACACCACACCCAGCCACCGCCGTCGAACCCTGCCCCCCACCCCCACAGAACCTGAGACAACAAACCCCAAAACCCGCCGCGATGTGAGAGAAGGATGCTCGAAAACACCGACGATGTGAGCGAGCAACCGTTCAAACGAGGCACGAGCGAGCGCACAGAGGATGACCGCCGCCTTTCCCCCTCCCACCGCCGCCGCCCTTACCCCAGCAAAGAGCCACTTAAACGCAGAAAAGGCCGGCAACCATAACGGTTGCCGGCCCTTTCAGAGCTTCGTGATTACCAGGAAGACTTGGTGATACCCGGGAGCTCACCGCGGTGAGCCATGTCGCGGAAGCGAACACGGGAGATACCGAACTTCTGGAAGGTGCCGCGGGGACGGCCGTCGATCTGGTCGCGGTTACGCAGACGGATCGGGGAGGCGTTGCGGGGCAGCTTCTGCAGGCCGAGGCGTGCAGCTTCGCGTGCTTCGTCAGTCGCGTTGGGGTCAACCAGGGTCTTCTTCAGTTCGAGACGCTTGGCAGCGTAACGCTCAACAATGACCTTGCGCTGCTCGTTGCGAGCAATCTTGGACTTCTTTGCCATGTGTTTAGCGCTCCTCTCGGAATTCGACGTGCTGGCGGATCTTGGGGTCGTACTTCTTCAGGACCAGACGGTCAGGATCGTTACGACGGTTCTTGCGCGTTACGTAGGTGTAACCCGTGCCCGCAGTGGACTTCAGCTTGATGATCGGACGTACGTCCTTGTCCTTTGCCATTAGAGCTTTACTCCTCGTGCCAGGATGTCGGCGACGACAGAGTCGATGCCGCGTACGTCGATGGTCTTGATGCCACGGGCTGACAGGGTCAGCGTGACGTTACGGCGCAGGGACGGAACCCAGTAGCGCTTCTTCTGAATGTTCGGGTCGAACCGACGCTTGTTGCGGCGGTGCGAGTGCGAAATGCTGTGTCCAAAGCCCGGCTCGGCCCCGGTCACTTGGCAGTGTGCTGCCATGACTCTCCTCCAAAGATTGAATGTAACGGTGTGCAGATGTTCCTGCGTTACCGTGCGACAGGCAGCGTTCGCGTCCGATCCACACCATTTCGGTAGTTTCCGCATCAAGTACGGCGAATAAGGTTGGGCCTCAGAACCGGACAGTGATAAACACTGGAACAGATCCTGGGATACCGGGCGAATACAGGAATGCACGCAACTTGAGCCCCTAACTACCGGCCATCGGGATGTCAGTCGGAACCGACCTCACCGCCAACCGGAGCAATTGCACACGATCCGCACTACCTAGCGCCTAACCATTCTACGGGCCAGGCCAAATTAAGACCAATCAGGAATCATAAGCCCCTCACAAGGCCATTCACAGCAGAACGAAAGGATGCTTGGCGAGTCTTGGATCATGACATCGCTTCTTTCACGTGTTTCGGGTGCTGAACAGTCCGCGGCGCCGGGCCCACGGACGCCACCAGCCGCCGTCGAACCCTTCCGGGCGCAAGCCCGACGGCGGCTGGCCCGGGCCGACCTTTTGGGCTTCCTCGCGTGGGTGTCCCCAGTGGTCGCGGTCGCCTTGTGGCTCGCAGACGGCGGCGCAGGCGGGTTCTCCTCCTTTGCCGGAAGCGCGACAGGCCTGGGAATCGTGGCTGGTTTGGTCGGCACGGACCTGGTCCTCCTCATGCTGCTCTTGGCGGCCCGGATCCCGCTGATCGATAACACAATCGGGCATGACCGTGCTCTTGAGATCCACAAATCGCTGGGTAAGCCGGCGCTTTACCTGCTTCTGGCACATGGGATCCTCCTGGCGGTGGGTTACGGGGCGGCAGAAGGCCTCGACCCCATCAGCGAATCGGTGTCCCTGTGGGTCAACGTCCCGGATATGTGGCTCGCGTTCGTCGCGATGGCGCTGTTCATCGCCGTGGTGGTGACCTCGTTGGTGGCCGTACGACGCAAGTTCCCGTACGAATTCTGGTACGTGATCCATCTCTTGACATACGCAGCGGTGGCAACGGCAATCCCGCATCAGTTCAGTGTGGGCGGACTCTTTGCCGAAGGAACCTGGCAGCGCTGGTATTGGCTGGCTTTCTGCATCGGGACGGGCGCGGCACTCCTTTTCTTCAGGATTTACCAGCCACTCGCCGCAACCTTCCGGCATCAGCTCACGGTCAGCCGGGTAGTCCGCGTGGCACCTGAAGTGTTCAGCATCGAAATGACTGGGCTGCAGCTGGAGAAGCTGACAGGCAGCGGCGGGAGATTCTTCATCTGGAGGTTCCTGGCTCCCGGGTTCTGGTGGCAGCCGCATCCCTTCAGTTTGTCCGCGGAACCGCTTCCGGCCACGGGTACTGCAGCGGGCAAACTCCGCATCACCGTCCGAAATCTAGGCGACGGATCCGCCCGGCTGGCCCGCCTCAGGCCTGGCACCAGGGTCGCCCTTGAGGGACCCTACGGGATGTTCAGCACCGCCGCCCGGTCCCGCAACAGAGTGGTGATGATCGGCGCCGGCATTGGCATCACTCCTCTGCGGTCGCTGCTGGAATCCACGCCGTTTGAGCCTGGCAATGCAACGGTTCTGTTGCGCGGACACGACGAGTCAGAGCTCTTCCTTGGTCAGGAAATCATGACCCTTTGCCAAGCCCGCGGCGCAACCCTCTTCCACCTGACCGGCCCGCGCTCCGCACGCCTCAATGAATGGCTGCCCGAATCAGCCGTTCAAGCAGGTTTCACACTCCGCTCCTATGTCCCGGACGTGGCCAACGCCGACGTCTACGTCTGCGGCCCTGCCAACTGGGCCGGCAAGGTGGTCCAGGACGCACAGGCCGCCGGGGTATCTGCAGAACAACTCCACTACGAAAGGTTCGACTGGTGAGAATCCGGGCAGCAATGGCAACGGCCCTGGCGTCCGCGGGCATACTGCTCGCAGGCTGGCAGTCAGGCGCTCATGTTGCCGAAACAACCACATCCACCACAACAAGCCTGAGCAGCAGCATGTCGGCTGGCGGTTCGGCTGCGAACGGCAGCACCGGCGCCAGCGGCAGCAGCGCGGAAAGCACGACGGCGGCAACGTACGACGGCGCGTCGGTCAGGACCCGCTTCGGCACGGTCCAGGTGCAGGTGACCATCCAGGACGGCAAGATCACTGAGGTGGTACCCCTGCAGCTCACCGATGCCGAGCGGAAGTCGGCCCAGATCAGCAGCCGGGCAGCACCGGTCTTGCGTTCCGAGGTCCTGCAGGCCCAGTCAGCGAACGTCCAAACTGTCAGTGGTGCGACGGTCACCAGCGAGGCCTATCTCACCTCCCTTCAGGCGGCCCTCGATGCAGCCAACTTTTAACGGCGAACAACTCCGCGCGCGTACGTTCCGCAGCATGGGCACTGTGGTGAGCCTGACCGTGGCGAGCGGAACGGCCGCCCAAACCGCCGTCGATGAACTGCAGTCCGCCGTCGACGTCGTAGGAGAGATATTTACGCAGCTCGACCTGACGTTCAGCCTTTATCGCGAAGGATCCGAGGCAAGCCGGCTGGTCCGGGGCGAACTGACGTTGGCTTATGCCTCGGAGTTAATGCAGGAGCTCTATGCAGCGGCCTCGGAATGGCGCGTGGACACCGAAGGTGCGTTCACGGCCGAACGACCGGACGGCGCGTTGGATCTTTCCGGAATCGTCAAAGCCCACGCCATGCGTGAAGCTGCACTGTCCTTAGGTGCCCTCGGCCTGCAAAATTGGTGCCTCAACGCTGGCGGGGATGTGCTGGTAAGCGGGTCACCGGGGCCCGCGGACACTGGGTTTGAAGATCCCAACCCGTGGCAGGCCGGCATCGTTGATCCGTTCGATCGCCAGAAGCTGATCAGTACATACCGCCTCGGCGCCTCGGCGGAAGGCGGAATGACGGCCCTTGCAACGTCAGGCTCGGCTGAACGTGGAGAACACATTTGGACGGTAGGGAGCGGACGGTCCGACTTCCTTCAGGTCTCCGTGGCGGCGCAGGACATTGTTACGGCCGACGTCCTGGCAACGGCAATAGTCGCCGGCGGAACGCAGACTTTGGATCGCTCAGTGGAGAAATGGGGCGTCGAAGTGCTCGCGGTTGGCAGGACCGGCACGCTGCTCGCCACGCCGGGTTTCCGCAACGCTCCCTGAGCCCAGTCCTTCTGGACCGGGCTAGACCGGGCGGATCAGGGCCGGATACTTCGGGCTAAGCCCATCGCCCGAGGACGTACCCCGCACACGGCGCACCACCCAGGGGCCGGCGAATTCCCGGACCCATCGCGCGTTCGCCCGGATGGCTTCGGACCTGTTCAGCGTGGGAAGCGGTGCGAGTTCCGGGACTTCGAGCACATGCTCATGTTCGAGGACGTCCAGCACGCGCTGGGCCATATTAACGTGGCCCGCCGTCGACATGTGCATCCGGTCCTGCGCCCACATCCGGACGTCGTAGTACTCATCAAACCGCCAGTAATCCACCAGCAGGGCGCCATGGTTCTCGGCGATTTCACGGAGCAACTCGTTGTAGATCGCGGTCCGTCCACGCATCGTGCTGAAGACCTTCGAACCACGGGCATCGAAGCCCGTGAAAAGGACCACCGTGGCGCCGGTTGCGCTTAACTTGGCGATGCCGGCGTCGTAATCCTCCATAAGCGAGTCAATATCGATCTTGGGCCGCAGGATGTCGTTGGCACCGGCATACATCGTGACCAAAGTGGGCTTTAACGCGACCGCTGCGTCCACTTGCTCTGCCATGATTTGGCGGAGCTTCCTGCCGCGGATTGCGAGGTTGGCATAGCCAAAGTCCTCATTGCTGTGGGCCAACTGCCGGGCAACGACGTCTGCCCACCCCCGGACGCCGTTGGGGCGCGTTGGGTCGTCGTCGCCAACGCCCTCTGTGAAGGAATCCCCCAAGGCAACATAACGGGCAGAAAAATCCATGCCGTCAGTCTGCCATTAGCCCACCACTACCTACAAAGCATGGGCAACGCTACGATTCGCGCAGGATCCAATGGTTATTGTCCAGCCTGGAGACGATTTTCTCGCCGATACGCGCGAGGTCCGCGACGTCGTCGGGCGAGAGCGAATCCAGCATCAGCGCCCGCACGGACTCAACGTGACCGGGAGCGAGGGCCACGATGGTGGACATGCCAGCCTCGGTCAGGTGGGCGACGGTGACACGCGCGTCGCCAGGATGTGCCTGGCGTTCCACCCAGCCGCGCTTCTGGAGTTTGGTGACCACGTGCGACAGGCGCGATAGCGACGCACTGGTCCGGGCGGCGAGCTCGCTCATGGGCAGGTACCGGCCCTCGGTTTCGGAGAGCATCGCCAGCACGTTGTAGTCGAACAGTGACAATTTTCCAGCAGACTGAAGCTGCGTATCCAACGCCGAGGGGAGCAACGTATTAATGCTCAAGAGGGCCAACCAGGCACGGCGTTCGTCAGCATTAAGCCAGCGGGGTTCAGTCATGGATCCATCTTAGGAGAATTAGCCGGTTGGCCCGGCCTTGCTGCCGCCGCAAACGGTAGGCTGGCGGAATGTTTGTTGTCTCCTTGACCTACAAAGTTCCCGACGAAATCGTCGATTTCCACCGGCCAGGCCATATGGCCTGGCTTAAGGACGCGTTCGACGCCGGCGTGTTCCTTGCGTCGGGACGTCGCGTTCCAGCCACGGGCGGCGTGCTGCTGTCAAAGGTTGACCGGGCAACGCTGGATGACTCACTGGCCAAAGACCCGTTCTTCAGCAACGGCGTGGCCGAGTTCGAGATCATCGAATTCACCGCGACAACTGTGTCCGAGGGCTACGAGAACTTGCTCGAGAACTGAGGCCTGCCGGGTAGCTTCACTGCATAGCCTGCTGGTTTTCGACCAGTTTCTTCAATCCGCCCTTGCGCGGGACTTTGACGGGCTGCGGCCAGCGGGCACTCAGGGAATCACCCAGGGTAACGCCCCGGAGTTTGCGTCCAAAGAGGGGCAGGACCCAGTCGTTTACCCACCGGCGCTGCCTGCGTTCCCATTCCCTCATGGTCATTCGTTGAGGTGGCTCCCACTGCTTGAGAGAAATCTTGTGCGGGACGTCCAAGTGGTCCAGGACCTGGGCGGCGAGATATTTGTGGCCGGCTTTGGACATGTGAAGCCTGTCAGGGGCCCACATCCGTGAGTCTTTGTAGGCGTCGAAGCACCAGTAATCCACCAGGATCGCCCCGTATTTTGTTGCCAACTCACGGACTTTTTGGTTGTACAGGGTGTTGCGCTTCTTGAACGGTTCCAGGACTGCTGAGACCTTCACGTCAAAGCCGGTAAAAAGGACCACTGTTGCCCCAGTGCCAGCGAGCCGGGCGACCAGCATTTCGTAGTCGGTGAGGAGCGCATCCATGTCCGTGCCAAAGTCCAGGATGTCATTGCCACCGGCATACAACGTGATGAGCGTTGGTTCCATGCCGAGGGCGGGCTCAAGCTGTTCATCGATGATGTGCCGGAGCCTCTTACTGCGCACTGCAAGATTCGCGTACTCCCATCCCGGCTGCGCTTTCGCCAATTTCTCGGCGACCCGGTCTGCCCACCCGCGAACCCCATTGGGCAGCACGTTGCTCGGGTCCCCCACGCCCTCGGTGAAGGAATCCCCAAGGGCGACGTACCGCCGTCGTCCGCTTTGCCCAGCCGCGTAACCACCCCGCATCCCCCCAACGCTACCCACCCCCAGTTACACCCCAGCCAACCCAAAGTGAACAGGCGAAACGGGAAGTGCGCGAACAAACCGAAAAAACCGTCGGGAAATGAGAGAGCATCGGAAGGGTAAGGGACGCACGAGGCCGCTTGGCGGGGGTCCGGCAGCGTGCGTCAAAGCGACGAAGGAGCAGCACGCCAAGGATGCCCGCCAAGCAGCCGGACCCAAGCACCGGACCCGGGCGGCGACGTGCCCTAAGGCTTAGCCCTCTGCCTTGCCCCGTCGCCAGTACCCCATGAAAGCAACTTGCTTCCGATCAATTCCGACGTCCCGCACCAAGTACCGCCGCATTTCCTTGATCACGAACGCTTCTCCGGCGATCCAGGCGTAGAACGGCAGCGCCCCGGCAGGCAAAGTGGGGTTCTTGGTGGCTTCCATGGCCGCGGTATCCATGCGTTGCGGGGTTTCCCAGAGGATGTCCTGGTCCACGTTGACGTCTTCGGGCTCGGGTCCGGCCGCGCTCCCGGTGCCCTTGATGCCTACCCAGCCCGGGACGGGAACAGCCTTGGCGACGGCTTCTTTGAGGAGTTCCCCGTGCGGGCGGGAGCGTCCGATCGCTGCGCCACGGGCGAGCCAGGTGATTTCGATGTCTGCAGCTGTGCTGATGTCCTGGAAGTCGCCGGCTTCGGGTACTTCAAGGAACGCGTGGCCGGTCATGTCCGCGGGGAGGCTCTCGAGGATGGCACTGATGGCCGGCACCGCTGTCTCGTCTCCGGCGAGGAGGATCCTCTGGGCCAGGCCCGGGCGCCATTCGATGCCGCCGTAGGCACCGGCGGTGGTGCACTGCGCCGCACGGTTGTTGGGGCCAATGATGGTGAGGGCATCGCCGGGCTTGGCTTCTTTCGCCCAGTTGCCTGCGGGTCCGCCATGGCCTGCGTCGTCGAAGTGCATGACGAAGTCGATGTCGATTTCGGGGTACACGGCGTCGAGCCGCTCAGCCCTGACGGTGTAGGTGCGCATTGCTCCCCGGACGGAAGCATCCATGGCCAACCATTCCTGGTACCACCCGGCCTCTTCCATCTTGAATTCGGGCAGTGGGATCTGCTGGCCGTCCGCGTCGAAAGAAGGAATCATCAGCTTCACGCGCAGGTCCAGGGTGTCGCCTGCAACGCCGAAGCCGCGCAGTGAGTAGCCACCGAACGTGATCCGGCGGAAATTCGGGCTCAGGTCCTGCACGGCCGAGACTGCGACGTCGAAGGCCAGGGTCATGGGTTCCACGGCGACGCTCGCTTGGGTCCGTGTTGGTTGTGCACTCATGAGGCGATCTCCAGTTCGTTGGTTGAAACGGGCTGTGCGTGGTGGCGTCCTATAGGGACGATGAGCGGTGTTCCTGAGATGGGGTCGGGAACCACCCGGGATTCCAGGCCAAAGACGTTATAGACCAGTTGCTCGGTCACTACAACGGGTGCGGGACCTTCGGCCACAATGCATCCGCCCTTCATGGCGATGACGTGGTCGGCGTAGCGCGCGGCGAGGTTGAGGTCGTGGAGCACGATCGCCACGGTGGTGCCCCGGCTCCGGTTGAGGTCCGTCACGAGGTCCAACACTTCAACCTGGTGCGCAAGGTCCAGGTACGTGGTTGGCTCGTCAAGCAGCAGCAGGTCGGTTTCCTGGGCAAGGGCCATGGCAATCCAGACGCGCTGGCGCTGTCCGCCGGACAGTTCGTCGACGCTTCGCTCTGCGAGTTCCAGCGTTGCGGTTGCTTCGAGCGCCCGCTGCACCGCGGCGTCGTCCCCCTCGCTCCAACTCCGGAAGAAGCCTTGGTGCGGGTACCGGCCCCGTCCCACGAGGTCGCGGACGCTAATACCGTCCGGAGCGGTGGGGTGCTGGGGAAGAAGGCCCAAAGTCCGGGCGAGCTCACGCGCGGGTCGGGAGTGGATGTCCTTGCCGTCGAGGGTCACCGCACCACCAGCGGGCTTGAGCAGCCGCGACAATCCGCGGAGCAACGTGGACTTACCGCAGGCGTTGGCTCCCACGATCATGGTGACTTTGCCTTCGGGGATTTCGGTGGTGAGGCCCTCGACCACCTTGCGCTGCTCGTATTGGAGTGTCAGGTCCTTGGCATTAAGGATGGCCATGTCAGGCTTCCTTTCGATTCGAGGTGACCAGGAGCCACAACAGGAAGGGTGCACCGAGGGCGCCGGTGATGACGCCGACCGGGAGGACGGTTCCGTCGAGGATGACGGGCGCGATGTTGGAGGCGAAGAAGTCAGCGGCCAGCACGATCAGCGCACCGGTTAAGGCCGACGCCGGGAGGCTGGGTTTGCGGACGATGCGCCGTGCAATCGGCCCGGCGAGGAAAGCGACGAACGCGACGGGACCGGCAGCAGCGGTTGCGACGGCGGCAAGCCCGACGGCGGTCAACACCAGTCCCAGCCGGGTGGCGTTGACCCTGATGCCCAAGCCGGCGGCGGCGTCGTCACCGAGTTCGAGAATGCGCAGCGGGCCAGCAAGGATGGTGACAGCCGGAACCAGGACCAGCAAGGAGACCGTGAGGATCCCGGCACGCTCCCAAGTGGCAGAATTCAGCGAACCGTTAAGCCAGACGAGGACATCAGCCGCGGTACGGATGTCGGCACGGGTCATGAGGAAGTTGACCACTGCGTGCAGTGCCGCGGCGATGCCCACACCCGCAAGGATGAGGCGGTTGCCTGCGGCGTTGCCACGGCTGCCTCCGCCTGAGCCCGCGCCGCGCGAAATCGCGTAGATAATGGCAGCGACACCCAGCGCGCCGCCAAGGGCTGCCCAGGAAACGACTGCGCCGGAAGCACCAAAGATCACAATCGCCGTCACCGCCGCCGCACTGGCTCCGTAGCTGATGCCGATAATGTCCGGGCTGGCCAGGGGGTTCCGCAGCATGGTCTGGAAAAGGGCGCCAGCCAGGCCAAAGGCAATGCCGATCATGGTTCCCACCACCGCGCGCGGCAGTTTGTGCTCCATGACGATGAAACTGGCGCCGGGGATCTTCTCACCGCCGGTGAGGTGGTTGATGACGATTGTGAAGAAATCGGGAATGGTGACGGTGTAGCTGCCCAGCAGTACGTACACCGCGAACATGACCACGAGGGCCACGCCAAGGAAGAAGGTGGGGCTGAGCACCCGCCGAGATGACAATTGATGCGCATGTTTCCGGGGAACATTGCCATTAAGTGCCATCTCGGGAGCAGGCTTAAGTGCACTCACAGCCCTGCCCCCTTTCCGCGGCGGATGAGCCAGACAAAGACCGGCGCGCCCACGAGCGCCGTCATAATGCCGGCGGGAACTTCGCCCGGCAGCAGAACCACGCGGCCGATCACATCGGCGATGATCAGCAGGATCGGCGCCGAGATCATGGAGAACGGCAGGACCCAGCGGTAGTCCGGACCGGTGAGCGAACGGACAGCGTGCGGAATCACCAGGCCGAGGAAGCCAATGGGTCCAGCCAGCGCGGTTGCGGAACCGCACAGCAGGACAATCCCCAGGCCGATGATTCCGCGGGACAGGGCAACATTCTGACCAAGTCCACGGGCGATGTCGTCACCCAGCGCGAGGCTGTTCAAGATGCGGCCACTGGCCAGGACGATCACGGCGCCGACGGCCAGGAACGGAAGTGCAGGCAGCAGAACGGACCAGTCCCGTCCGCCAATGCTTCCCACCTGCCAGAAGCGGAATCGGTCCAGGGTGTCCTGGCTTGAAACCAGGATGACGTTCATCAGCGAGAACAGGCCTGCGCTCAGGGCCGCACCCGCAAGGGCGAGCTTGACCGGCGTCGCACCGTCACGGCCCCTGGACGCGATCGCGTAAACGACGACGGCGGCCGCTGCGGCACCGATGAAGGCGAACCAGATGTAGCCGGTCAGCGAACCGACGCCGAAAACATAGATGCCCACCACAACCGCAAGGGCCGCACCCGCGTTGAGTCCCAGAATGCCGGGATCGGCCAGCGGGTTGCGGGCCACGCCTTGCATCGCTGCGCCAGCCAAGCCAAGGGCTGCGCCTGCGAGGAGGCCCAAGACTGTGCGGGGAATCCGTGCGATGACCACTGCGTGGTCGCCGCTTTCAGGATTGAAGTTGGTGATGGCTTCCCAAATGGTGGACAAGGGAAGCCCACGCGCGCCGATCGCCAGGGATGCTGCGCAGGCAGCGACGAGTACGACGACGGCGGCCACCAGCCAGGCACTGCGCCCGCTTGTGACCCTGGAACCGGTTCCCCCTCCGGCCGCGTTGCTCCGAGGAGCGCTATCCCGCTGGTTACCCGGCACGGACGTGCCGCCAACCTGCCCCACGGAAGCCGCCGTCGTCGTACTCAATTTCATTGCAGTTACTTGCCTGCCGCCTTGTCCGCGGCGCTGCCCAGTTGCGGCAGGAACGTATCCAGTGCCCACGGCAGGCTCAGCGGCGAGGAAGCGGAGATGGACAGCGTAAGGGTTTGATCGGCGTCGGCAACGAGTGCGCCGGACTTGACGGCGGGGATCTGGCCCAACAGAGGATCGGCCTTGATGGCCTCGGCCGTGGCGGCTTCGGGCACCCATGTCACGAAGACATCGGAATCGAGCTCGTTAGCCTTTTCAGCGGACCACGGGATGAAGAAGTCCTTGTTGGTCTTCGTGTTCTGCTCCACTACCGGAGCGAGCTTCATGCCGATTTCGGAGAGGAAGCGCGGGCGGTTGTCGATGGCCGTGTAGACGTTCACGCCGTCGCCCTTGGCCGGCTCCAGGTTGCCGTAGATAAAGGTCTTGTCCTTGATCTGCGGGTACTTGGAAACCTTGTCCTTGACGGTGGCTTCCGTTTCCTCGATCAGCTTCTTGGCTTCGGCTTCCTTGCCGAGGGCCTTACCGATAATGGTGGTGCTGTCCTGCCAGGGCGTACCGTAGGCGAGCTCCGGGTAGGCAACAACGGGAGCGATTTCGGAGAGCTTCTTGTAGTCGGCTTCCTCCAGCCCGGAGTAGGCGCCGAGGATGACGTCCGGGTTGAGCTTGGCGATCTCGGTGAAGTTGATGCCGTCTGCCTCGGAGAACTGTACGGGGGCCTTGTCCGAACCGAAGCCTGCGCCAAGCTTCTCCAGCGCGGCGTCCTTCCAGGGCGTGGAGCCCTTGTCGTTGTTGCCCCACTCGTTCTTGGGAACGCCAACCGGGACAACGCCTAGGGCTATTGCGACGTCGTCGTTGACCCAGGAGATGGTGACTACGCGCTTGGGCTGTTCCTTGATGGTGGTCTCACCGAAAGCGTGCTTGATGGTCACGGGGAAAGCCGCGGTTTCTGCCTGCTCCGCTGCCGGAGTGGAGGTGGCAGGCCCGGTGGAGCAGCCAGTGAGGGAAAGGGCGACGGCGGCCAAAGCGGCTGTCGCGGTACCTGCGGTCTTCAGCAGGGCGCGGCGTGGAAGAAGGGAAGCCACGGGACTCCTTAGGTAAGGGATGCGAACCTAAGTAAGGCTAGCCTAGCCTTTGAATAATTACGAAACGTTTGCGTCACGTAATGTCCATGCTGCGGCATTGCTAAGATATCGGCAGCGGACTACCGCTTCCAGAGAGAACGACGAGGAGATGAGCGTGCGCACGGTTTCAGTTGCTGCAGCCATGGTTGGCGAGGTGGCCATTTTGGCCTGCTTGGCACTCCCCCACCCGTCGGCATCACTCTAGGTACACGCCCTCCACAAGCACCCCTGTTTTCGGGTCTCTTTGCTGTTCGCGTTCTTTGCTGTGCCTTGCTTTCACCGATGACCGACGCTCCTTTCTAGCCAGCGCGCTCCTGTTCAGCGCGACGTCGTTCAATTCCGAAAGTAGCTTTGCCATGCAGAAAATCACTGCCCAACAAATCCGTTCATCATTCATCAATGCCAGCCGGTCCGAAGCCGCCAAGCTCAACCTTCCCCGCGACTTTGAAACCATCGACTGGGACAACCTTGAATTCCTCGGTTGGCGCGACGAAAAAATGCCCCAGCGCGGGTACTTGGTGGTCCCGCACAGGGGCAAGCTCACGGGAATCATGCTCCGGGCGCCTGAAGGCGGCTCCGGAAAGAAGCGTGTGGTGCTCTGTGAACTGTGCCGCGACGTCTTCTCCAAGGACGACGTCTATCTTTGGGTGGCCAAGAAGGCCGGACAGTCAGGCAAGGACGGCAACACCGTGGGGACCCTGATCTGTGCCGAGTTCGGGTGCAGCGCCAATGTGCGCAAGGAACCGCCCGCCAATGAAATCAACCCGGACCCGGCCGTCGTCGTGGTCCGGCAGATCGCCGGCCTGGAGGAACGGACGGCCCAGTTCCTGAACAGGGTCCGAGGTACCTCCACCCGCTAAAAGCAACGCGGGGTCACTTACGGCCCATTAAGGTCTCTCCCATGGGCCGTAAGTGACCCCGCGTTGCTTTAGCGCAGGACGATATCCACTGGGTTGGCTTCCGACCGCCATGCGCCGGGCTCTCCCGGGCCTGCGATGACGGGAGCCGTGAGCACGCCGGAGCGGTTGGTCCGCTTGTCGCGAAGGATTTCCGTGACCGAGCCTAGGTGGCGGGACAGATCGATCACGTTTTCCGGCGCTGCCAGCAACAACTGGAAGCCGAATTCGTGAAGCGCCTTGATTCCGGCGCCGGCGAATTCCTCGGATGCCAGCACGAACGCTTCGTCCATCATCACGGTGCCGTAGGTAGTGAAGCCCTGCTCTGCAATACCCAGCTGGTAGCTCAGCGCCGCGGCCATGATGAACGCCGTGAAGCGCTGACGTTCACCGCCGGACATGGAGCCCGTATCGGCATGCATAAAGACCTCGGTCTTCTTCTTGCCGGCCTTCCCGGTTTTCGCCGACTTCGCGGCCACCTCCCTGTGCTCCTTGCATTGGATAAACAGGTGGCCGCGGACGTCCAACACTTCGGCGCGCCAGCGGCGGTCCTCAGGGGTTTGCGAACCGAGACGCTTCACCAGAGTCTCCAGGGACTTATAGCGGGCGGTGAGCTCGGCGTCGTCGTCGGCCTCTGTTCCCGTAGCGGCAGATGCGCCGCGGGAGGGCCGCGTGTGTTTGGCCTTCAGCGCGTTCTGGATCGCTTCCTTGAACTGCTTGGCCGTAGCCGGAAGCGTCTGCTTGATGTCCAGTTCCAGGTAGCTGCCCTCGTGGAAATTCACCTCGGACAGGATGCCGTTGAGGGGCAGGATCCGGCTGGTGATACTCCGGCGCTCCTCATCCAGCAGGTGCAGGAGCGTACTGAACGATTCGTGCGTGCGCTGGTTGAAGAACAGTCGGAACTCGGCCTCCTGGGCGGGTAAGCCATCGCTCACGATCGCGTGATATCGCGATTCGAAGTCCCCGGCAGCCCCAATGGACGTGCCATGGTCAGCGCTGATGGCGCTGCCCCAATCGCGCACGAAAGCCTCGAATATTCGCGTCAGACGCTCTGCCGTAGCCTGGCTGCGTGATTCGGCGGCGTGCAGCTCGTCGAGCAGCTTGTTGCGGACGCTGTTGGCCAGGTTGTCGAGTTCGTAAAGCTCGGATACCTCGCCGACGCCGGCAAAGTACGGTTCCAGCGCGGCTACGGTAGAGCCCGACGGCGGTGCTTGCTCAAGCTTCAACCTGGCGGCATCGAGCAGGCCGTCAGCCGTGATCATCTTTTGGTCGAGCGCTTTGTATTCACTCTGCAGCACGGCCGCCGCACCTGTGGAGGACTGGTGCTTTTCCCGTACGGCCTCGATGTTGGCACGCAACGGTTCAAGGTCCGCCTGGGCAGCCAATGCGTCAGAAAGCCGCTGCTCAATCCGCGCGAGCTCGTCCGCGGCGACCGTTGCGGAGACCTGTTCCCACGGACGCTCATCCTCGGCCACCCTTCGAAGGGCTTCCAATTGCCGGGCCATCCCTTGGTGGGAATCCTCACGGCTTTGCGCCAATTCGGCAGCCTTGGCCAGCTCGTTTTCCAGCTCGCCCACCCGGGCCGCCACGAGTTCAAGCTTGGATGCATTGTCGAAGCCGAGGACGTAATCCTGCCGGCTCGTGAAACGGTCGTCCTTTTCCACGGTGTGCCGGTTGCGTTTGACCACGCCACCGAGGCTGAGGCCCTTGTCCATCGAAGCCAGCTCGTCCGGGTCCTCCACACACGGGTACGCGAAGTCCAAGGCGATCCGCTCGCGGATCCATGCGCCGGCGTCGGCGTTGGCGCCCGAGGTGAGGATGCTCAACTTAGTCAAGAGGTCGCCGTCGGACACGTCCTCCACAGCCAGCGCGCCACCGGCAACGGGCTTGGACACATCCACTGCACGCAGTGCGCCCCGGACCGTGTTGTCGTTCAAGTACCGTGTAACCGCAGCGAAGTGCTCTCCTGGAACCAACAGCGTGGTGGCGAGGTTGCGCAGCGCACGTTCCGCGGCCGGGCGCCACTGATCCTGGCCCTCGGCGAGGTCGATCAGCTCACCCCCGAACGGCATCCGCTCCTCGGGGATGCCGGTGGCGGCTGCGATCGCGGCTCTGTTCTCAATACTCGACGGCGGCAGCAAAGACTTGCGCGACCGCAACGACAGCAGCTCCTGCTCAGCCGCAGCCAGCTCGCGTTTCCTGGTCGCGTGGCCGTCGAAGGCCTCGAAACGGAGCTCCTTCAAAGCCTCCGAATCGTCCTTCAACTCCGCCGAACGGGCAGCTGCCTGCTCATGGGCCTGGTCCCAGCCCTCGGCCGACCATTCAAGGTTCAGCCCAGCATCGGCCAGCGCCTTCCGGGCAGATTCCTCCACCTGTTGGCGCAACTTCAGACTGACGCGGGCGTTCTCCAACGACTGCTCGATAGCCGAAATCGCGTTACCGCCGCGGTTGTTGTAATCCAGCTCCAGCTCACGTAGATCCTTGGCCAAAGCATCCCGGACCGTGCGCTCGGCAGCGAGTTCCTGGGCCTTGGACTGTGCCAATTCCTTGAAACGCGCCAAGGTCTTGGCGTGGACAGTGACCGCAAGCTGCTGCTTGTAAGCCTCGAATTCCTCGCCAGCCAACTCGCGAAGCCTGTTCGCATCTAGCAAGGCCTGCGCATAGTCCTTGTTCAGCCCCGGAACCGGTGCCAGCTGGTCGCGCTGCTGCCGGACATCCTCCAACCGCTGCCGGATGGACATCAGGTTGCTGAATTCCTCCACCACATCATCAGCCGCAGCCAATGTAGCCGGAGCATCAAGTACCTGGTCGCGGAAGAACGTATTAACGCTGCCGCCAAGGCCTTTCCCGGCCTGAATGACACGCAGCAAGGGAAGCGCCTGGTCGGAGTTGATGCCGAGGAGCCTTCGGAACCGCTCGGCGAACGCCTTATGCACATCGAAGACCTGGCCGTCCGGGAAGATTCCCTCCAACGCACCCTTAGTGAACCTCTTCTGGGCAATCCCCTCGATCGCTTCCAAGTCCAGGGGCTTGTTGTCGATCACATAAAAACGCCCGACGCTGGACTCCGTGCCATTCTTCGGCAAATCAAACAGCGCAGAGACCGTAACCTTCGTGCCTGCCGCATTATCAAACGTCAGTGCGACGGCGGACCACGTGGCACCAGGGCGCTGGAAGGCACTGGCCGAACCATCGCCAACAGCCTTATCACCGACCTTGCCCCGCATATAAGTAAACGTGGTTCTCTTGTCCTCCACAGCCCCACCTGAACGCTGCGCCGCAGCCTCATTGGACCGCGGGCGCGCATCAAACACGCGGAGCATGGCATCAAACAGCGTCGACTTGCCGACGCCCGAATTGCCCGTCAGAAGGGTTCCGTTGCGGTCCACGTGCATGGTGTGCGCCCCATGGAACGTGCCCCAGTTGACCACCTGCACGAGTGCCAAACGCATCTGCCCGGGGTTCGTCAGCTCGCCGAGCGGGAGCATGCTTGCGATCGTCACTTCTCTGTCCCGTCAGTCGTGGTTGCGTCCGCGGCGGGGGCGGCATCGGCGTCGTCGTCCTCGGAATTGGAATCGGATTCTGAATCCGAGATGTCCAGCAACGGTTCTGTGCCCGACTCGTCGGCCGCTACGGCGATGAGGGCCTCTATTTGGGCTGGGATGTCGCCGATGTTTTCGAAGGGGAGAGCCAGCGGGAGGGCGTTGCTGATGGTGTACGTGTCGTCCAAGGGGGTGGGGAGGAGGAGTTGGCGGGCCAGGAGTTTGGTGATGGTGCGGGTGACGACGTCGGAATCGCGGAGTGCATCCTGCTGGCCTGCTGGCGTGTAATTAGCGACGAGGTCCGAGATCTCTTCGCGGGTGATGATGGGGTCCGTCTGGGCTGTGACGTGACGGTCGAGCAGGAGCCGCAGGCGGAGCAGGACGATGGTTTCCACTCGGCTCAGTGCACGCTGCTGCCGAAGGATGCTTGATCGTGAGCTGGCACCGATGATCTCCGGGTCGACGGGGCGGAGGACGGCGATCTTGCGGTCGTGATCGAGCTGCAGGGTGAGGAACAGTTCGGAGAGGCGGCTGCGGAGGATGAGCTGGTTGTCCAGGAGCGTGGTCCAGAGCTTCTCGTCGCGGCCGCCGTCGATGTAGGGGCCTTTCAGCAGTTTGACCAGCGCGTGACGGACCTTCATGGGCAGCACACCTGTGTCACCGGGGAAAAGCGCCGCGCCGTCAACGAATGTGTCCCGCGGGGTAACGCGGAATGGGTCACCGTGGTTGGCGGGAGAGGCCGTTTCAGCCGGGACTTCAGCCTCCTCAAGGGTGACGTGCTCCTCCTCGGTGACGTCCGTCGTCGTGATTTCCTCAGTCATCAGAATCCTCATTCAGCGTGACGACAGGCAGGTACGCAGTGCGGATAATGCCGTCGATTTGTTCGAAGTCGATGTGTTCCCAGGCGGCCCGGTCGAACCCGGCACCGCTGTGCAGCGCCATGGACAGCAGGGATCGGACGGTGTTGATGTGTCGTTCCTCGGCGGGCAGGTTTTCCCACGCCTCACCCAGGGTGGCTGCCCCGGCCATTGCGGCCCGCACAACAGCAGGCCTGGCCTTGCCGGTGCGTGCCGACCGAACCCTGTCCGAATCGCTGAAGGCGATGGGGTCTGCCAGACGGGGCGGGGTCGCGAACTCGTCCGGGTCAAAGAGCTTGACCATGGCCAACGACTCGAATCCGGCGTTAAACAGAACGGGGCCGCGGACCAGGCCGGGCCGGTCACGTTCGTAGGGCATGGACCGGATAGCTTGTTCGGCCTCGGCCAAAATCTTGCGCAGGCTCACCGACTGGCGGACGTCGTCGCTCTGGATGTAGGTGTTCAGGCTTTCGGAGAGCTTGCCGTAGATTCTCTGGATCTGGCTGTGCTGGGTTCGCAGTTCAGCCACGAGGTTCTTCAGCGTTTCGCGGTCCTCGTGCGAAAGATCGTCGGCGAACTGCCGGCTCAGGACCTCGCCGATCGCTGAGCGGAAACGCAATTGCTGCTGCGGGTCTTCCAGGAAGGCTGTGAAAGAGCGGAACGTTCGACCCTCGGGACTCTGGCGCAGGCGTTTGTCGGCCTCCAGAACCTGGGCCATGGTTGCGCCCTTGCTCAGTGACTCCTCGATGATCTGATTGCGGAGTTCGCCCACCAACTCCTCGATGCGGTCGCGCATTTTCTTGTAATCAGCGGGAAGGCTGGCCGCAAGGTCAAGGATGTTGCCTGCGGCCTCAACAGCTTCTTCGTCGTCCAGGAGGCCGTCGAACTCTCCGGAGCTGATGTCCTCGACGAGTTGCTGGCGCTCTTGGATTTCTTCCTCCAGCGCCTCCAAACGTGCGCTTTGGTCCGGATTGGTCTCGTTGGCGAGCTTCTCCACGTCGCCAAGCAGGGTGCCCAAGCGGGAACCGTTGAGCGTGGAGCGTTCGCTGGAAAGGCTATCCAGGAATGCCAGCACACGCGCCGCTGCTTCGGTGACCTCGTAGACGATCTGGCCGGACTGGTTGCGGCGTGTCAGGAACTGCTTGCGCGTCCATTCGTCGCCGAAGGCCTTTCCGTTCTGCTGGCCGCCCAGCCCTGGTTCATGGCGGCGGAGCTGCTCAAGGAAAGCGTCGACGTCGGCATGGAACTCTTCCAGCGGAAGCTGCGGCCGGGTGCGAGTGAAGGAAGCCTGCAGCACCGCGATCACCCAAGGCGCCGAACGTGTCAGGGCCCAGGCTGGGCCTTTGGTCAGTTGCTCGAGGTCGCGAAGCCGGGCACTGATGGCGTCGGCGGAGGACATGGCTGAACGGGACAACTACTCTCCTTCAGCTGCTGCGAAACCTGGCTGGCAGCGGAAACTGCCCCGTACAAGGTTAACGCAGAGCATCCGCACCCAACTAAGTCGCAGCAGTGCGCGTTTTGACGGCTCTAAACGCGCACTAATGCGACCTAGTTGGGTGGGCGGGGGCCGGGAGGAGCGCCGCCGTCGTGCCCATTCCGTAACATACCGCCCGGTTCGATTTCGATCCCATATCGACACGGCCGCGACGCGGTTCTGTGCTGGCCGAAAACTACGCCCACCCCTAGTGTCGGATCATCGACGCAGCCACGCGGCGTCTACCCACGCACTGCCGCATAGGGGGAACCATGGATTTCGACTTTACCGCTCTGGAAACAGCCACCTACGTATTCATTGGAACGCTGGCCTTCGCCGCCATTTTGGTCGCGTTCATCGCAGTAGCAGCCATAGCAACTATCGTTCTCATCGGCGCCATGGGAATGGCCTGGTACATGGTCAAGGCAGTCCTGGGCGGTTTGGTGCATGGCATCAATTTTGCGTGGGACAGCCTGGTCCATCACGCAGGACAAGTGGAAATCCCGGCCGAATTCCAGCCCCAGGTTTCCCCTAGCACGGGTAGCTACTCGCGGGTAGCATTGAGGGACAGCTGAAGGGTTCCCCACCCGAGGCGGACCCTGGCTCCACCGGCACAACCGGCTAGAGGAGTTATCAAATGACGTCCGCTACTGACAGCAGTCTCACCGCCGCAAGCGTCAACGCCACAGCAGAAGAAGCCCGCGCCGTCGCCGAGGCCGCCCGCGAAACTGAATGGAACCGGCCCAGCTTTGCCAAGGGCCTGTACTTGGGAAGCTTCGACCTCAGCCTCATCCATCCGTGGCCACAAGCCAAAACGGAGGACGTGGAGCGCGGCGAAGAGTTCATGGCCAAGCTCGAGGCGTTCTGCAGGTCCATGTCCGGACGGGTGATCGAACGCGACGCGAAGATCCCGGACGAGTACCTTGCAGGCCTCGCGGACCTTGGCGTCTTCGGCATGAAAATCCCGCGCGAGTACGGCGGCCTGGGATTGTCCCTGGTCTACTACGGCCGCGCACTCGCGTTGGTGGGCTCCGTCCATCCGAGCCTTGGCGCACTCATTTCGGCGCATCAGTCCATTGGCGTTCCGGAGCCCGTGAAGGAATTCGGCACGCCGGAGCAAAAACAGGAGTACCTTCCGCGCTGCGCTGCCGGCGCCATCACCGCTTTCCTCCTGACGGAGCCCGACGTCGGCAGCGACCCCGCGCGTATGGGCGCCACTGCCGTACTATCCGACGACGGCCGGTCTTACCTTTTGGACGGCGTGAAACTCTGGACCACCAACGGGGTGATCGCCGAACTCGTGGTAGTCATGGCAAGGGTTCCAGCCCACACCGACGCCGACGGCACCACGCACAAGGGCGGCATCTCAGCGTTCGTCGTGGAGATGGACTCTCCCGGCATCACGGTGGAAAACCGGAACAGCTTCATGGGCCTGCGCGGTATTGAGAATGGCGTGACCCGTTTCCACCAGGTGCGCGTGCCGGTGGAGAACCGTCTGGGCCGCGAGGGCCAAGGCCTCAAAATAGCCCTCACCACACTCAATACTGGACGTCTCTCCATCCCCGGTCTATGCGTTGCCGCTGGGAAATGGAGCCTGAAGATTGCCCGCGAATGGTCAAACGCGCGTACGCAATGGGGCCGCCCGGTGGGCAAGCACGAGGCCGTAGGAAAGAAGATTGCGTTCATCGCCGCCACGACCTTCGCGTTGGAAGCTGTGTTTGAACTGTCGGCGGAGATGGCAGACGCCGGCCAAAAGGACGTGCGCATTGAGGCCGCACTGGCCAAACTCTGGTCCACGGAACTGAGCTGCCGGATCGCCGATGAACTGGTTCAGATACGCGGTGGCCGTGGCTTTGAAACGGCCGAGTCCCTTGAAGCCAGAGGGGAGCGCGCCGTGGCGGCCGAGCAGCTCCTCCGGGACCTGCGCATCAACCGGATCTTCGAGGGTTCCAGCGAGATCATGAAACTCCTCATCGCCCGCGAAGCCGTGGATGCGCACCTTGCCGCCGCGGGCGACCTCGCCTCAGCGGACGCGAGCTTGCAGGACAAGGCGAGGGCCGCCGTCGGGGCTTCAGGTTTCTATGCCCGCTGGCTGCCAAAACTAGTAGCCGGAGCAGGCATGGATCCGCGCTCCTACGGTGAGTTCGGGCGCTTGGGCAAGCACCTGCGGTTTGTTGAAAGATCCTCGCGGCGGCTCGCCCGGCAGACTTTCTACGGCATGGGCCGCTGGCAAGCGAAGCTCGAACACAAACAAGCGTTCCTGGGCAGGATCGTGGACATCGGCGCCGAACTGTTCGCTATGGCAGCATGCTGCTCCCGGGCCGAAATGCTGCTCCGTACCCACCCGGAACACGGCGCGGCGGCCTTTGAGCTGGCCGACGCCTACTGTGAGCAGGCGCGCGTGCGGGTGGACGAATACTTCGACCAGCTATGGCGGAACACCGACGACGGCGATCACGAGCTTTCGCGCAAGGTCCTCGCCGGGGATTACGCCTGGCTTGAGGCCGGGGTCCTGGACCAGTCCGAAGGAACCGGACCGTGGATCGCCGATGCTTCCCCGGGCGCATCAAGCAAGGAGAACCTGCACCGCAAGTATCGGTAGCCCCCCTACAGGACGTCACCGTCCACGTAGTACCAGCGCTTGTCCTCGCGTACGAAACGGCTGTGTTCGCGCTGGACTCCGCGTTCGCCGTCGGACCGGTAATGCGCGGCGAATTCAACAGTCCCGGTGGTGTCCAAGGGCCCACCCTTGGACGTGCCGAGGATGTCGAGCCTGCGCCATTGCATGTCAGGGTCCAGTTCCAGGGAATCCGGGCGGGTTGAGGCGTGCCACGTTCGCCGGAGGTACTCCGGATCCAGAATGACGAACGCCGAATACCGGGAACGCATAAGCTGCTCGGCTGTGGGCGCGTCGGCCTCACCCCGGTGGAAGCGCCCACAACAATCGTCATACTGCTCACCGGAGAGGCAGGGGCACGCACCGTCGCGGAGTCGGCTGAAATCAGGGGTCACTGGGTCCCAATCTGAGGCTGAAAATGAGAGCTGGGCAACATATTTTCCCACGCCGTATAACAGCTTCGAAACAACCCTGCCAGAGGGTGGCGCGGGGCGTGATTCCGTCGGTGCTGGACCGTAGGCTAGATGTGCAAGCTTGGTGGGCAATGCGCGCATCGCAAAACGACAGCCAGGGGAGGCTACGTGGAGGATCCGACAACACTCGCCATCAACCTGACATATTTGGGCACAGTGGGGATGGCTATCCTCATGTTCCTGGGACTCGGGTTGGTCATCATCATCACTCTGGTAGTTGCCGGAGTGGGACGGCTTGTGTCGGTGATTCTTTTGGCGATGGTCGGCATCTTCCCCAAGAAAGACACAGTCGCCATCGTCCACTTGCCCCCGGCTCCGGAACACGTACCCGCACCGGCGAGTGACGACGTCGAGCACTCCAGTCACGCTGTTGAGTCACCTCTTGAAGATCTTGCCTACGTCCCTACCGGTTCCACTGCCGAGGTTGCAGGTCATCCCGTGCCCAATCCTGTGGTTGCGGAGCCGAAGAAGGACCTCCTTGGCGATCTTCGACGCCGGGTCTCGGATGCCACTTCCGCCGTCAAGGACGGTGCGTGGAAGGTTGGCCCGAAAAAGGTGCCCAAGCCGGTTCATGTTAAGGAAGTGGTCGAAACGCAGACCGCCCACCACCCCTTGCTTGTGGCCGCCAGCAAAGAACCCCCCGTGCTTGCAAAGGACTGGGCCGACGCCGTCGCGGAAGCTGACCGGAGGGCGGCCGCACGGGCAAAGGCAGAGGAACCGCCCGCCATCAAGGTGACGGTCCGCGAGGTAGGCGAACCAACACCGCTGTCCAGCAAAGACGAACCGCCCGCCCCGAAGACCCCGGACGCGCACCAGCCTCCTGGCAACGGTCCCAAAAAGTCTGGACCTGAATCCACGAAGTCCGGGCAAGGGAACGGCCCCAGCCAAGGGAACAGCCCGAAGAAATCGGGCCCGAACACTTCCAAGAACGGAAAGTCTTCGAGCCCGATCCGCAAGGGGTCGCTCAGCGGGGCCAACCGCAACTCCTAAGCAGCGAGCTGCCGGAACGATGCTCCGTGATAAATCAGCGGCTTGGATTCGTGGTTGATAGTGGTCGATTTGACCTCAAGGACAACGACCGCGTGATCCCCCGCTGGCGTCTCGGAGACAACCTCGCATTCGAAACCCAGCACGGCGCCGTCGATCAGAACGGCCCCTGAGTCACTTACGCTGGTGGACAATCCGGCGAAACGGTCCCGGGTCTTGGAGGACAGCTGAAGGCAGGCCGCTTCCTGGCCCTCAGCCAGAACGGATACCCCCAGCCTGCTGGCCTGCCGGAGCTTAGGCCAGGTTGTGGAGGAGTTCTGCACCGCGAACATCACCAACGGCGGCTCCAATGACACGCCCACAGTGAAGGACGATGCCACAAGGGCCTCCGGCGTGAAATCCACCATGGCACTGAAAGCAGCCACTCCGGACGGGAACTGCGCAAATGCAGCCTTGATGGCCGCTGTTTCTTCCACGGTGGTCTGTGTCATTTTGCTGTCCCCTATCGTGCGTTGCCTGAGTTCCTTTCCCATAATTCACCCGCTTCCGGGAACGGCAATATTTGTTGATTCGAAAGACTTTTGCGTTGCCGCATGTCAAGAAATGTCGCGAAGTAAGGCCGCTTCCATGACTTCGCAAGACGAAAAACGAAGAAGTTCTACCGTTTGCATTTGGGCGTCCCACGGCCCTGTGTAGCCTCGATTGGACATCCTTTTTGATGACGGTTGCCCCAACTTCAGGCCCGCAACTGTCCAACCACTGACTCACCACAGGAAGCCGACATGAGCCTCAACGAGCTACGAACGCTTGGACGCACTGGCGCCCTGATCAGCCCTCTCACCCTGGGTACTTTGAACTTTGGCAACGGCACCGCTCCCACGGGCCCTGCGGAGAGCATCCGCATCATCCAAGCGGCGCTAGACGGGGGCATCACCAGCATCGACACCGCCGATATTTACTCGCAGGGTGAGGCCGAAGTCGTGGTGGGCCAGGCAATCCAAGGTAGGCGGGACGACGTTTTTCTCGCCACCAAATTCCATGGCCAGATGGGGTCCAACCCAGCGCATGCCGGAAATTCGCGACGATGGATTGTCCGGGCTGTGGAGGACAGCTTGAGGCGGCTGAACACGGACAGGATCGACCTCTACCAAGCGCACCGTCCCGACTACAACACCGATCTCCTTGAGACCATCACCACCCTGAACGATCTCATCCGGCAGGGCAAGATCCTCTACTACGGCACCTCAGTGTTCAGCCCGGCGCAGCTCGTCGAGGCACAGTGGATCGCGAACACCAACCACTTGACGCCGCCGGTGGCGGACCAGGTTCCTTATTCGCTTCTGGTTCGCGCCAACGAACGCGACGTTTTCCCCATCACCCAGCAGTACGGCGTCGGGGTTTTGAGTTATGGACCGCTCGACGGCGGTTGGCTGGCTGGCGGTTACCGTGTTGGCGCGGGCCAGCCCGAAAGCTCACGCTTCTCTGCTCTGCCAGGGCGTTTTGATGTGACTGCGCCCTTCAACCAGGGCAAGCTTCATGCGGCGGACGCACTCGCACAGCTGGCTGCACGGTACGGACTGACTCTCATCCAGCTTGCTGTTGCCTTTGCCCTGAACCATCCCGCCGTCACCAGTGTGATCATTGGGCCACGGACCGAGGACCATCTCACGGACTATCTGAAGGCCGCCGATGTGGTGCTCAGCGAAGCGGTTTTGGATGAAATCGATGACATCGTGGCCCCCGCCGTCAACTTCCTTGAGCGGGATGCCGGCACGGTTGCTCCCCACCTGGAGTACCCGGAACTTCGACGTCGGTAGCTCGTCTCCCGTTGTGGGGCCCGCTCTGCGCCCTTCAATCCTCGTGAAGCACGTCGAGCACGCCTCACAATCGCCTATTGACGGCGTTGGGCCCCGGCGTGATCCTTGTCCTAAGTGCTGCGGCACGCCCGCAGCGTCAGGTCCAGTAGAACGCCGCCTCCCATGTCCAAACCCCATGTCAAGCAAGACGCGGCGAAAGCCGTCATCCCGGGACAGCCGACCGAAGGTCCCCTGACCCACGAAGAGTTGCAGCTCTCCGGCCGCAACCATTCAATGCCGCTGGAAGCCCTCCACGACGACATCACGCCAGCGGGGCTGCACTACCTGCTCATTCACTTCGATATCCCGCACGTTTCCGCCGAGACATGGCGGCTGCGGCTCGGTGGGGCGGTTAATCACAGCTTGGAACTGAGCCTCGACGACATCAAATCGCGTCCAGCTGTCACCATGCCGGTCACCATGGAGTGCGCCGGAAATGGGCGCTCGCTCCTGCAGCCACGTCCCCTCAGCCAGCCATGGGTGCTGGGAGCCGTAGGCACTGCGGAGTGGACCGGAACTCCTTTGGCACCCCTCCTGGAAGAGGCAGGTCTGGCGAGTGACGCCGTCGAACTTGTCTTTACGGGCGCCGACAGCGGCATCCAGGGTGGCGTCGAGGAACCGTACGCCCGCAGTCTTTCGATCGCCGAGGCGATGCACCCCGAAGTCATGCTGGTTTACGCCATGAACGGCAATCCGCTCCCGATCCAGCACGGTTTCCCGCTGCGGCTGCTGGTACCGGGCTGGTATGGCATGGCAAGTGTGAAGTGGTTGACGTCCATCGAGGCAGTGACTTCACGGTTTATGGGGTTCCAACAGGCGGTGGCCTATCACTACCTTCAGGGACCCGATGGGCCGGGATTGCCCGTGACGCACATTCGCGTCCGCTCCCTGATGGTGCCGCCCGGGATCCCTGACTTCTTCACCCGACGCCGTGTAGTGGATGCCGGCCCAGTCATGCTGCGCGGCAGGGCTTGGTCCGGTCACGGCGAAGTGGAACGCGTGGAGGTGGGGATCGACGGCGAGTGGATGCCTGCCCACCTGGAACCCGCAGTAGGTGACTTTGCTTGGCGTTCGTGGACCATGGTGTGGGTTGCGAGCCCGGGCGAACACGAGTTGCGGTGCCGTGCGATGGATTCCTCGGGTGCGCTGCAGCCCAGTGACCAGGTGTGGAACTACCAAGGCATCGGGAACAACATGGCCCAGCGGGTTGAGGTGACAGTTCGGTAGGGCTTAACCGTCCGGGCTGTCCGTCCGGCTTCCTCGACATCGCTGGAACACTGTGAGATCGCCGGGAGTTCGGTATATATCAAGCTGTTTGTGGCAGCTGGGTGGGTTGTTTGTGGTTGATTCCTGCGGTGGGTGGTATTCCTGGCGCGGTGGGTCTGCGGCGGTATCTGTGAGGGTTGCGGGCGTAGCAG
>NZ_JAHOPC010000025.1:0-22659 GCF_019038615.1 Paenarthrobacter aromaticivorans
CGTCCACCACGGGCTAATCGAGCAGGCGCGCAGGCAACGACAACAAACCCTCGATGCCTGCTACGCCCGCAACCCTCACAGATACCGCCGCAGACCCACCGCGCCAGGAATACCACCCACCGCCGGAATCAACCACAAACAACCCACCCAGCTGTCACAAACAGCTTGATATATACCGACCTTCCCGCGAGTTCGCACTGTTTCCGCGGTTTCGCTGGTCGGATGTCCACATAGGCGGGCCATCCCCTTACGTCACTCAAGGCGCCGCGGCCATCCTGAACCGATGGAAATAGAATCCAACGCACCCGCACCCATGTCCGTCCGCGCCTTGCCTGAGCGTGGTTACATGTGGCGGACCGACGAATTGCTTCGCTTTGGGCACAGCAGCCGAAGCATCAAGGCATTGGTAGATGCCGGCCAACTGCACCGAATGAGGTATGGCTGCTACATAAGGTCCAGTACGTGGCAAGCGCAGGGTCCTCGGAGGCAGGCCATGGAGCGGATCATCGCACACGCCCATGGCACACTCACCACGTCTACGGGTGGCTTCGTCTACAGCCACCTTTCGGCTGCACGACTTCACGGTCTTTTCGTGTGGGGTGTGGACGACAAAGTCCACATCCTGCACCCCTCCAGGCCTTCTTCGGATCGGTGGGGCATGGACGTTCGGGGACACACGGGAATCTGCGATGAAGACGACGTCGCCACAGTTAGGGGACTACGGGCGACAACGCTGGAGCGCACCATAGCCGACTGTGCCATGATGCTCAGCTACCCCAAAGCACTGGTGATCATGGACCACGGCCTGCGGCTGGGTGCCGACGCCGCCCTGTTGGCCCGCATGGCAGCCGCATCCGCGGGAAAACGAGGTGTCCGAACCCTTCGGAAAGCTCTGGACAACGCGGACCCCAGCTCTGAGTCCGCCGGGGAAACGATGACCCGCAACCTCATACAAAGGCTGCGAATCAAACCTCCACAGCCACAGTTCGAGGTCCAGTCCCGCGTAGGTCTCTATCGCATGGACTTCGCATGGAAGGAGGAAAAGCTGGCATTGGAATTCGATGGACGGACCAAGTACTTCGACTTCAAACCCACCGACGAGGTCATCTTTGAAGAACGGCGCCGGGAGAAAGCCCTCATCGAGGAAGGCTGGCGGTTCATCAGGATCGAATGGAAGGACCTCTTTCAAGAGCGCGCGTTCAAAGAGCGCATCCTTCGAGCGTTGCGGGCTTCACCCCCGCAGGGCTGAGTTCGCGGGAACCCGTCACACTCGTAGGGAAACTTCCCTACGAAATGGCAGGATTCCCGCGAACCCGGTGAACGAGCCCGAAAATGAAGCCGTCAGTAGCCGGCTGCAGCGCCCTTGATCATCTCGCCGCTGGGGCTTACCAGGTACCAGACGTTCATCACGCCCTGGCCGTTGACATCGCCCGGAGCCTTGTCCTTGGCGTAGTAGTACAGCGGCATGCCGTTGAGGGTGACCTGCTTCTTCCCGTCAGGGGTCGCTATGGTTCCCACGGTGCCGCTGACGCCGTCAACGGTTGGCTTGTCCGACGTCGTCGTGAAAACGGGCCAAGCCGTGAGGCAGGCGCCGGTGCATGCGCTGGTTCCTGAGTCCTTGACGTCCTTGGTGAAGAAGTACAGGCTCATGCCCTTGCTGTCCACAACGATCTGCCCGGCGCTGGATGACGCTACTTTCATCTCTGCGCCCGCCGCCGCCGGGCTGGACATGGCATCCGTGCTTGGCGACATAGACGTAGGGGCCGTAGAGGAAGTGGCGGCTGTGGGCGCGGCAGAGGACGAGGTGCTTGTCCCGGGGCTTCCGGCGCAACCGGCAAGAGCCACGGCGAAAACCACGGCGCCGAGTCCAACGCTGAGTCTATTTCTCATGTTTAGCTCCTTTGACGGGCCGGCCGGGATGGGTCGGCGCTAACCCCTACGACGCCAGCAGGGGAAGAATGGTTCAAGGAACTGAACCTTTTCCCCGCGCGTGGCGTCGTATGGGGGTAGGGCAGGGTAGGGCAGCGGGAAACACAGCGAAGGAGGTGGCTATGCCGTTGGACGAGGACGTCGTTGCGGCAATCTACCGCGATCACGGCGTGGCCCTGAAACGCTTTGTGCTCAGCTGCACCTCGGACACGCACCAGGCCGACGACGTCGTGCAGGAGACCATCCTCAAGGTGTGGCAGCACGCGCCGCAGATTACAGGCAGCCTGCGCAGCTACCTCTTCCGGACTGCCCGAAACGTCATCATCGACAACTATCGGAAGTCCCAGCGTCGCCCTCTCGAGGCTGGCGAGCACGACCTTCCGGACCATGTTGCGACGGAGCGCGTTGATGAGCTACTGAATCGCGTCCTCATGGAAGAGGCGCTCCTGCGGCTCAGCCACGAACACCGCGAGGTCCTTGTGGCCCTGCACTACCAGCGGTTCACCGTCAGCGAGGCAGCACTGCAGCTGAACATCCCTGCCGGCACTGTGAAATCCCGGGCTTTCTATGCTGTGAAAGCCCTCCGAACGATCCTTGATGAAATGGGGGTGGAACGATGAACGGCAATCCCGTCCACCAACTGCTGGGCGCCTACCTGCTGGGCGGGCTCGACTCCGAGGAGGCTCGCACCTTTGAAGAGCACCTCGCCGGATGTGCTGCGTGCCGGCGCGAACTTGAGGAGTTGGAAAGCCTCCCCGCGTTGCTCGACGCCGTTCCTGCCTCCGACGCCGTCGCTCTCACCGCGACGGGCACCGCCGGTGCCCTGGCACCATTGGTACCGGGCCGGGAAGCACTGCCGCAGAAGATCCTGGTTGACCTTTCGGCTCGTAGGAAGAAATCACGACGCCGGTGGGCGGGTTTGGTGGGGGCAGTCGCCGCGGCGTGCCTGGCACTTGGATTCCTTGCCGGTCCACTCTTGAACCAGCCACCGAAACCCGATGCCAGCTACTCGGTACAGGCTGAAACAGGCCTGCAGCTGACAGTGGGCATGGTGAAGAAGGCCTGGGGCACGGAGCTTGAGGTGGAGGGCAAGAGCATGCCGCTCGAAGGAACTCTCTACTTATGGGTGAAGGGCAGGGATGGAGCGGAAGAGCGTACCTGCGGCTGGACGGCGACGCCGAGTGGTCGCATCAAGATCACTGGCGCTACGCCCGTGCAGCTTGGCGGCATAGCCGGTGTGGAGCTCCGGGATGAGGATGAAAAGACAGTGGCGTCGATTTCAGTCCCGTAGGTTTGCCCGCACCTCTGCTACGAGGGCCGGGTCCTCGCATGCCCGGGCAAACGCCTCTATTCTCCGTTCAATCTCGCGGCCCAACAGCCAGCTCCCGATCTTCTCTGCCAAAGGCTTTAGCGCAGCCGGGCGGCAGGAAAAGGTGTACTTCCAGACTGCCCGGGTGCCGCCGTCGTCGGGGGTGAACCGCCAGCCACCGCCGAAGTTCTCGAAGAACCAAGGCCCGGACACCATGGTCATTCCTACATTGCGGGGCGGGGTGTAGGAGACGTACTCACTAACCATCTTCAGCCCCATTCTGGAGATGGTTCGTGTACGTACCCCCTTGCCGGCTGCCTTGGCTCCGTCCACGAAGCTTTGCGCCGAAATGAACGGATCCCATCTGAGCCTGAATTCGCCAGTGGTCTGCGAAAGCGCGAAGGCTGTCTCGGCATCCAGGCGGATAAAACGTTCAGCGCGAACCTGCGGCATTCAGGACCCCTGCCCGGAACCGAGTACCAAGAGCACCATGAAGGCAACACCAAAAACGTTGATCGCCATGATCGCCAGGCCGATGATTCCGGTAACGCGTCCAGCATTCATACGCCCCGCACGGAAGACGGCAACAAGCCCACAGACGATCGCCACGATGGACAAGAGAACTGCAAGCGCGGCAAAGGCCAATGCGCCAATCCACCAAGCATCATTTCCCTGGTTGTATCGGCTGATCTGGGACGCGACTGCCGCAACGCCCAGGGGAATGCTGACCACCGCGGCCACTGGCGAAAGCACAGCCGAAACAATACTCGTGATGCCCGCACCCAACCCGGGTGTTCTGGACCGATGCTGGTACTCAACCGGTGGCTGGTAGCTCATGATTCCCCCAAAGTCCGTGCGCTAGATCTTGCGATACGTGAGGTCGAAAATCATTCGGCCGGCCTCGTGGGCCTTGTTTTCAAAGCTCGTGCGGATACGGCCCTCGAACCTGGGAGCCCAGCCGCCTTCCTCGTCCACGCCCTCATTCGGACCAGTGTGCTCGGTGCTGACGGGTGCGCGCCCTTCCCGCACCGGCGCCCCTCCCACAACAGACTCGACGCCGGATTGCCACACTTGCGTCAGCGGGCTCTCCTCGCCGCTGCGCTCGCCTTCGTGCATGTTTTCAAATTCCGTCGAGCCTGCCAGGACCTCGCGGACGTGCACTGCGTAATTGGACCAATCGGTGGCAATCCGCCAGTAGCCACCCTTTTCCAGGGCCTTGGCAGCTACGGAAGCGAAAGCCGGCTGGATCAGGCGGCGCTTATGGTGGCGTGCCTTGTGCCATGGATCGGGGAAGAATACCCACAGCTCACTGACTGAGCCCGCCGGAAGCATCGACTCCAAAACCTCGGGTGCGTTGGCTTCCACCACCCGAACGTTGGTCAGGCCACGGCTGTTGATCTTAATGATGGTGTTGGCCAGGCCGGGCGTGTAAACCTCGACGGCCAAGAAATCCTTGTCCGGATTCTGTTCGGCGGCATGGACCACGGCGTCACCCAAACCCGAACCGATCTCGACGATCAAGGGAGCTGTGCGCCCAAACACGGCCTCGGCGTCAAACGTGTAATCGGGGTGTACCGAAGTGTTGGCCACGTGACGCGGAACCTGGACAGCCCAGCGTTCGGCGTGTTCCTCCCACGCGGCCTGCCTGCGGCCCTGCAAACGGGTGCCGCGGCGCACGAAACTGACCGGACGGCCACCGTACGTTCCGAAGGAAGCCTGGCTGCCGGGCGTTACTGGTCGCGGGGAATCTGGGGTTTCACTCATCCATTCCAGAATACTTTGGTTCCGATGGACGCTTCGCAGAGGCGGTCGCCTGATGTGGCTCAGTAAGAAGTATTGAGGTGCATACAGGTGTCAAAAGGATTGCGCCTAGTAGCTCGACGCCGATGGCTAAGGAAGCTTCACGTAGCTGCCGAGGCTCTCCCAGGTCTGGGTCTCGTTGTTGAGAACCGTGGCTTCGTCACCGGTGCCTCTCACCTCTCTTAGACCATACTGATACCCGGTGATTGAGTACTCCTTGAGGCTTCCGTCTTTGGCGGTTTGCGGCTGAAGGAAGGCGACATATTCTTTGCCAACTTCGACGTCGATGTCGTCCGTGATCTTAGCCTGAACGTACTTCGCGTCAGTCGGTTTTTGGCCCCGGTTCAACTGAAGTATCTTTTCCCGCTGTGCTTGATTGAGGCTGTTCCAGTAGTCGTCGTAGGTGACAGTTCCGCCAACCCTTGAATAGTTCACTTGAGTGTCAGGCTCAAGGTCGCCCTTGTAGACCTCCCGGACGGACATCTTTCCAATAGTTTGCGGGAACACATACTGATCGGAAATCGGGCTGAACGATCGCCCGCTGTCGATGGAATCGATGTGTACACGAGCCACGGCGGGGTACTTGTCGAATCCGTAAAATGCATCCTTCGGTTCCCAAATAAAGTCAACGTCGGTGCCAGCTTGTTGTATCTGGTCAGGTGGAATGTTGGCGTATGCGTCATTCGGACTCGGAGGGGTGGCCTGCTCCACTTGCTGACTTGGTCCCGGGTCGAGAGGTTTAGTGATTCCCGGGGCGCAAGAGGACAGACTGATGAGTAGCAGCACGCCCGCCGTAACAGAAGCTCTTGACCTGTTCATTTCGTGGACGCTCTTCCTGGATTATGGGATTGACGGCCTGTCTGGCTTTTTGCCGCAGCGCCGGGCTGGACGGAAGAGGTGACTGGTCGGCTTTACGCAGAGTATAGGGCGCAAAGGTTTTGTCATTAAAAGTTAGTGTCTTCTTTCTTTCAAGTGCTCATCTTCTTTAGATTTGCATTGCATTCGCGCACTGTTTTGCAGGTTCTTTAAGATATCTAGAGTTTTTGCGTCACGTTTTGCGGGTGATCGCCACTAAAGCAAATTTCACGGCTCTCTGATGTGTCCGCTGAGACCGTCAAATCGCCTCTTTGGCAAGACCGTGAGAGCAACTTCGGCAACCACATGCGTGGCGGAGGCGGGTAAAACTGCTGCGGAGAGGCCGTCGCGGTCACATCACGCCCTTGAGCAGTAGATCGGACACGGCTGACAGAATAGGACGCGTGACCTCCTCGAACAGGCCCGGCGTCTCAGATGCAAGCGGCCCGGCAGAACCGATCCGCTATCAGGCCCTTCGCCCTGAGATCGCTGTCGACGCAGAGATCGACGACATCCCGGCGGCGGCCCCCACCCAGCTGCGCTCGCAACGAGGCCTGATCTACCTCGGCATCTGCCTAGTACTGATCGGCCTGAACCTTCGGACGGTCTTCTCGAGCTTCTCGGCCGTCCTTCCGGAAATAACGTCCGACGCCGGGCTGCCGGGCTGGGCAGTGGTGGTCCTGACCACCGTTCCCGTGACATTGCTGGGCGTTTTCGCACCTCTTGCCCCGGTACTGGCGAGACGTTTCGGGGCAGAACGGGTACTGCTCGGAGCGATGGCTGTCCTCACGGCCGGACTCCTGCTCAGGCCAACGGAGGTCCCCGGAGCAGGGCACCTTCCAACACTCCTTGCCGGCACGGCTGCGTGTGGAGCGGCCATCGCTCTCTGCAACGTACTCCTGCCGGGCGTCGTCAAGAGAGACTTCCCGCACAGGCTCGGGTTGATGGGCGGCCTGTACACCACGGCGATCTGCGCATCCGCAGCGCTCGGTGCAGGCTTCACGTATCCGGTTTTTGCGGCAACCGGCCAGTGGACTTCGGCGCTGTGGTCATGGGCGGTGCCTGCCGGCGTCGTGCTTTTGCTCTTCCTTCCACTGGCCATCCGCCAGCATCCCGTGCGGCACCAGGCGGTCCGCGGCGGCGTGAACGTGTGGCGATCCGCGGTGGCCTGGCAAGTCACGCTGTTCATGGTGCTGCAGGCCATGATGTCGTTCAGTGTTTTTGCGTGGCTTGCGCCGATCCTGAGGGACCGGGGCATCGAGGGTGGGACGGCTGGCCTGATTGTGTCGGTATCGATCGTGCTTCAGATGCTCGGTTCACTCTTTGCCCCTGCCTTGGCCACGCGATTCAAGGACCAAAGGATGATCAACACCGTGGTGGCCCTGATGACCGGCGGCGGTTTCGCCCTCAGCATCTTCGGGCCCACTGAGCTGATCTGGATCTGGACGGGGCTGCTGGGCCTTGGCCAGGGATCGCTCACCGCTGTGGCCCTCACCATGATCATGGTCCGCACCCGAGATGCCCACACAGCCGCCCACCTGTCCGGGATGATGCAGGGTGTCGGCTACGGAGTGGGCTCGGTGGGAACGTTGCTCGTGGGACAACTCCACCAAGCCACGGGTGGATTCACCGCCGCGGGCGTCCTGTTCCTGGTGGTCGGAGCGCTGGCGGCGTTCTTCGGCTACCGCGCGGGCCGCAACAAGTTCGTTTAAGCGCGTTGTGAGGCCCGCTCTACGCCCAAAGTACGAACTTAGGGCACAGAGCGGGCCTCGCAACGAGCTAGACCGTCAGGTCCTTGCCCTTGGTCTCGGGGATCGAGAAGGCGACGGCGATGCCGATCACCAACAGGATTACTGCGTACACGTTGAACAGGTACCCCTGGCCAATGCTGCCGAGCCAGGTCTGCAGGTACGGAGCCGTGCCACCGAAGGCCGCGACGCAGATGGAGTACGGCACGCCTACGCCCACAGTGCGAATGTGCGTCGGGAAGAGTTCGGCGTAGACGGCCGGGACAATCGATGCGCTACCAGCGATGAAGAACAGCATCACGGACATGGACACAGCCAGCTGCCACGGGGAGTCCTTCAGCAGCCACGTCATGGGGAAGTGCATGACCATGGCACCGATGGAGGAACCGATGAGCACCGGCTTGCGGCCGATCCGGTCCGACAGCTTGCCCCAGAAGGGGAGTGCGGCAATGAACACGACGTTGGCGATCACGCCGGCCCAAAGGGCAGCGCCCCGGTCCATCTTCAGCGTGGTGGCCGCGTAGCTCGGTGCCACGACACCCCAGATGTAGTAGACCACCGTGAGGCCAACGGTCAGGCCGATAACCTGCAGCGCCTGCTTGCGGTACTTGACGATCTGTGGCCACATCGGCAGGCGCTTTTCCTTGGGCGTCTCAGCCTCGAATGCGTGTGTCTCCTTCATCTTGGCCCGCATGAACAGCGCATAGATGCCCAGTGCGCCACCGATGAGGAACGGAATGCGCCAACCCCAGGCGCTCATGTCGTCCTTGGACAGGACAGCAGTGAGGATCGCGCCGAGCAGTGTTCCGGCCAGGATGCCGGCGGTGCCGGACGTGTAGATGAGCGTCGCCCAGAAACCGCGCTTTTCCTTGGGTGCCATCTCGGACAGGTACGTCTGCGACGACGGCAGTTCACCACCGTGGGCGAGGCCCTGGATGAGCCGGGCGAGCAGGAGCATCACGGATGCGAACGCGCCAACAGCCTGGAACGTCGGAGCGATGCCGATGAGGAGGCTACCGAGAGCTCCGAGGGCAACGGCTACCGTCATGGAGGTCTTGCGGCCAATGCGGTCGCCGATCCAGCCGAACACGAAACCGCCGAAGGGCCGAGCAACAAACCCGACGGCGAAGATCGCCAAGGTGGACAGCACGGCGGACGTAGGGTCGGCCTGGCTGAACAAAGCACTCGCGATGAACGGCGAGAACGTGGCGTAGATGGCCCAGTCGTACCATTCAACGGCGTTGCCGATGCCGGTTCCGACGAGCGTGCGCAGGTGGGACTTGTGGACCTTGACTTCGGTGGACGTTCCAACGGTGGCGGTCATGTGTTTCTCCAAGGTGGGGTAGGGCTGGGAGTTAGTTGGCGGCGAGGGCCGCGATGCGGGATACCGCGAGCTCTGCATACAGGGCAGCGCCGTCGGTGAGGACGCCGTCGTCGAACGTTGCGTAAGGCGAGTGGTTGAAGGGCGACGTCGCGTGGTCGGTGCCGGGGGCAACGGCACTGAGCCCTACGAATGTTCCCGGGACCTCGGCCAGCACCCGCGAGAAGTCCTCGGAACCACTCAGCGGAGTTGCCATCCGGGTCAGCCGGGACTCGCCGAACATACCGGCGATGACCTTCTCCGCCGTGGTGGTTTCGTCCTCGTCGTTGATGGTGAGGGGGTATTCCTGCTGGTAGTCCACATCAACCTCCAGGCCGTGGGCTGCAGCGATGCCTTGGAGCAGCTTGGGTACTACATCCATCATCTTCTGCCGTGACTCTTCCGAGAAGGTCCTGATGGTGGCTTCGATGCGGGCAGTTTCAGGGATGACATTCCGCTTGGTACCTGCGTGCAGGACGCCAACGGTGAGGACAACGGGATCGAACATGTTGAACTGCCGCGTGATCATGACCTGAAGGGCGGTGACCATTTCCGCTGCTGCGGTCACGGGGTCCTTGGCTGAATGTGGGGCAGAGCCATGCCCGCCGGCACCGAGCACGGTCACTACGAGCCCGTCGGAGGAACTGAGCATCACGCCGTTCTTGGTGACGAACTGGCCGTGGGGTTCCAGCGAGGAGAAGACGTGCATGCCGTAAGCCGTATCTGCCCGTCGCCCGGCAGCATCCAGGACGCCTTCGTTGATCATGTAGCTGGCGCCGTCGAAGCCTTCCTCGCCGGGCTGGAACATGAGTACGACGTCGCCGGCCAGCTTGTCGCGACGCTCAGCCAGCAGGGTAGCGGCTCCGGCGAGCATGGAGGTGTGGAGGTCGTGTCCGCAGGCGTGCATCGCTCCGTCTATACGGGACGTGTAATCCACGCCGGTTGTTTCCCGGACGGGAAGGCCGTCCATGTCTGCCCGCAATAACACCACCGGTTTCTCGGCCGAAGCGTAAACTGCACCACCGCGAAGAACCGCGGTGACCGACGTCGTGTCCTTGCCGAGTGTGATCTCGTACGGGAGTCCGTCCAACGCCTTGAGCACCTTTTCCTGGGTGCGGGGGAGCTGCAGGCCGATCTCCGGTTCACGGTGGAGGTCGTGGCGGAGGCGGACGATGTCGTGCTGCAGTTCCTTGGCGTCAGCGGCGATGGTCATGTGTTCTCCTGCTCTTGCTGGGTTATGGGTTCTTCTTGCAATTCTGTGGTGACTTGACTCACAATCCTGAAAACATCTGTAAAAATGCATGGAAACCCCAAAAACGCAGGATTCATGCACGGTTGAAGGAGAATGTACGCATGGAACTCAGCGAAGAGGATCTGCGCCTCATCAATGCCCTGCAGATTTCTCCTCGTATCAGCTGGTCCGATGCCGGCGAGGTCCTGGGCGTCCACGCCACAACCTTGGCCGCGCGCTGGGACCGCCTCAAGGCTGCCGGTGCGGCCTGGACTACGGCCCATCTCATGGGTGACCCGAAAAACATGTGCCTTGCCATGGTGGACATCGACTGCGAGATGGACCTCCGGCCGCAAGTCACGGCGGCCCTGGCAGAGCTCCCCGAGGTCATCACCATCGAAGAAGCGGCCAGCAACCGCGACCTGACACTCACCGTCATCACCCAGGACCTCGATCAGTTCAGCACCAGCCTGCTGCCGCGGCTCAAGGAAGTCCGCGGACTTACCAAGTACCACACCTCGCTCTGCACCCGGATCCACACCAGCGGCTACGCATGGCGGCTGAATGTGCTCACCAAGGGGGAACAGCAGGCGCTCCGGGCAATGGCTGGGCCCGAATCGGCCAACCCGTCTGCTCCCGACGCCATCGTCGTGCCGCTACCCGAGAGCCATCTGGCGCTGATCCCGCTCCTATCCCGGGATGGCCGGGCTTCTGCTGCTGAGATAGCCCGGGCTTTGGGGCGGCATCCCGCCACGGCGCAGCGTCAGCTGGGGCGGGTGCTGAACAGCAGAATGTTGTCCTTCCGCTGCGAAATAGCCCAAAAATTCTCCGGTTTTCCCATCACCGTCCAGTGGTTTGCGAACGTTCCGGCGGGCCAGCACGAAGCCGCCGCCACGGAACTGCGTTCCGTCAGGAATGTCAGGTTTTCAGCATCCACCACCGGCCGTACCAACTTCACCATGATCATGTGGTTGCGGTCGCTGGCCGAGATCATGGAAATGGAACTCGCCATCCAGCAGCGGATCCCGGGCATCGAGCTCGTGGAGAGCGTAGTTATGTTGAATACGGCCAAACGGGTTGGCTGGATGCTGAACCCGGATTCAACGGCCACAGGAACCGTGGTGGCACCATACGGGGAACTGCTGCCGGAAACAGCGTAAGTTTCTTGCTTGAGCTCACGACGACGGCGAGTCCGGCCTGGGTGCCGGTTCCCGCCAGTATCAGGGGTGCTTCGTGGCCCGTAGGACCGTGTCCAAAACGGTAGCCGTCCCGCCCTCTGGACCGGTGATGGTGCGTTCCCGCGAAGTCAGGACGTTGACGAACCACGGCTCGCGATCCAGGCGGAGCGATCCAGCCAACTGTTCCGGCGAGAAGAACATGCCCGTTTCACGGTGGTGGCTCCACGGAGCGAGCCCATGAGGGTGATGTCCTACCACCAGCAACGTGCCGCCCGGCGCTACTGCGGCTGCCGCTGAAGCTACGGAGTCGCGCCACGGCAGGAGGGGGCTGTGGAGGAACTGTGCTGAAACGAGGTCAAAGATGGGTTCCGGCTGCCAATCGGCCAGATCCTGTTGCTGCCAGGTAATCCGGTCAGCGTGACCGGATTCCTCTGCATGGGCTGCCGCACGTTCAAGCGCGACCGCCGAAACATCCATGCCGGTGACCATCCAGCCCTGCCCGGCGAGCCAGATGGCGTCTGCACCTTCACCGCAGCCAAGGTCCAAGGCCGTTCCCGCGTGGAGCCCGGCTACTTCGGCGACCAACTGTGGATTCGGGTTTCCGCTCCATACTTTTGGACGCTCCTTGTACATGCCGTCCCACATGTCGGCGGCGTTGTCGGCGTCTTCGTGAAGGTTGAGCCCGCCATGCCTCGGCCCGCTGTGGTCAGTGTCTTGATGGGTGTCCTGGTGAGTGCTGCCAGGGGTGTCATTCGTGGCGTGGGGAGTGCCGCCGTCGTGAGTGTGTTCAGCCATAAGCCAAGCGTGCCGTGAGCAGGCTACTAAAGGCAACGCCCGTTGCTGCTTCGGCAAAACACACATACGAACAAAATGATCTGGTTTTTCCATTTGATGGTGACTAGCGTTTGAGCCAAGCGCCGGACACAAGTCATTGGCGCATGAAACGGGGGATTCATGATGTTCCGGACGCTTACGTTCACTGCGCGTGCTGCCGTTGTGGCTTTGGCGGCGGCCTTTACGCTCATGGCTTCAGGGCTACCGGCCCAGGCCAATCCGCTAAAGCCCGACGCCGTCGCGGGAGCCACCGCGCCAACCATCAGTGCGCCAACTATCACCGCACCTATGGCGACTTTCGGGACGCCGTACAGGATCGAGGTTCCGAGCCCACACTTTGCTGAGGCAAGCCCGGATGGCCGCAAGCTTTTCACAGTGTCCGCATCCGGGGCTTTCGCCTCGATCGACGTGGCCACTAGTACTGTGACTGCGAGCATTGATGTTCGTGATGTTACTGCCATGAAGGTCAGCCCGGACGGCGGCAAGGTCTACCTGGCCACAAGCGAGTTCCAGGAACACTTCCTCACGGTCGTGGACACCGCCGCCATAACGGTCGTGGACATACCGGTGAGCGGCCCGGTCTTCAGCCTCGCATTTACCCCTGACGCGTCCAGCGTTTACGCGGCTGTGTACGGAACGCCGGCGGACACGGGCTCGACGCCGGGATCCGTTGCGGTCATCGATGTGGCGGCGGCGTCCGTGGTTTCCTCCATTCCCGTTGGTCGCGAGCCAACGCAGATTCTTGTGACGCCGGATGGGGCCAAGGTGTTCGCACTGAATCTCCTGGACCAATCGTTGTCCGCCATTGAGACGTCTACCAACACCGTGACCAGCACCATTCCGCTCGGCGGGACGTCAACCGGAGGGTCCATGTCCCCGGACGGATCCAAGCTGTATTACCCCAAGCTCGAAGGCGGCATCGCCATCGCAGGCGTCGCCACGGACACCGTGATCGGGGAAGTCATGACCGAATCCGTTGCCACTGCGCCAAGCTTCACTCCGGACGGATCCCGGGCATTCGTCGTGGACCAGAGTCCGAATGACAATTACGTTGCTGAAGTCGATCTGCAGGGGAATTCGCTGACACGGGTCAGTCTCGGTGAGGGCCCAGTCATGAACATGGGGCACCTCACGGTCCAGGTCAGTCCCGACGGTGCGCGGCTTTATGTGCTGGGCCACGACATCAACGTTCTCAGCCTGCCGACGCTCAAACCAGCAGGGGTCATCCTGTTGGAAGATGGGTTGCTTCCCCGTCAGCTGGTCATGCTCCCGGACGGATCCATGGGGTACGTCGTTCCGGGCAACCAGGGCGATTACGTCATGGCTGTTAGTACGGCGGATCCGGAGAATGTGTGGAAGGACTATAACTCCGATGGCGCCACGGATGTTCTGGCGAGGGACTCCGCCGGTGGGCTGTGGCTGTATCCCGGAAACGGCAACAGTGGCTGGCTGCCCCGCTCACAGGTTGGCTCCGGTTGGAACATCATGAACCTGTTGATGGCGTCAGGCGACTTTGACGGTGACCGCAAACCGGACGTCCTGGCACGCGACGAGGCTGGTGATTTGTGGCTGTATCCGGGCGACGGCAATTCTGGTTGGCTGCCCCGCTCCAAAGTCGGCGTCGGCTGGAACGCGATGACCGCCGTCGTTGCCCCAGGCGATTTTGATGACGATGGCAAAGCCGACGTCCTTGCCCGGGATAGTTCTGGTGACCTCTGGCTATACCCGGGGAACGGCTCAGGCGATTGGCTTCCCAGATCGAAGGTGGGCACGGGCTGGAACGTGATGACGGCCATCATGGGCCCCGGGAACCTGCGGAATCCGGGGCGCGACATCCTTGCCCGCGACACCTGGGGCACGCTGTTTCTTTACGAGCCCGACGGTTCGGGCGGTTGGTTTCCACCCTTGCTGGTTGGCATCGAGTGGAACGTCATGTCTGCCATCGTCACCCCGGGCGACTTCGACAGCGACGACGTGCCGGACATCCTGGCCCGCGACGCCAGCGGCACCCTGTGGCTTTACCCAGGACAGGGCTTCGGCGGATACTCGCCGCGGGTACAGGTGGGAGTGGGCTGGAATGTCATGACGGCGATCATCTAACTATCCTGGCTGGTTCCAGCGCTGTGCTCCCGCCCCGGTGGCCCCCAGTTCGTCGGCTGGATTCTGAAGCGTGCATGATTTCAGGCTCAGGCAACCACAACCGATGCAACCATCCAGATCGTTCCGCAGGTGTTGCAGGGCCGCGATCCGTTCGTCGAGTTCCTTGCGCCACCGCGACGATAACCGTGTCCAGTCCCGCTTGGTGGGAGTCCGTCCGTCCGGTAGGGAGTCGAGCGCCTCCCGGATGTCCTTCAGAGGAAGGCCAACTCTTTGCGATGTTTTGATGAAAGCCACCCGACGCAGCGTTTCGCGCCGGTACCGCCGCTGGTTGCCGGCCGTGCGTTCAGCTGTGATGAGCCCATTGCGTTCGTAGAAGTGAAGGGCCGACGCCGATACTCCGCTGCGTTCGGAAAGCTCACCGATGCTCAGGGGCCGGTGGGCGCTGCCGGGAACTTGTGGCATGGCTGGTCCTCCGGTGGTGGGCGTGGTGGATTGACCTCAACATTAGTTGAGGTTCTAGGGTAACGTCCATGACCTCTGATACTTCAACGGCCGGGATACTCCGCCGTCCATATCTGCTGGCCACCGTTGGTGCGTGTGCGCTCGTTTTCCTCAGCGCCTTCGAGTCCCTGGCGGTAACCACCATCATGCCGCTCGTCAGCCGGGACCTGGACGGAGCCACCCTTTACGCGCTGGCCTTCGCCGGTCCGTTGGCGACTGGTGTGATGGGCATGGTTGGGGCAGGTAATTGGTCCGATCGTCGTGGTCCTGCAGCGCCGCTGTATGCATCGGTGGCGCTGTTCGTTGCTGGGCTGCTGATCGCAGGAACAGCCGGGAGCATGGAGGTCCTGGTGCTCGGCCGGCTCGTGCAGGGACTTGGTGGCGGTGCCATGACCGTTGCCCTGTATGTCTTGGTGGCACGCGTCTACCCGCCGACTCTGCATCCGAAAATCTTCGCCGCGTTTGCCGCTTCCTGGGTGATCCCTTCACTCGTGGGCCCGTTCGCGGCGGGCATCGTGGCACAGCTCAGCAGTTGGCACTGGGTATTCCTGGGCGTGGTGGGGCTGGTTGTTCCCGCACTGCTGATGGTGGTTCCGGCTGTGCGGGGGATGGACTCGGAGCCCGTCACCGAAACCGTTCCGTGGGCGTTCGGACGCATGGGGTGGGCGGCACTGGCTGCCCTGACCGTCCTCGCACTGAACTTGTCAGCAGAGGTGCCGGGCGTGGGAGGGGTGATTGCCGTCGTCGCGCTTGTCCTTGCCGTGGTGGCGGTCAGGCCGTTGGTCCCGCGCGGAACACTGGTTGCCCGCCGAGGACTTCCCAGCGTGATCCTCACCCGCGGTTTGGCGTCGGCGGCGTTCTTCGGCGCGGAGGTCTACCTGCCGTACCTGCTGACCGAACAGTACGCCTTCACGCCGACGTTTGCCGGGCTCACGCTAACCGGCGCGGCGCTCGCATGGGCGGGAGCATCCGCTTTGCAGGGCCGGTTGGGTTCGAAACTGGCTGATGCCCTCGCCGTGAAGATTGGTGCCGCGCTGGTGCTGGTGGCAATCGTGCTGGCGCTGGTGACCGCGGCATTGGCACTGCCGGCAGCCATTGCTATTGGAGGTTGGATCCTTGCCGGCGGGGGCATGGGGCTCATGTACCCACGGCTGAGCGTCATGACGTTGGCCCTCTCGACTCCCGATAACCAAGGCTTCAACAGTGCAGCAATGTCCATCTCCGACTCCCTGGGCGGGGCGCTCGCCCTCGCCGCCACGGGACTCGTTTTTCAAGCATTTGCGACGACGAACCCGTTCGCGGGGGTCTTCGCACTGACGGCGGTGATCGCCGTCGTCGGGGTTGTCATAGCGCCACGGGTCGCCAGCCGGGCGGGCGCCTCGACAACGCGCGAAGCCCATCCTGAGCCCTCGCTCCATAAGTAGCCCGACGCTAGGTTGGTGTGCCGGCCGACTGCGGCGGTCCGTTCGACTTGTGGGGCCTGCTCTGCGCGCTATTTGGGCCCGGAAGCACGCAATCCGGGCCCCGCAACGCAGGCCTGCACCAGCCCGATGCAGGGCTGGACGCCGAACACTGCTAGAATGGGAACACTTGATGTGCGGTGACGCCCTGAAGCAGGTGGCCCAAAAGGCCACGTGACGGGGCATTTTTCATGTGAGAGGCACATCCTGCGTCGATGAACGCTTCCATTTGGTCCCGGCCAACGCTCCAGTAGCGAACCGGTAGACCACCTGACTTTTCCTCGGCGAACCCCTGGCCCAACCGGCGTCGGGGGCCGATGTCCGCAACTGGACACCGCCCGAAAGACATAAGTACATGACTACTTTTGCTGCCCTTGGCACGCCCAAGGCTATTGCTGATTCCCTCGCCGCAGACGGCATCGAAGAGGCATTCCCCATCCAGGTGAAGACCCTCCCGGATACGCTCGCAGGCCGCGACGTCCTGGGCCGAGGCCGCACCGGCTCCGGCAAGACCATCGCTTTCGCCATCCCTCTTGTGGCCCGCTTGGCCGAGCGTGAAGCTAAGCACTTCCGCAAGCCGGGCCGCCCCATGGGCCTCGTCCTTGCTCCGACGCGTGAACTCGCAACCCAGATCAACGCCACGATCGAACCGCTGGCCAAGGCCATGGGCCTGAACACCACGGTGATCTACGGCGGCATTTCCCAGGCACGCCAGGAAAAGGCGTTGCGCGCCGGCGTCGACATCGTCATCGCCTGCCCGGGCCGCCTCGAAGACCTGATCCGCCAGCGCATCCTGACCCTCGAAGCCGTTGAGGTCACCGTGCTGGACGAGGCAGATCACATGGCTGACCTCGGCTTCCTTCCGGTAGTCAAGAAGCTCATGGACATGACCCCCACGCAGGGTCAGCGACTGCTCTTCTCCGCGACGTTGGACAACGGTGTTGACAAGCTGGTCAACCGTTACCTCTCCAACCCGCTGACGCACTCCGTGGATGACCCGCAGGCTGCCGTCACCACTATGGAACACCACGTCCTGGTAGTTAACGATCAGACCGTCAAGAAGCAGCTCATCGTCGAACTGGCCTCCGGCGCTGGCCGCCGCGTCCTCTTCATGCGGACCAAGCACCACGCCCGCAAACTTGCCAAGACCCTCACGGACGCCGGCATCCCCGCCGTCGACCTTCACGGCAACCTGTCGCAGAACGCCCGCGACCGCAACTTGGCCGAGTTCTCCAACGGCGACGTTCGCGTCCTGGTGGCAACCGACGTCGCAGCCCGCGGCGTGCACGTGGATGACGTCGAACTCGTCATCCACGTTGATCCGCCCACAGAGCACAAGGCGTACCTCCACCGCTCAGGCCGCACGGCCCGTGCTGGCTCCGATGGCACCGTTGTCACGCTGACGCTCCCGGAGCAGCAGAGCGACGTCAAGAAGCTCATGAAGGCTGCCGGCGTCGACGTATCGTTCGAGCGCGTCACTGCCAACTCGCCGTTGGTCGCCGAACTCGTGGGCGACATCGCTGACAAGGTTGATCCCCGCACCCGTGCAGCGCTCCTCGCGGCGAAAGCCCCGCAGGGCGGCGGCACGTCCACTGGCGCCAACGCCCAGCGCAAGCGCGCACGCCGTACGGGCGGCCAGGCTGCACCCACCGCGGGTGGCCGTGGTGGTCGCGGCGGACGCGGCAAGGTGGCAGCTGAGCCGGTTCGCACCGACATCAACCGCGCCGATCGTCGCGCAGCAATGAACGACGACGTCGCCCGCAGCCCACGTGGTCGCGGCAAGGCTGGTGCCACTCACCGCAATGACGTTCCCGGCTCGCAGGGTCAGGGCGGCCGCAGCGGTCGTCCCGCTTCGGGCCAGCGTGCTGCTACTGGTGGCCAGCGCTCAGCTTCGGCCCCGCGCACGGCGTCCACCACGAGCACCCGTACTGGCGGAAACAAGGCTGTTTGGTCCTCGGCAACGGGCGCTACATCCGGCGGATCCTACGGTTCGGGCTCGGGTGCATCCGGCAACTCCGGTCGCGGGGGCTCCGGCGCCGGTCGTCCGGCGCGCAGTGGCCCGCGCCGTGCATCGGCACCGGCGTCGAACGAGCGTCGCGGCCGCTAACGCGCGGTCCGGCGGGGATCACCAGCCTCGGGCGCGCCACTCGTCAAGGTGTGGCCGCTCGGCTCCGAGCGTCGTGGGCAACCCATGGCCAGGGTGCACCACGGTCTCGTCCGGGTAGGCGTCGAACAGCCGCTCTTTCACGTCGTTCAATAGTGAAGTGAAACGTGAAGGATCGCCCTGTGTGTTGCCGACGCCTCCGGGAAACAACGAGTCCCCACTGAAAATGTGGGCAGGCCCATCCGGATCCTGGTAAACGAAAGCGATCGAGCCAGGGGTGTGTCCGCGCAAGTGGACCGACGTGATCTCTAAGTCACCGAAGCGCTCGACGTCGCCGTGACCAAGCCGGACATCCACAGGAACGGGCAGCGCATCGGCGTCGTCCGCTCCTGCAGAGGTGCTGGCGCCGGTCGCGGATACCAACTCACCCAAGGCACGGATGTGGTCCCAATGCTGGTGGGTAGTGGCGATTCGGACGAGCTTCGGCACTTCGGAAGTATCCGTTTCGCTGTCCTTCAGGAGTTGCTGAATGGCTGGAAGGTCGTCGGCGGCGTCGATCAACAGCTGCACGCCTGTGGACTTCGAGGTCAACAGATACACATTGTTGTTCATCTCGCTAACCGAAATGCTCCGGATGGTGACGTCACGCGATGAGTGAATAAGCGAATCCATCGGCTCAGTCTATGCAGTGGTCGTGTTGGCTTCGCGGCCTTGCGACACCCAGTTGGGATCGGCAGAACGCGAACCGACGACGGCGTCCGCGGCCTGGTCGAGCACCTCAAGTTGCGCTGTTCCCAGTTGCAGGGACAGCGCGCCAAGGTTCTCGTCAATACGGTGCGTTTTGCGCGTACCGGGGATGGGGACCACCGGCAGCCCAAGGCGCTTGCCTTGGGCGAACAGCCAAGCCAGTGCTACCTGGGCAGGAGTTGCACCCAGGTCATCGGCTACCTCGCGAACCGCGGCCACGACGGCCTGGTTCGCATCGAGGGCCTCGCCATCAAAGCGGGGAATCTTGTGGCGGAAGTCGTTTTCGCCCAAGTCGCTCGCGCTAATGGTTCCCGTGAGGAACCCTCGGCCGAGCGGCGAATATGGCACAAAGCCAACACCGAGTTCCTTCGCTGCAGGAACAACGTTTTGCTCAACATCCCTGCTCCATATTGACCATTCACTTTGGACCGCGGCAATGGGATGGACGGCGTTGGCCTGCCGAAGCTCCTCGGCTGTCACCTCAGACAGTCCCAGGTGCCGAACCTTGCCCTCTCGGACCAGCTCCGCCATGGCCTCCACGGTTTCCACTATCGGAACGCGGAGGTCACGGCGGTGCAGGTAGTAGAGGTCAATCACGTCAGTGTCCAGGCGGCGGAGGCTAGCTTCTGCCGCCTGCCTGACGTAGGGCGCATCGCCGCGAACTCCCGTGTACCCGTTCGCGGCGTTGCCCTCTATTCCGAATTTTGTTGCCAGCTGGATCTCGTCACGCCGGCCTTTCAGGAGCTGGCCCACCAACTCCTCGTTGCTTCCGGCGCCGTAAACATCTGCGGTGTCGATGAAAGTGATTCCCGCATCCACCGCATGCCTAAGGGTTTGCAGGGCTTCAGCGGGGTCGATTCCCCCATAAACCGGTGTCAGGGCCATGCCGCCAAAGCCGAGGGGGCTGACAGTAAGGCCATCGCCGAGTTGAACTGCAGTCATGAACTTCTCCCATGCGTGTTGGTATTCGAAGTGCCCTTTGGTGGCGTGAACTCCGCCGCGGGCTTTGGTATTCCTGCTGGTTCTTCGGGTGTGGCCGACGCTCCTTCCCAGTTGGTCCGGATAGCACCCGGCACGCCTGCATGCCCGCCCCTGTGATTTCGGGGTTTCTGCCGCTGGGCGAGGGGTGCCGGGGGAGGCAACTGGGAAGGAGCGTGGAAGAGTGCCGGCTACTCGGCCTTAGCCACAGGTTTCCCAGCAGGTAGGGCTTTCAAACCAGCAGCACAACCCACAATTCCGGCGATGAAGAGCAGCTTCAACGGACTCGCGGGTTCGACGCCGCTGAGCATGGCCCAGCCAACAGTGAGCGCCGCGCCGATTCCAACCCATACCGCGTATGCAGTGCCCAAGGGGATTCGTTTCACGGCGATCCCGAGTCCGAGCATGCTCAATGCTGCTGTCACCGCGAATACCAATGTGGGAATCAACTGGGTGAAGCCGTTGGAGAGTCCCAGAGCAGTGGCCCACACGGCTTCGAGGACGGCTGAAGACAGGAGAACCAGCCAGAAGACGCCGTTCTTCGCAGAGTTCTGGGTCGTGGTGGTTGTTGTGGCCATGGCTACGCCACCACCTTCAGGCCAACCACGCACGCGCCGATACCTGCGAGCAGCAGCAACCGGGCCGTCGTCGCGCGTTCCACCTTGGTGACCATGGCGTATGCCGAAGTCAGGACGACGCCGACACCCACCCACACCGCGTACGCCGTACCCGTGGGAATGGATTGCATGGCGATCGCGAGGCCGGCGGTGCTGGCGACGACGCTGACCAGGAAAATAACGGTGGGGACTGGCTTGCGGAAGCCCTTTGAGCGGTGAAGTGCAGCAGCCCAAACGGCCTCAAGGGCTCCGGAGAGAATGAGAATTAACCACGACATGACAGATCCTTTGGCCAGTCTTGTCGCGTGCCGGGTACTGAACCGTCGTCCGGAGGTTCCAGAGCGGAACCTTCATTTCAGGCTAGCAACTCCAGCAGACCGTGGCCACTTTGGGTGGCGAAAGTCACCAGCCTAGACGTTCGGGGAGTCCACTTTGTCGATGGAGATCACGGCAACAAAACCCCGGCCCGAGATCTCGGGGCTCCGCGTATCCGAGCCGACCACGGCGTCGTAGCGGTTCAGCTCCACCGGCTCGGCTGCGCTGGGAGCCGGGCTGGCGCCGTCGGACACATCCTCCGGATCCGCCCCAGGCGAGACCGTCGCTTTGCCTTCCAGGAGGACGGCCAACTGTCCCTCGAACACGGGGTGTGCGCGTTTCTTGGAGATCTCGACGATGGACGTGTACCCCTTGAACGCGCTGGCGCGAACGATGACGTTGAGGTCGCGGATATCCCCCGTGGGTAGCGTGGCTGACGACGCTGCCTCTCCCGAGAATCGGAACGGACGATACTTCTCGAGCGGGTGCTCTTCGCCGTCGATGGTCAGGAGCAGCAGCTCACCGTCAATGATGGTGATGACCCGTTCCATGCCGGGAAAATTGGAGAAGTCCCCGGCCTTGGAGACATCGGCGATGCTGACGCGCCAATCCCACGCGCCGTCCTGGGCCGAGGCGACTTTCGGGTGGCTGGCGAGTTCGCGCGTCACACCGCCTCCGTTACGCCACGGTTCGGGGTGGATGTCGGCAAAGCGGATGATCTCCATCCGACCAGCCTAGTGGTGGACACAGCTTCTGCGTTGTCATTGCGGCTTGCTAACGTCATATGTGGAAAACGTTTGTGGATACGGCTGGAGGCACGGAATGTTCGTCAAAGTGTGCGGTTTGAGCACGCCCGAATCCGTGCGCTCCGCCGTCGACGCCGGTGCGGATGCGGTCGGCTTCGTGCTGACTTCGAGCCCACGTGAAGTCAGTCCTGACCAGGTGCGTATCCTGCTGCCGCTGGTGCCCGCACATGTTAATGCTGTGGCTGTTTTCCGGCATGAGCCTGCCTCCGACGCCGTTTCTGTTGCGCGCGCCGCTGGACTCACATGGGTTCAGTTGCACGGCACTCGGACTGCCGAGGATGTCAAAACAGTGCACGACGCCGGTATGCGGCTCATCCGGGCCGTCACCATGGGTGCCGCGCCGGACCAGTTCAGCGATCTGGGCGAGGATCTGCTCTTGATCGATGCAGCCGTGCCGGGTTCGGGAGAGTCCTGGGACTACGGGTCAGTGCGTGCGAAGGGACTTGGCGGCCGGGAGTGGTTGCTCGCAGGCGGACTTGAACCCGGCAATGTTGCCTTCGCTGCCACTGCGGCGGATGCCTGGGGCGTGGACGTTTCCTCAGGTGTGGAGTCGTCCCGGGGAGTGAAGGACCTGGCGAAGATCCGCGCGTTCGTGGAAGCCGCAAAGGCCTGACGTTCTCTCACATCCAACGGCTTTTGGCGCGTTCCTCTCTCACGTCCAACGGCTTCCCTCTGCGTCAGGCTGGTTGTGAGTCAGGTGGTGTGTGACGAGAGCAGGAGTAGCCATGACTGTTGGCCCGAGAGGTATTAGCCGTGATGAGATCCGGGACATGGTGCATCAGTACTA
>NZ_JAHOPC010000026.1:0-21770 GCF_019038615.1 Paenarthrobacter aromaticivorans
GAAGTGACTCCGCTTCGAAGCACGCAACGGGACAACAAAATCCATAACGGACCTTTCCCCGCCCCGCACGTCAGGCCACGAGCGACACACAAACTGTCACACAGCAGCCTGACACACAGGGAGTTCTCCGGCGATCTCGCAGCTTTCAGGTGTTCTCGCCGTTCTTATCACTCGGCTGACCCGTCCACGCCGGACTAGACTCGTTCAAATCATGAGTATCCCGTCTTCATCTCCAGCGAATGTCCGGGTGGATGCCTGGTTGTGGGCGATCCGCGCTTACAAGACCCGATCCGCGGCCACTGCTGCCTGCCGCGCTGGCCACATCCGCATCAACGGAAACCCTGCGAAGGCGTCGCAGAGCGTGATCATCGGCGACACCATCAGGGTCCGCGAATCCGGCTGGGAACGGATCCTCGAAGTAAGGCGACTGATCGCGAAACGCGTTGGCGCCGAGGCTGCGTCGCACTGTTTCACCGACCACACTCCCCCACGGCCCGTGGCCCCCAAGCTCGGACTTCCCCAGCGCGACCGCGGTGCCGGCAGGCCTACCAAGAAGGACCGGCGGGACATGGAGAAATTGCGGGGTTAGGGACCAGCCTCAATAGTTATCCACAAGCAGTCCTCTTCGACGTGAAACCGCCCCTTTACCCCGCCTAGACTGGCCGACACATCGCCAAACAGTTGCTGGGGGAGCCTGTCATGTCACGCCTTTTTACCTTCTCTTCACGTGCCCGCATTCGAGGAGCGGTCTTCGGATTCACAGCCGCGTTGCTTCTCACTGGCTGTCAGGGCGGCCAGCCCGGTTCTCCTTCCGAAACAAGCTCGACGACGGCGTCACCCACCTCGGCGGTTTTGTCGTCAGGTCCTTCGGCTACTGAATCTTCGGGGAGTGCCGTTCCCGCCGCTGTCTACAAGCCGGCCGACGCGAAGGGCAAGGCCGAGAATGTGCCAGTGCCCGTGATGCCCGAGTTGGCGAAGGAGAACTCGAAGGCGGGGCTGGAGGCGTTTATCCGGTACTACTACGAGCTCAAGAGCCACGCCAATGAGACGGGCGATGTCGCGGCTCTCGCCACGTTGAGCACCCCGGAGTGCATTGTCTGCAGTCACATGATGGAGGCATCCATTCAGGGTTACAAGACTGGCCGGTGGATGGTCGGCGGCACATTCCAGGTGCCTGCCATCGAAATGGATTGGCAGCCAGACGAGGCCTCACACTTGTCGAGGGTCCAGGTGATACAAGACGCGATTAGCTACTTCAACTCAGACGGTAGCCAGGGACGTCCGGCGGATATTGCCACAAACGACGTATTCGTAGTTGTCGCCCAATTCCAGACGACTTGGAAAGTTGTAGACACCGGTGTCGTTCGCTAATCTGACTCGGAGGTTCGCATGGCGCATCGTCCTCGCGGCAATACTGCTGACTCTTACACCTCAGATAGCAAATGCCGACAGCCAAGATGAGTGGACGAGCTCGAATGACGTCAATGGCAGTATCGACCTCGGAGCCAAATGGCAGTTCGATCCCATCGCCGGGAAGTCATCCCCGAAGCTGGACGGCACCTCCGCCACTGACGACCCCAACCAGTACATGGCCGATGTTCACTGCCGGGCGGACGGTCCGGACACCGTCGACCCCGGCTGCCTTGCCCTAAGCTGCCCTGCCACAACACCGGGCGGCGATGAAGGAACACCGGTCATCTGGAAACAAGCACCCAAGTCCATCACCAACCCCGGCTGGACCAACTGGATCCCCATCAGCGGACCCACGTGCCTGTACGACGCCAAACCCGAAAACGTCCTGGCCAACATCGCCACCCGGATCCTGAACGATTTCCGCCAGCTCCCCGTGAACCCGGGAACCCTGCAAGCCCAACCCTTCCCCCACACCCTCAAAGGCGGACCAACCAACTTCTACACCACCGCTACCGAACAAGCCTTCAACGTCACCATCCTCGGCCAAACCGTCCACCTGACAGCCACCCCGGCCAGCTTCACCTACACCTTCGGCGACGGCACCAGCCTCGGCCCCACCCCGGCAGCCGGCTACCCCATCCCCGAAGCCGACTGGCTCCTCAACCAAACCCGCACCAGCCACACCTACACAGCAACAGGGAACTACCCCGCCACCATCACCACCAGCTACACCGGAACCTACTCCGTGAACAACGGCCCACCCCTGCCCATCAACGGAACCCTCGACCTCACCACAGAACCCAAAACCATCCACGTCTGGAAAACAGAAAAAGCACTCGTCGCCGACACCTGCCAGGAAAACCCCACATCCTGGGGCTGCCCCAACGCCGAAAAATGACTGAGCCCGTGGCTTCCTGACCTTCATTGAGACAAAAAGAGACCCAAATCGCCGGAAAAGTGCAGCTTTGGGCTCCAAACAAGGTCACGGAGCCACAGAGCGAAAGTGATCAGGAGAACCAGGTGTCCGGCGGTCCCATGAAAAGCAGGAAGCTGAATACTGCGCCGACGCCCACCAAAACCAGAACAACCGCCAGAATGGGATTGCCCAGCACCCATGCCTGCGCCTTTTCCAGGGCGCCGCGGGGCTTCTCGCCGCCAGCGGCCAGCCGCCACCCGCCGTCGAGCAATCCCCGCCGATCAAGCGACCTCTCCACCGGGATGGTCGCATAGGGAATTACCGCCGAAACGATGGCAAGCAGTCCCGTGCGAGCAGTCCATTTTTGGTTGATCCACGTGAAGGCGGCTGTCGCTGCGTAGCAAAGGAAGACAAAACCGTGGATACCTCCGGCTACGCTCACGCCCATCTCCGTGGTGTGCGTGACGTACTTAAGGAACAGCCCAATCAGCAACAGCGTCCACGTCACAGCTTCGGCAAAAGCAACGGTACGAAACAGGGTGCGGGGCTGCATGAAAGTCCTTGGGCTGGGAAACGGGAGTCCCGTCCAATTTACCGTGACAGGACAAACACGTTCATCCCGGCAGTGGCAGCGAGTCCCGGTTCCGGATCTGTGAGTCCCCGAATTCAACGGGCACTGGAGCGATCTCCATCGGCGGGTCATGGCGCGTCCGGGCCTTGCCAACGGCGATATGAGGCAACCAACGGGGTGACCTGTAGCCCAGGGCAGGTGAGCTCAGGATGAAGTCGTCGATGTTATCCAGGCCCAGGTCATCCAAAAGCACATGAAGCCCCTGAACCAGTAGGGCCTGATAGTCGTGAACCTCTTGAGGAACGTCCACTTCCAACCCCATAAGGCGGCCACCGCCCAGAGGGACTAGCTTGTCCGACTTTCCCAGGAACCCCTGCAGTACAGGCAACTCCGTCAACCAACCCACAATCTCCGGAAGTACGTTCTCTGACCTGGACATTCCTTTGGTCCAGGCTTCAATATCCTGGACCAAATCATCGAGGATACCTACGTGCAGCAATGTCATGTGGAGTCCTCGCGGCTTCCGGAGGAAATCGACGTAACGGCTTAGTCCCTCGTAGTCGGATTGCCCGGCACCGATGCGGAGGACAGGCGCCTCGATGGTGATCCGGGATCCATGCGGTTTGCCTCCAGCGGGGTTACTGCCCGTCATGCATGACATTATGCGCCGCGCGCGGCTCCCATGGCAGGCCCCAACAGAAGCCCAGTGCCGCCGTCGTACTTAACGCCCTACTTTTTGGTGCGAGCCTGAACCAGATTCGCGAACGGCAGGCGGCCATATGTGGCAACGAAATCAGCGTGGTAGGCGGCCTCGGCTGCGTTCAACTCGGAAGGAGGGAGTTCCTTCCACGCAATGATCAGGTCCAAGGCGTCCCGGAGCTGCCAGATGAGGCGAGCGTCCCAGACGACCGTGGGCCGTCCGCGGCCGTAATCCATGAACTCCTGGATCTGCTTCCGAAGCCCCCGGTTTCCCTGGCTTCCGGCGCTGGCCTTGCCCAGGTACAACAGCGAAACGTCCGGAACCCACTCCGCTTCCAAAGCTTCACATTTGAGCGACGGGTCCTTTTTCTTGAAGGTTCCGGCAGTGCTCTTGGTGAGGAACACGGGATCGAAACCCGCAGGGCAAAGGAGGGCAAAGATTCCCGGCCCCTGGGGGATCCGCATGACCTCGAGCTCGTCCAGGGCCCGGAAGCCCGTGAAACCGTCCGCGGTGAGCGACTTTTTGGTGAATAGCATGCTCCATTGTGCGGGAGCAACGCAGCACCCTGAACACCCAAAGCGTGAAGCGAATCTTTCAGCGTTGACACGGCCTTGTGACCCGTGCCATATTCGATAACGTGAACCTGTCAGACAGCCGGACAGCCGGACAGCCAGCCCCTCAGGGCTCTTCCGCTGGGCATACGCCGATCTCGCGCATTTCCGCGGCTGAGGCTGTCTTCGCGGCACTCAGAAGGGCTATCGAGGGCGGCCAGTTCGATATCGGCACCAAGTTGAGCTCTGAAGCAACGCTGGCGGCCCAGTATGGCGTGAGCCGCTCGGTCATCAGAGAAGCGCTGCGGTCCTGCAACACCTTGGGCCTCACCATGACCAAGACCGGCAAGGGCACGTTCATTGTGGCCAACAAGGTCGCCAACGACCTTACCTTGGGCCAGTACAGTGCGCGTGATCTGAACGAGGCACGTCCGCACATTGAGATTCCCGCAGCCGGACTGGCAGCCCTGCGCCGCACCGAAGAAGAACTTGAGCACCTGAAGGACATCGTCCAGGAAATGCTCAACGAGAACGATCCCGAAGCCTGGGTGAACCTGGACGCCAGCTTCCATTCCGCCGTCGCCCGGGCCAGTGGCAACCGGGTGTTCGCCAGCGTCGTTTCCGATATCCGCGACGCCTTGGCCCACCAGTCTGAAACCCTCAACCTCGTCGCCGACCGGCAACACCGCTCGGACGAGGAACACGTTGCCGTGCTGAATGCAATCGAAGCAGGCGACGCCGAAGCAGCGAGCAAAGCGATGGCCGATCACCTTCAGGCCGTCAGCGTCGCACTGGACACGATCCTCAGCAAATGAACCACCCAAAGGACACCATGCCCCAAGTGACCGCGGCAGCAGCGGCCCAAACAGCACAGAGAACGCCCAACCACGTCCCGCTCGTCGAACAGACGCGCGACGGCCTGGTGGAGAGCATCCACTATGGATCGCTGATCGCCCTGAACGCCGATGGCAGCAGTGCCATCGAAGCCGGCGAGCCGGACGCACCCATGTACCCGCGCTCGTCCCTTAAGCCGCTGCAGGCCGTAGCCCTCCTCCGCGCAGGCTTGGACATCCCCCAGAACCTCCTCGCCCTGACGGCGGCCAGCCACTCGGGCAGCAAAGCGCATCGCGACGGCGCCGCCGAGATCCTGGCGCTTCACGGCCTGACCGAAGCGGCTCTGGGCAACAGCACGGACCTGCCGTACGGCGTCGTTGAGCGCGAAGAGTGGCTCCGCGCCGGCAACGGCCCCACCCAGCTTGCCCAGAACTGCTCCGGCAAGCACGCCTCAATGACTGCAGTCTGTGTCATCAACGGCTGGCCCGTGGAGGGGTACCTGAACCCGGAGCACCCACTGCAGGTCCTGGTTCGCGACACCATCACCGAACTGACCGGCGAAGACGCAGCCGCAGTAAGCACCGATGGCTGCGGAACACCGCTCTTTGCCCACTCGCTGCACGGCATGGCCCGCGCTTACGGCCGTCTGGCCGCCGCCGACCAAAGCACCGATGAGGGCAAGGTGGCCCACGCGATGCGCCGCTTCCCCGAGATGGTGGCCGGCGAAGGCCGCGACGTCACTGCGCTGATGCGCGCCGTCCCCGGACTGCTCGCCAAGGACGGTTTTGAAGGCCTCCAGCTGGTGGGGTTGCCGGACGGCCGCGGCGTCGCCGTGAAGATTTCCGACGGCGGTGACCGCGCACGCATGCCCGTCACCGTTGAGGTCCTCCGCCAGTTGGGCGTCGACGGCGGCAGCCTGGACACGCTTCAAAGCCCACCGGTGCTGGGTGGCGGCCTTCCAGTCGGCGAGCTCCGTGCAGCGCAATTTTTCAGCAAGAACTAAACCAAGGACAGCTATGACCACCGTCGATCAGGCGATCCCCATCCGTTCCGAACACGACCTCCTGGGTGACCGGGATGTCCCGGCAACCGCCTACTGGGGGGTTCACACCCTCAGGGCAATCGAGAACTTCCCCATCACAGGGCAGCCCCTCTCCACCAACCGTCACCTGGTACGTGGCTTGGCCGCAGTCAAGATGGCTGCAGCCCGGACCAACCACGAGCTCGGCCTTCTGGACGCAGAGCGCGCCGGAGCCATCGAGCAGGCCTGCCAGGACGTCATGGATGGCATGCTCCAGGAGCAGTTCATGGTGGACGTGATCCAGGGCGGCGCGGGCACCAGCTCCAACATGAACGCCAACGAGGTCATCGCCAACCGTGCTTTGGAAATCCTCGGCCACCCCAAGGGCGACTACTCAAAGCTGCACCCGAATGACCACGTCAACCTGAGTCAGTCCACCAACGATGTCTACCCCACCGCGGTAAACCTCGCCACGATCTTCTCTGTGAAGGAACTCCTCCTCGCACTGGAAGAGCTGGAGCTGGCATTTGCTGAAAAGGGCAAGGAATTCCGCACCGTTGTGAAGATGGGCCGCACCCAGCTTCAGGACGCAGTGCCCATGACCCTGGGCCAGGAGTTCGGCGGATATGCCGTGACCATCGGCGAAGACCGGGCGCGACTGGACGAGTCCCACATGCTGATCCACGAGATCAACCTCGGGGCCACTGCCATCGGCACAGGGCTCAACGCCCCAGCCGGATACGCCGATGCCGCGTGCCGGCACCTGGCCGAAATCACGGGCCTTCCGCTCCTCACTGCAGCCGACCTCATCGAGGCCACCCAGGACGTTGGCGCCTTCGTGCACCTGTCCGGCGTCCTCAAGCGCGTGGCAGTGAAGCTCTCCAAGATTTGTAACGACCTCCGCCTGCTGTCCTCCGGACCGCGTGCGGGTTTGGGTGAGATCAACCTGCCGGCCGTACAGTCCGGCTCGTCGATCATGCCCGGCAAGATCAATCCGGTGATCCCGGAAGTGGTCAGCCAGGTGGCGTACGAAGTCATCGGTAACGATGTCACAGTCACCATGGCCGCGGAGGCGGGCCAGCTTCAGCTGAACGCCTTCGAACCGATCATTGTGCACAGCCTGCACAAGAGCATCTCCCACCTGGAAGCAGCGTGCCGCACCCTTACGGCACGCTGCGTCCGGGGCATCACAGCAAACACCGAACGGCTACGGCTTACCGTGGAGCAGTCGATCGGTCTCGTCACGGCATTGAACCCCCACATCGGTTATGCCTCCGCCACGGCCATCGCCCAAGAAGCGTTGGTTACCGGCAAGGGTGTTGCAGAACTCGTCCTGGAACACGGTCTGCTGACCGCCGCCCAGCTTGAGGAACTGCTCAGCCCGGAACGTCTGGCAAACCTGAGCAAGTAAGCCGAAACCGGCCAGTAAGCCCAGCGGCTCAAGCGAGCCATTTCCGCCCAATGAGGCACACCCCCACGAGGCCCTGTCCTGCGCTCCGGCCCCCGACCGGCCTCGTGCAGGACACCCCAACAGGACACCCCTAAGGATTCCAATGACCAACCCACCCATCACGGACCACACGGTCCCGCCCCAGGCGCACGCCAGCGAGAAAGCCCTCCATACGGAGGACAAGGGCTACCACAAGGATCTCAAACCCCGCCAGATCCAGATGATCGCGATCGGCGGTGCAATCGGCACCGGCCTGTTCCTCGGCGCAGGCGGCCGCCTCAACGCAGCTGGCCCTTCCCTGGTAATCGCGTATGCCGTTTGTGGCTTCTTCGCATTCCTGATCCTCCGCGCGCTCGGTGAACTCGTTCTCCACCGCCCGTCCTCGGGATCCTTCGTCTCTTACGCCCGTGAGTTCTTCGGTGAGAAGGCAGCCTTCGTTTCCGGCTGGTTCTACTGGATCAACTGGGCCACCACCACCATCGTGGACATCACAGCAGCGGCGCTGTACATGAACTTCTTCGGCAAATACGTCCCTTGGATGGGTGCCGTTCCACAGTGGGCCTGGGCCCTTATCGCCCTGGTCGTGGTCCTCAGCCTGAACCTCGTATCGGTGAAGGTCTTCGGCGAGCTTGAGTTCTGGTTCGCCATCATCAAGGTGGCCGCACTCGTGGCATTCCTGCTCGTGGGTACATACTTCGTCATCTTCGGCACTCCGGTTGAGGGCCAGGAAGTCGGCTTCAGCCTCATCACGGACAACGGCGGTATCTTCCCCAACGGCCTGCTCCCCATGATCATCCTCATGCAGGGTGTGCTGTTCGCATACGCCTCGATCGAACTCGTGGGCACCGCCGCGGGCGAGACTCCCAACCCCGAGAAGATCATGCCCAAGGCCATCAACTCCGTGGTCTTCCGTATCGCAGTGTTCTACGTTGGCTCGGTCATCCTGCTGGCACTGCTGCTCCCCTACACCTCATACGAGAAGGGCGTCAGCCCGTTCGTGACGTTCTTCGGTTCCATCGGCATCCAGGGCGTGGACGTCATCATGAACCTCGTGGTTCTGACCGCCGCGCTGTCCTCGCTGAACGCGGGCCTGTACTCCACCGGCCGCATCCTGCGCTCCATGTCCGTTGCCGGTTCCGCCCCGAAGTTTGCCCAGCGCATGAACAAGGCTGGTGTCCCCTACGGCGGCATTGCGATCACGGCAGGCGTCTCGCTCCTCGGCGTTCCGCTGAACTACCTCGTCCCGGCGCAGGCCTTCGAAATCGTCCTGAACGTTGCCTCCGTGGGCATCATCGTCACCTGGGCCACCATCGTCCTCTGCCAGATGCAGCTCAAGCGCTGGGCAGACAAGGGCTGGCTGAAGCGTCCTTCCTTCCGGATGTTTGGCGCGCCGTACACCGGTTACCTCTCACTGCTGTTCCTGGTGGGCGTGCTGGTGATGGTCTTCATCGACTCCCCGCTTACCATGCTGGTCACGGCGATCGCATGCGCACTGATGGTGGTCGGCTGGTACCTCTGCCGCAAGCAGATCCACGAGCTTGCTGCGACCCGCGACGGCTACACCGGCAGCGCCCCGGTGGTTGCCAACCGCCCCATGCGCGGCGGCGACTCCTAACAAGCCCCAAACAACGCCCGACGGCGGCACCGGGGTTCCGTAACAACGGAACCTGGGTGCCGCCGTCGTCGGTTAACGAACCCAAGTAAGTAGCAGCAGACGCCGTTTTGAGCGCTCAAAAGGGCATCTGCTGCTACCCAGTTGGGTGAGAGCGCGCCTAAGCCAAACATCCGATGACTCGCCACTACTATGGATCCATGGCTGTGACAGATGAGGCGATTGGCAAGATCAAGGACATGCTGATCCGCGGGGAACTCAAGGCCGGCGATCGGCTTCCGCCGGAGAAGGAACTTAGCGAGCGGCTGGGCCTTTCGCGCAGTTCACTGCGCGAGGCGGTGAAGGCGCTGGAGCTGATCCGCGTGCTCGACGTGCGCCGCGGCGATGGAACCTATGTCACCAGTCTCGATGCCAAGCTGCTCAACGAAGCCGTGGCATTTGTGGTCGACCTGCATCAGGACCGGTCCATCCTGGAACTCTTTGAGGTCCGACGAATCCTGGAACCTGCCACCGCCCACCTCGCTGCGAGCAAGATCAGTCCAGATGAACTCACGGCACTCCGGGCCACCATGGACGGCATCGATGAAAACACCGACGTCGAAGAGCTCGTAGCCCACGACCTCGAGTTCCACAGCATCATTACCGAAGCCGCGGGGAACGATTACCTCGGCAGCCTGTTGGAGGCCCTGTCCAGCAGCACGGTTCGTGCCCGGATCTGGCGAGGCCTGACGCAGGAAAAGGCCGTGGCACATACCCTTGCCGAGCACCACGCGATCGCCGACGCCTTGGAACGCGGCGATGCCGAACTGGTCCGGGCCCTCGTGACTGTCCACATCAGTGGCGTGGAGAACTGGCTGCGGCAGGCGCTCTAATCCTTGGAAAGCGCTAATCCCTGGAAAGCGCTAATCCTGTGGAATCGGCGTAACCGGCAGCCCGTAGGCGCGGATTGCTGTCGCCTCGAGCACGGCATCCTGTTCAGGGACGCTCAGTGAAGACACGAGTTCCAACAACACATCCAAGGTCCTGCCATAAGGCGCACCCAGTGTGCTGACTGGCCAGTCGCTGCCGATCATCAAGCGATCGGGCCCGAAGGCTTCCAACGCTTCCTCGAACAGTGGCCGCAACGAATCTGCCGAATACTCCACGTCGGGCAAGTGCAGGCCGGACAATTTGGCCACCGTGTTGGGCAGACGCCCTAGTTCCCGAAGATCAGAGCTCCAAGCCTCCATCGCAGTCGCGTCCGCAAGGGGTGGCTTGCCTAGGTGATCCAGGACCACGGTCAGCTCAGGAAGTTCCCGGGCAAGCCGGACAGTGGCTCCCAGGTGACGCGGGAAGGCATCGGGGACGTCGAAGGCCAGGCCGCGCGCGGCAACCAAGGCCAGAGATTCCCGCACCGGGGGCAGGTCAAGGAAGTCGTCGCGGGGATCATCGTGCACTAGGTGCCGGACTCCCCTGAAAACAGAATGAGCGGTGAAGGCGTCCAAGTGTTCCGCGGCTTGTGTTGGCGAATCCAGCTGGACCCACCCCACGACGCCGAGCACCCACGGATGGCGGGCGGCCACGCCGAGCATACTTTGGGTGTCGGCAACCGTATCGTCGGCCTGGACCAGCACCGCTCCCCTGATCCCCGCTTCCCCCAAGACCTCTCCAGCCTCGTCCTCCCCGAAGCTGCGGAACAGCGCACCGTGCTGCGGCCCCAGCCATGAGTAGGGCCGGACGCCTCCACTTACAAAGGCATCCAGATCCCAGAGGTGCAGATGTGCGTCAATCACGCCCCAGACCCTCCAACGCATCCCACAGTTCTTCCGGCACCGATTCCTGCATGCGGTTCGCGTTCGAGGTGACTTGCTCAGGTCTGCTCGCCCCGACAGTCACATTCACCACAGCCGGATGCCGCAACGGAAACTGGAGTGCCGCCGTCGGAAGTTCAACACCGAAGTCCCGGCAGACCGCCGCAAGTGCCCGAGCACGCTCAACCACTGCACGCGGGGCGCGGTCGTAGTTGTAATGCGCGTCGTCAGGGACTTCGGGACGGGCCAGCAGCCCGGAGTTGTAGACGCCAACATTCACGACGCCGGTGCGGTGCTCCACGCACCGGTCAAGCAGCGGGACGCTGGGCTGCTCAAGCAACGTGTAGCGTCCTGCGAGCATGACAAGGTCCAGGTCCGCCGCCTCGACACATTCCAAGGCTGCCTCCGCGGAGTTGGTGCCGACACCGATGGCTTTGACCACCCCTTCTTGGCGCAGTTTCTCTAACGCCGGGAGGGCTTGAGAGATGCCCTTCTGGAGATCGTGGACATCGGGATCGTGGAGGTACGCGATATCCACATGATCCAGGCCCAGGCGTTCCAAGGAGTCCTCGATGCTCCGTCGGATGCCGGCTTCGGTGAAATCCCATACGCGCCTGCGGGTAGCGGGGACATCGAAGCCCTCGTCGTCCTTTGCTGAGCCGGCCGCTGCCGAGCCGGCATCCGGGTTGGCTTCCAGCAAACGGCCCACCTTGGTGGAGATGATGAACTCTTCCCGTGGTTTGTCCCGGAGGATAGCGCCCAGTCTCTGCTCAGACAAGCCCAGGCCGTAGTGGGGTGCGGTGTCGAAATAGCGAACCCCTGAATCCCAGGCTGCCAGGACAGTGGCCAAGGCTTCCCCATCAGGGATGGCCTTGTACAGATTCCCGATGCCGGCGCCGCCGAATCCGAGCTTGCCGAGGTTGAGTGGTTCGGAGTTCATGGCAGTTCCCATACTTTCTGGATACCTGAATCGTTCCCGGAGTAATCGTCCTGAACCTCAAGGAGTTCGGCCATCCGGGCCTGCCAGGGTATGTTCGCCGGATGATCCGCGAGCGCATGGCGCATGGCTTGGTAGTCTTCGACGTCCACCACGTGGAAAAGGTCCAGCCCGCTGCGCCAGATCCGCCAATTCCGTACGCCGGCTCCTTTGAGGGCTTCAACGAGTTCGGGCGGGATGTTCGCGTGGGCGTGGGCGTATGCCTCTTCGGTTCCAGGCTTGAGGCGAGTGTGGAGGGCGATGCTTTCAGTCATTGACATCCTCCGGCTTCAGGAACAGTTCCAGCACGGGCACAGCGACGTCGGGCCGCTGGACCGGGAGCTTGATGGTCAGGGTGCCCGCCGGCTGGCCCCCGGGTGTCATGTTCATGGCTTGCTGCCCGGGGTCCACCTCTTGGAGGAAGACCTCGGAAGCGTCGTTGAGGAGTTGGGCATACTCCACCTTGCCTGCCAGGTCCGGGAGATGGACGTATTCAAAGGGCCAGGCAAAGAGGTGCACGTACAGCCGGTCCCCACGCTGGGTGTAGCGGGTATCCGCAGGTGCTGTGAACTGTGATGTTCCTGCACCGTATATAGACCGGGAGTGCAGTTGCATCCATGCGCCGATCCCCTCGAGGGAGGCGAGAGCCCGGGGGTCGATGCTGCCGCGGCCTGTTGGGCCTACGTTGAGCAGCAGGTTTCCGCCCTTGGAGACGCCATCCACCAGCATTCGGATGAGCAGGTCCACGGACTTGTAGTTGAGGTTGTCACGGTCGTAACCCCAGCTGCCGTTCAACGTCTGGCAGGCCTCCCAACTGACCGGTGCGCCATCCACCATCATGGGACCTGCTGGCTGGTATTGCTCGGGAGTGACAAAGTCTCCGGGGATACCGAGGCGATCATTGACCACGATGCCCGGTTGGAGTTCCCGCACCAGGGCAAGCAGGGTTTCGGAGTCCCAGTCCTTCGCGCCCTTGCCGCCCCAGAACTCTGCGTGTCCGGTTTCTGCGTAGGAGAAATCGAAGAACAGGTAGTCGATGGTGCCGTAGTTACTGAGGAGCTCACGGACCTGGCCATGCAGGTACTCGCGGTAGCGTGCCATATCGCGTCCTGCGTTGAGGACTTCGACGTCGGTAGCGTTGCGTTGCGGGTGCACGCCATCGATGGTGAAGTCGGGGTGGTGCCAGTCGATCAGCGAATGGTAGAAACCGACTTTGAGCCCTTCAGCCCGAAGCGCGTCCACGTAGGGTGCGATCAGGTCACGGCCGACTGGCGTGTTGGTGGCTTTGTAGTCAGTCAGGGCTGAGTCCCACAGGCAGAAGCCGTCATGATGCTTGGTAGTGAGGACCACGTACTTCATGCCGGCCCTGCGCGCGGCCCGCGCCCACTCGTTTGGATCGTAGAGATCGGGGTCAAAGCGCCGGAAGTACTTGGAGTACTCCTCCACCGTGGTTTCCTCCCGGTTCATCACCCACTCATGGCGTGCCGGTAGGGCGTAGAGGCCCCAATGGACAAACATGCCAAAGCGTGACTCTTCGAACCAAGGTGCGTGCTGGATCAACGGGATACCTTCCTGCTCGGATCGGGTGCGTTTCCTGCCGCGCCCGTCCCGGCCCAGACGGGTCCGTCGGGGAAGGCGTATTCGGCCAGTGTTTCACGCACCATTTCGTTGCCCGCACCAGGAGCCGACGGCGGCCAGTAGGCGCCGCTTCGGACGTCCACGGGTGTGGTGAAGTGCTGGTGCAGATGGTCCACGAACTCGATCGTCCTGCCTTCCTTTGTCCCTGAAACGGCAACGAAGTCGAACATGGACAGGTGCTGGACAGCCTCGCACAGGCCCACGCCACCGGCATGAGGGCACACCGGCACACCGAATTTGGCGGCCAAGAGCAGGATGGCGATGTTCTCGTTGACGCCTGCAACCCGCGCTGCATCGATCTGCAGGACTTGGAGGGAACCAGCTTGGAGCATTTGCTTGAACACCACCCGGTTCTGGACGTGCTCCCCTGTAGCCACAGGGATAGGGTCCACCCCTCGGGCAATGGCCGCGTGCCCCAGGACGTCATCGGGGCTGGTGGGTTCCTCGATCCAGGCGATGTCATAGGGAGCCAGATGGGCCATCCAATCGATGGCTTCCTGGACATCCCAGCGCTGGTTGGCGTCCACCGCAATCCTGATGTCCGGCCCCACCGCCGCACGGGCAATTCCAACGCGGCGGATATCGTCCTCCAAGGAGGCGCCCACCTTGAGCTTGATCTGCGCAAACCCATCGGCCACGGCTTCCTTGGCCAGGCGAGTCAGTTTCTCGTCGCTGTAACCCAGCCAGCCCGGCGTCGTGGTGTAAGCGGGGTAGCCTTCAGCGCGCAGCGCCACTTTGCGTACTTCCCTGCCCGGCTCCGCTGCCCGGAGGATCGCCAGCGCTTCATCCGGCGTGAGGGCGTCGGTGAGGTATCTGAAGTCCACCAATGCCACGAGTTCCTCGGGACTCATGTCTGCGAGCAGTTCCCAGAGCGGCAAGCCGGCCCGCTTGGCCTTCAGATCCCAGAGGGCGTTTACCACCGCGCCTATGGCCATATGCATGACGCCCTTCTCCGGGCCAAGCCAGCGGAGTTGGGAATCGTGGGCCATCAGCTTCCAGGTGGCGCCCATGTCTCCCAGGAGGTCTTCCACATTGCGGCCCAGAATGTGGTCCCGGAGTGCGTCGAGGGCTGCCGTCTCAACCTCGTTTCCGCGCCCGATCGTAAACACGAAGCCGTGGCCTTCATGGTCGTCACCGGCATCGGTGCGAATGATCAGGTATGCCGCTGAATAGTCGGGGTCCGGGTTCATGGCATCGGAGCCATCGAGGTCCTGGGAGGTGGGAAAACGGATATCGAAAGTGTCCACTGCGGTGATGACGCTCATTGCGCTCCTTGCTTGGCAGCTGGCGGTTGATCTAGGTAGAGCTAAACATCGGATGTCTACCTTGTCAATGGGTCACATTTCCGTATTATGTAGTGAAACAGCACACTAGAGCTCGGATGTTAGTCCCAAACGCACGGAGGAAGCCATGACCTTGAAATTCGCCAGGCTGGGTACGGCCGGAAACGAACAACCGGCCGTCATCGCCCAGGACGCCGACGGCACTGAGAAGTACTTCGATCTCTCGCCGCTGACCAAAGACATCGACGGCGTTTTCCTCGCCTCAGACGGTTTCACCCGGACCCGCGCAGCCCTCCAATCCGGGGAACTACCTGAGATTTCCGCGGAGGGCTTGCGCGTGGGTGCTCCCGTTGCGCGCCCAGGATCCGTGGTGGCAATTGGCCTCAACTACACCGCGCACGCCGCCGAATCCGGGGCCACACCGCCCGAGGTCCCAGTGGTTTTCCTGAAACCGTCCAACACCATCAGTGGACCTTTCGACGCCGCGCCCATCCCGCCGTCGTCGGAAAAGTACGACTGGGAAGTGGAACTGGCAATCGTGATCGGCAAGGAAGCGTCCTACCTTTCCTCTCTGGACGACGCCAAAGCGTGCATCGCGGGCTACGCAGTGGCCAATGACCTGTCCGAGCGCGACTACCAGATCCCCGGAGCCGCCGGACAGTGGACCAAGGGCAAGTCGCTCCCCGCCTCCACTCCCCTGGGCCCGTGGCTGGTTCCCGCAGCTGACGTGGATGCCAACAACCTCCGGCTGAGGACCCTGGTCAACGGCGAAGCCCGCCAGGACTCGAACACCTCGGACATGATTTTCGATCCTGCCACGATCGTCCACCACCTCAGCCAGTACATGGTTCTGGAGCCGGGCGATGTCATCATCACCGGCACGCCCGAAGGCGTGGCCCTCTCCGGTCGATTCCCGTACATCCAGCCCGGCGACGTTGTGGAACTGGAGATCGACGGCTTGGGCCGGCAACGCCAGGAATACTACCGCGCGCAGGCCGGCACCGTTTCCGCCATCCCTGCCCACGTCAGCGCCTGATGGCAACCCCTATTGGCCAGGAATTCGAAGGCCTGGCAGCACTCGTAACCGGCGGAGCCTCCGGCATTGGAGCAGCCATCGCAGAGCGGCTCGCCGCCGGTGGCGCACGGGTTGCCGTCCTGGACCTGGCACCGGAAGCGAGCCCGCACTTCGGCGTGGAATGTAACGTGGCCGATGACGCCTCGGTGCGAACCGCCGTCGAGACCGTTGCCAAGCAGTTTGGCCGCCTGGACATCGTGGTCAACAACGCCGGCATAGGCGCCCAAGGTGACATCGCCGCAAACGACGACGACGAGTGGCTCCGGGTCCTGAACATCAACGTCGTAGGAATCGCGCGCGTCAGCCGTGCGGCCTTGCCGTACCTGCGCGAATCGCCGTCTGCGGCCATCGTGAACACGTGCTCGATTGCCGCGACCGCCGGGCTTCCCCAGCGGGCGCTGTACTCGGCGTCCAAGGGCGCCGTGCTCTCCTTGACGCTGGCCATGGCTGCCGACCACATTCGCGAGGGCATCCGCGTGAACTGCGTGAACCCAGGCACTGTGGACACACCCTGGGTGGGGCGCCTCCTGGATTCCGCCGCTGATCCTTCTGCCGAACGGGCAGCGCTTAACGCTCGTCAGCCGCATGGCAGGATGGTGGACCCGGCCGAGGTTGCAGGCGCCGTCGCCTACCTGGCGAGCCCGCTGTCCGGCTCGACGTCGGGAACCTCCCTGGCCGTCGACGGCGGCATGCAGGGTCTGCGGCTAAGGCCGGTTCAGTAGGGGGTGCTTTAGTAATGGCCGCTTTGGTTGGGGCTGGTTTGGTTGGGCGTTTCAGTAGAGCCCGTTGAAGATATTCCAGCCCCAACCCACGGTCTCGACGCCCTTCCACCCACCGTGGCCGTCGCCGTAGTACATCAGCAGATCACCGGCAGAGTTGACGCCATGGACATCGTTGAAGCCATCACGATTGAAATCACCCGCACTGCCAACCATGCTCAAGGCGTTCCACCCCTGGCCGATCTGACGCACCGTGGTCCAGCCACCGTGGCCGTCGCCGCCATATGAATACAGGCGTCCGGCTTTGTCTTTCGCCAGGACGTCCACGTTCCCGTCGCCGTCCCAGTCACCAGGCCCGATGAGCAGGTCCATGACGTCCCAGCCTTGGCCGACTTTCACGCGTGGATTCCAGCTGCCGAAGGGCTTGGACGGGTAGATGTAAAGGTCGCCGTTCGTCTCTGCGCTGAGGAGATCGTTCATTCCGTCCCCGTCGAAGTCCCCTGGTCCAATCGCAAGAACGGTCGGCTGCCACTCCCAGGTGGCTTGCGGGTACAGCGTATGGAACCCTCCGTCGCCCGTTCCCGGGTAGCGGTAGAGCATCGTAGAACTCTTCTCCGCCATGAGGTCGGCGATGCCGTCGTGGGTGACGTCGCCCGGGGCGATGATCGTGGTGAAGAAGCCCCACCCCGGACCTACATAGCGGGATTCCTTCCACCCTTTGACGTTGTCCTTCCCGAGGTACAAAATGAGTGCGCCGTCGTTGTTGCGGCCGATCAGTTCAAAGACCCCACGGCCGGTGAAGCCAGCCGCACGCACCGGTCCCTGCGCTACGGCCGGTGTTGCTTCCGTGACCAGTTCCTGGCCGGGGCACTTGCCGGGCGAAGCCTTGACTATCGCCGAGATCCGCCCGCCGATGTCGTCTTTCTCCAGGACGTAGAGTTTCGGGTCATAGAGTGGGTTCCCGTCTACGGGCCTTCCGTCGCGGAGCCATTGGACGGAGTAACCAGGATCCCCGTTCCCTCCGCAGCCCGAAAAGTAGTCCTGGGCACCCTGAACGAACAGCCCCGAGCCGACAATAGGTGCACCGGAGATCTTCACGCCAGACGCGTCAGCAGCGTGGGCGGCCGGCACGAACCCCGAAATAGCGAGCGCAGGACCGAACAACAACGCCACAATGCTTTTGATGATCGAGTTCTTTGGTGACATGGCCGCCCTCCCCCTCAGTAGAGCCCGTTGAAAATGTTCCAGCCCCAACCCACGGTCTCGACACCTTTCCAGCCGCCACGCCCGTCGCCGTAGTACATCAACAAATCACCGGCAGCGTTCACGCCGTGGACATCGTTGAAGCCGTCACGATTGAAATCACCGGCACTGCCAACCATGCTCAAGGCGTTCCACCCCTGGCCGATCTGGCGCGCGGTGGTCCACCCGCCGTGGCCATTCCCGCCATACAGGTAGAGCCGGCCCAACTTATCCTTGGCCAGGACATCCACGTTCCCGTCGCCGTCCCAGTCACCTGGACCAATAAGCAAATCCATCACATCCCAACCGCGGCCGATCTGGACTCCGGGCTTGATTTCACGCTCGAACCCTGAAGCATAAAGGTAAAGCTCGCCGTTGGGTTCACTGACGAGCAGGTCATTCAGTCCGTCCCCATCGAAGTCGCCCGGCCCGATCGCTTTGTCGAAGGCAGTCCATCCAGGCCCAAAACCAAAGTCGATCCCGGGATCCTCGTACGTTTGGAGGCCGCCGTCACCGGTTCCATTGAACTGGAACATCCAGCCGTCACTGTTGGATGTCAGGAGGTCGTTGATGCCGTCGCTCCCGAAGTCGCCGGCCGCGATGATTTTCGTGAACCCGGCCCACCCCGGACCCACCTGCCGCACTTCCTTCCAGCCTTTCGAGTTGTCCTGGCCGAGATACAACATCAGCGTTCCATCATGCCTGCGGGCCATGAGTTCGAAGGCGCCCCGGCCCGTGAAACCCTCTGCCCGAGGGGGCTCCTTCCGAATGACGTCGGTTTCTGGCGTGGTGAGCGTTCGGCCGGCACAATTTACGGGGGATGCCGTAGCTATGGCGGAAATGCGGTGACCGAGATCAACAGTCTTCACCTCATAGAGGTATTCGTTGTACGGCGGACCTATGGAAACAGGCACACCATCCCTGAGCCATTGGACGGTGTGGTTCGGTTTCCAACTGCCGCTGCAGCCTTCAAAAAAGAAATGAGCTGCCTCCAGGGACAGAGTGGCGCCAACGATGGTTTGGCCAGTGATCCGAACATCGTCCGCATCGATTGCCCCGGCAGCCGGGACCAACGCCGGCACCGACATCAACAACGTCAACAGCCCAGCAGCGTGGGTCCGGCGCAGCCCTCTAGTAAAGCCCATTGAAACCACTCCATCCCCAACCCACTGTCTCGACGCCTTTCCAGCCACCGCGGCCGTCACCGTAGTACATCACCAGGTCCCCCGCTGCGTTGACGCCATGGACGTCGTTGAACCCGTCGCGGTTGAAGTCACCAACGCTCCCGATCTTGGTCAGGGCGTTCCAGTCTTGGCCGATCTGTCGGGCGCTGGCCCATCCGCCAAGACCATTGCCGCCATACAGGAACAGCCGGCCTTCTTTGTCCTTGGCCATGACATCGACGTTGCCATCACCGTCGAAATCACCCGGCGCGAAAAGAGTGTCCATGCCAGCCCACCCTTGGCCGACTTTTACCTTGGGACTCCATGAGCCTCGTCCAACTCTCGGGTAAAGGTAAAGATCGCCGTTGGGTTGAGTGGCCAAAAGGTCGTTCAATCCGTTGCCGTCAAAATCCCCCGGCCCGATGACTTTGTCCATGGTGTTCCACCCCGAGCCAATCTGACTGCGGTACTGGGTGGTGAATGCGCCATCACTGTATCCCTCGTAAAGAAGAAGCGCTCCCCAGGAGTCAGTCGCCAGGATGTCGTTCCGGCCATCAACAGTGAAATCGCCAGGAGTGATGATTCTGGTAAACGATCCCCAGCCCGACCCTACGCGCTGAACCTGTTTCCAGCCTTGATTCGCGTCTTGTCCCTGGTAGGAAAGCATGACGCCGTCAGACCGACGGGCGTCCAATTCAAAGACCTTACGGCCGGTAAATCCTTCTGCCCGTGCTGGCTCCTTGCGTATTACCCGCGGATCGTCGACTCGAACAGGTGGACATTCCGGGACGCCGGTGAGCACCGCGGAGAACTTGCTTCCCAGATCATCAGCTGTCAGGGCATGGAGCTGTGGGGAATACCCGGGCGACGATTCCACGGGTTCGCCGTTCCGCAGCCACTGGATCGAGTAGTCCACCCGCAGATTCGGGTCGCATGCGATGAAGTAGTCGTAATCGCCTGAGACGTACAGCACGCCACCAACAATGCTGGGGCCGTTGATGACGAGCTCGTCCGCGTCCACCGCCTCTGCGGCGGGTGCCAGTCCCCCACCAATCAGCAGCGCACACAGCAGCCCCGCCATGCTGCCACCGGCCATCGCCGTCCTGGAAAACAAACCCACGGATCCCCCTCTTCCGGCGTGGTCCAGCTAGGTGTTGCGCTTATCTTAGGTGCGGGAAACGACGCCGGGACGAAACCCGGTGCCGACAGGCCGCCGTCGTGGGTTTCCTCCGTAACGCAACGGACCTGCAACGTCCCAGTGCGGATGCTTCCCCTATGCTCAACTCCAAGGAATCAACGGCGATCCACCAAGCACACCCAGGAGAAACCCCATGACCAACTGGCGTATCAGGGACTTCCACTCGTCCGATCTTGATGGGATCCTGCACCTCTGGGAGTCACTCAAGGCTGATGGTGTAGAGCCCGTGTACGCACTCTCTGAGGTCCTTGCCTCGTGCGAAAAGGATCATGCAGTGGTGGCGGTCCAGGGCGATCAGGTGGTTGGCGCCGCGGTCGGACGGGCAGCGCATGACCAAGGCTGGGTCGTTTTCCTCGCCACGCTAACGGAGTTCCGTGGCAAGGGCATCGGCACTTCGCTGCTGTCCGCCGTCGAGAACCGCATGGCTCCGCACGGCCTCAACAAGCTGTCCGCGCTCATGCCGGAAACCGAGACCCGGGTGGAAGCGTTCCTGGGCCGCGGCTTCGTGGTGAAGAAGAACCTGCGGTACTTCGAACGGACCATCCCTGTGCAACGCCAAGAGCTGGAACCTCTAAGTCTGTTGGGTGGCCGGATCCTGGCCCGTGACCTGTGGGAAAACGTGGCGGGCATGAAGCGCGAGAAGGAACTGTTGGAACGCCGTCTGGTTCTCCCGCTGGCTGAGGCCGACCTCGCCGACGAGTACGGTGTAGTGCCGCCGCGCGCCGTCGTGCTTTTTGGTCCCCCAGGTACCGGCAAGACCACGTTCGCCAAGGCCATCGCGTCCCGGCTCGAGTGGCCGTTCGTGGAGGTGTTCCCGTCCCGCCTTGCGTCTGACCCCAAGGGCCTGGCCGGGGCGCTGCGGGAAACGTTCCTTGAAATCGCCGAGCTGGAACACGCCGTAGTGTTCATCGACGAAGTGGAAGAGATCGCCTCGCAGCGGGCGGGCGATCCGCCGTCGCCGCTGCAGGGCGTCACCAACGAGCTCCTCAAGATCATCCCTGCATTCCGGGAACAGCCCGGCCGACTCCTGGTCTGCGCCACCAACTTCATCCGCGCCCTGGACACCGCGTTCCTGCGCCACGGCCGGTTCGATTACGTCATACCCATTGGCCTGCCGGACGTCCACGCCCGCGAGGCAATGTGGCAGCGGTTCATCCCCGCCACCGTGGTGGACGACGTCGACATTGCCCAGTTGGTGGAACGCACCCAAGGCTTCTCGCCGGCGGACATCGAGTTCGCAGCACGCAGCGCCTCCCAGCGTGCCTTGGAAAAGGCCGTGTACGACGACGCCGCTACTTCGGGCGCGGCGTCCACAGTCTCGTCGAACGGACGGAAGGGGCCGATCACACAGGACTACCTCGACGCCATCGCCGATACCCGCACAACTGTGAGCGACGAGGTGTACCAAGAGTTCCTCGAAGACATCGATGTGCTGGGGCGCGTGTAGTCCCCGTCCGCCCCGAGTTCGCTGGAACGGTGTGAGCTCGCCGCAATGTCGGTATATATCAAGCTGTTTGTGGCAGCTGGGTGGGTTGTTTGTGGTTGATTCCTGCGGTGGGTGGTATTCCTGGCGCGGTGGGTCTGCGGCGGTATCTGTGAGGGTTGCGGGCGTAGCAGG
>NZ_JAHOPC010000027.1:0-19065 GCF_019038615.1 Paenarthrobacter aromaticivorans
ACGCTCCCTGGATGTCATCACCCAGGGCCGGGACCTGGGCATGGTGACCAAGTCCAACCTGATCCTGGGCATGGGCGAAACCCGCGAGGAAATCTCCGAAGCCCTGCGGGACCTGCACGCGGCAGGGTGTGATTTGATCACGATCACCCAGTACCTGCGCCCCTCCGAACGGCACCTTCCCGTGGACCGGTGGGTCAAGCCCCAGGAATTCGTGGACCTGCAGCACGAGGCCGAGGAAATCGGCTTCCTCGGTGTCATGTCCGGGCCCCTGGTGCGCTCCTCGTACCGGGCGGGGCGTTTGTGGGCCACCGCGATGCGCAAGAAGGGCTGGGAAATCCCCGCCGCCCTGGCCCACATCGAGTCCTCCGGCACCACCCGCCAGGAAGCCTCCACCATCCTCGCCGCCCACGCCTGAACCCAGAACACCCTGAACCCAGATCAAAAGGACACCTCATGCTTCCCCTCCGCGTTGAGATCATCCCGTCCGAGGGAATCGTGGACGCTGTCAGCCAGATGTTGCCCCTGTCTACGGCGATCAGCATTACCTGCCTCCCCAAGCACGGTGTCGGTGCCACCCTGCGGGCCGCCCTCCAGCTAACGGAGCTCGGCTACACCGTTGTTCCCCACCTTGCAGCTAAGGCTGTTGAAAGCCGCGCCGAACTATCCGCCATACTGCGTGACTGCTCGGCGTCGGGCATCACGGAAGTCTTCGCCATCGGTGGCGACGGGCGGCCCTCGGGCTCGTATTCCACTGGTGGGGAATTGCTGCGCGACATTGCCCAGATAACGTACGGTGCCATGAGCGTTGGAGTGGCTGGGTACCCCGAAGGGCATCCGGATATCACCGGCCTGCACCTGGTTGATGCTTTGCTTGAGAAGCAAGAACACGGAGCCAGCAAGATCGTCACGCAGTTGTGCTTCTCGGCGGACAAGATCCATGACTATGTGGCTATGCTCCGCCGTGAGGGTGTGCTCCTTCCAGTCTGGGCAGGTGTGGCCGGGGCCGTGCCCAAGGCAAAGCTGGTCTCGCTTGCCACCAAGATCGGAGTGGGGTCATCCTTGAAATTCCTCAGCCGCAAGGGCCCGCTTGCCCGGAGGCTACTGATTGGGGAAAGCTACATGCCGGACACGCTCACCCAGGAGCTCTCTGCCCGACCCGGGATAGAGGGAATTCAGCTCTACAGCTTCAATTCCTTGGACGCACTTCCAACGCCGCAACCCGCCGTCGAAGGGCTCCGGTAACCGGAGCTTAAGGTGCGGAATTTCCCCAATTTTTTCGGGAAAAGTAGTAGCAAACTCCATGGTTGGCAAGGTGCCGCAGACGCTGTACGTTTGCCGTAGGAAGGTTACTTAGCAACTGCATCGCAGCGCAGGATCAATGGGGGGGTAAATCGGCGCAGCGCGCTTAGACGCAAGAGGTGTAGGGCCGTGAGGGCAAGCGGGGAAGCTTTCGTTGATCCAGCAGGCGGCGGGGACATTCTCAACGGCCGCTACCGGATTATGGAGCTACTCGGACACGGGGCAATGTCCACGGTCTGCAAGGCGCGTGATGAAATTCTTCAGCGTGAAGTTGCCCTGAAAATCTTTTCCCCGGGCTCAGGCGATGATGGCTTCGAGGAGCGTCAGCAGGCCGAGATGCGGTTGCTGGCAGGATTTGATCACCCCGGTCTGGTGCATATTTACGACGCCGGTGTGGACGCCGGAACTTCCGGCCCGCCGCAGGCCTACCTGGTCATGGAACTGGTTTCCGGAAATAACCTGCGTTCGGTGCTTGCTGCAGGCCCGCTCAGCCTCGCGGAAACAACGCACATAGGCCACGCCCTTGCAGGTGCCCTCGTGCAAGTTCACGGAGGCGGAGTGATTCACCGGGATATAAAACCCGCCAACATCCTGGTTTCGGAAACTCCAGGCCCCGAACGCATAGTGAAACTGGCCGATTTTGGCGTGGCAAGAATATTGGAAGGTAGCCGCCTGACGGCCACCGGAATGACGGTGGGAACCGCCCAGTACCTCAGCCCGGAACAGGCCCTCGGCCGTCCCTTGGCTCCTGCCAGCGATATCTACTCCCTCGGCCTGGTGCTCTTGGAGTGCCTCACTGGCAGGACAGAGTATCCGGGGACGCCAATCGAGTCCGCTGCGGCCCGGCTTCACCGTGCGCCGGTCATCCCTGAGCAGATTCATCACCCCATAGCCGAGTTGCTGAAGTCCATGACGGATCTTGAACCAGACAACAGGCCGACCGCTGGGGAGATCGAAGAATTCCTGGGTCGCCCTTGGCAAGAGGCTTACGCGCACCCGGCAGCTACCGCGCTTTTGCCCCCTCTGCCTGCCCGGGCGCCCGCCGTCGGTGCAGCAACTGCAGTTTCCCCTAGGCTTCATAGAAGTGGGGGAAGGGGCAGGCTCGGGGCCCTGTTGATGGTGCTTCTTGCGGCAGCGCTGGCCGTCCCCCTGGCGGTGGCGTTGTCTGGTCAGGAGCCCTTGCCGGCAGACGTTACATCGCCATCCCCGGTAACCCAGGACTCCAACCTTCCTTCCCCGGTTGGCACCCCGACGCCGGTGATTACGATTACCACCCCTGGGCCGGTGGAAACTGTCCTCATTCCAGGGCCAGTGCAAACCGTTCTGTTGCCTCCATCGGGCTCAGGCAGCGGGCCGGGAGACGCTCCGTCGTCAGGAGAGAGCCAACAGACCAGCCCAACTGAGGTTGCCCAGGAAACCGAATCACCCGAGGTCGTTGAGCCAGGGGACGGTACATCTGTGGGTGGAGGGCCAGGGGGCGGCCAATCCGACGAAAAGAGCCAGAGGGACGGCAAGGGCAAGCGCGGGAACTGAAAATCCGGGCAGGGCATTCTGCAGTGATGCACCTTTGCCGGACCCTCATGAATCGAACACCAGCGCAGTTTTTGCTCAAGATGGGCACAATGTTGGCTCAGTGGCCCCTGAATTCTCCGGATCTCTGGCCCGCAGAGACCTCCCGGGGTCAGGTATCGGGCCTTCAAAAAACTGAGTACTCCGGATCCAACCGCTGCCAGCATGCTCATCAACGCAGAAGGCCAGCGTTGGTGTAGCAAAGCGCGCTATCAGATCGGCACAAAAGCCCCTCCTGCAGCCCGATAACGCAAAGTCGAACCAAGTAGCCCCAAACGCGAAAACTGAGTACTTGCCAGCCGGTTCAGCGTATTCCTGACCCCTTGGTCGGGCGGAAAAGAGGCGTACACCCAAGAGTAGTCACGGTGGCACTGCTGGCTGAACTATTGGGGACATCGCTTCATCCGCCGGAAAAGGGGTGGGTGCTGGGGGTTGCGATGCGGCTCCCCGGAGAACAGATCAACCAAGGAGTCATACCATGCGCAAGCTTTCCAAGAAGAGCCGGATCACCGCCACCGTCGCAGGCGTGGCATTGGTAGCCGTAGGTGGCGGAGCCGCCTACGCCTACTGGACCACCACGGGTTCAGGCAGCGGTTCAGCCGCCAACTCAGCCGGTGGCGGAACTGTCGCACTGCACGCCACCTTCAATGCCGGCCTGACGCCGGGCAACCAAACCAACGTGGCCTACACGGCGGACAACTTGACGACGTCCAGCACGGTAGTCGGAGCCCTGACCGCAAATGTCACCACCAGCGTTCCCGAATGCCTCCCGGCATGGTTCGATGTCACCGCCGTGACCAGCAACTCGACCGTCGCCGCCTCTGCCACGGGAATCTCGGTCGGCAGCGGGGTCCTGAAGTTCAACGACAGCACTGACAACCAGGACGCCTGCAAGTCCGCGACTGTCACGGTCAACGTCTCCAGCCAGTAGCGCGTACATGCCGGGGACCACCTTGCGAGTGGTGGTCCCCGGCTTCCGCATTCCTCCCGCCTGAACGCTTCCGTCCGAAAAGAGCTTCCATGTACCACCGGCCAGAGCGCACCACGCCTTTCCGTCGAGATGGAGTACCGCTCCGCGCACTGTTGCTTGCGCTCGTCGTGGCATTTGTGCCCGTAGCGGCATTGGCTGCCAGTGCTGGACAAAGCGCTACCCAAGGCAATACGGCCAAGGTGGCCAAGGGGATTGCAGTGGCGTTGTCTCCTTCGAGCCGAAGCCTGGATCAGGGGCAGTCAACCACCTTTGCGGTGTCAGCCACATCGACGGGCGGTTTCACCGGACCCGTGACGTTCACCGTTACGGGCCTTCCGGCTGGAGCGACAGCCGCGTGGTCGCCGTCGTCGGTGGTTCTGGGGTCCGGCACCACCGCCCAAGTCACTTTGACGGTCGCGACGTCCACTACGACGACGGTCGGCAAGTTCGACTTCACGGTGAAGGGGGCCAGTGGCGCCGTCCAGTCGAACGCGGCGCCGGGGCAGTTGCAGGTTCAGGAAGTCAAGCGGACCTTCGGAGTCACGGGATCACTGAATGGTCTGCTGGCACCAGGAGTCTCCCGATCCTTGGAGTTGCAGATCTCCAACCCCGAGACGAAGAGCATCGCCGTCACCAACCTGACGGTTGCGATCGCGCAGGTGGTGCGCACGCCGGCAGCAGTGGCTGCAAACCTCCCCTGCAGCAGCGCTGACTACCAGATCACCCAATACACCGGAACGTACCCATTCGCAGCTCCCTCAGGGCCCAGCTCGCTGACTTCGCTTGGAGTGCCCCAAAGCAACTGGCCCCAAGTGAGGATGCTGGACACGGTCCAGCTCCAAGACGGTTGCAAAGGCGCGACCCTCCAACTCACCTTCTCTGGGACGGGACAGGCGAACTAACATGACGAAGCTCAGCCGGAAACCCCGTAGCGGACGGATCGCCCGCACCGCTGCCGCCACAGTTGCCCTCTGCATCCTGGGAGGCGTAGGTACTGCCTACGCCTATTGGGCTACCACCGGAATCGGCAGCGGTGCGGCGATCAACGGGACGATGCAAACAGTGACTGTGGACGCCCTTATCGCAGGAGACACCCCGCAGACCAGCCTCGTTCCGGGTGGAACTGCGGACGTTATTGTCCGGGCAACCAACCCCAATACACATGCGGTTACCATCTACGGAATAGCGGCCAACGGCGCAGTGACCGCCGATGCCGCGCATCCAGGCTGCACCACCACCGGCGTCACCTTCACGCCACCTCCGGCGCCGTTGACCCCAACGGTGACCATCCAGGCAAATACGTCCATCCTCCTCACTCTTCAAGGTGCGGCCAGCATGAGCGCGGCCTCACTATCCGCCTGCCAAGGCGCCCAATTCAACGTCCCCGTCACGCTGGAGGTACGGAAGTGACCCCCCTTCGCCAGTCCGCTCCGTCATCGTCCCCAACGCGGGTGACGATGGGTGCTTGGAACCGCGCCCTCGTGATCGTGCTCGGCATCCTTCTCGTCTCCTGGGGAGGCCCCGCCGCAAGTGCTTTCTGGAGCTCTGTCAACAACGGCTTCGGCGCAGCGAAGGCAGACGCCGTAGGCCAGGGTGCCAAGCCCGGGGTCGCCGTTTCCGGAACCAGCGTGACGGTCACCTGGGCGGCAAGCACGACGACGGCAGGCAGGTCCGTGACCGGCTACAGCATCGCCCGGTACCCGGTAGCGAGCGGGGGCACTGCGGTAGCGGCGACCGGAACCTGTGCAGGAACAGTGGTAGGGCTGAACTGCGTGGACAGCGGAGCCGGCACCGGGAACTGGTACTACACGGTAACCCCGAAACTTTCCCAGTGGCAGGGGGCTGAAAGCACACGGAGCGTAGCTGCCATAGTGGACGCCACTGCACCCCTCGCCCCGTCGGTGACGGCGCCACCATATGTCTACAGCGGAAACGTGAGCGCTGTTCCGGTCAGCGGTACGGCAGAGGCCTTGTCTTCGGTCACTCTGACCGTAACGGGAACAGGAGCCCTGCCCGTGACCCAGACAGTCAGCACCAACAGCTCCGGCAACTGGACAGTAACGCCATTGAACCTGAGCGCTTTCAGCCCAGGGGCCATTAATTACTCCGCCCAGGCAACCGACGCCGCCGGTAACACTGGTCCCGCGGGAACGGCTACATCCACCAAGGACGTGAGCTCGCCAACGGTGACGGGGGTCCAGCTGAACAACGTTTCGGGCGGCACCCTCGGAAAGGTGGAGAAGGGCGATTCGGTGACGATAACGTTCTCGGAACCGATCAACCCGACCACGATCTGCAGCGCCTGGGCCAACAACGCCACCAACGTGCAGACCCAAGCCGGCAACAATGCGGACAACGTGGTAGTCAACGTGAGCTCTACCAATACGCTGACAGTTACAGGGGCTGGTTGCTCGACCCTCAGGGTTGGCAGTGTTGCACTAGGCGGCAACTACACGGGCTCCGCGCTCAGCTTTAGCGGCAATGGCGGTAACGCCTCCAGCCTGAGCTGGAATCCGACGGCGCGAACACTGACCATCATCTTGGGTAGCGGAACCGCTGGCGGCAACACGGTTTCCACGTCACCCACGCCCATCCCCAGCTACACGCCGGCATCCGGCCTTACGGATATTGCGAGCAACCCGCTCTCAACCACCACGGTGCAAGGTACAACCTCCCGCTTCTAGCAACAAGTCGTGAGCAACCGATAGTGCCCCTTATTCCTCGTGATAAGGGGCACTATCTGTGCACAAACCCGGAGTTGTCCAGAGCCCGGAGCGTAGCCTTGAAGCGGACGCCAGTGCCGCCGTCGTACGTTTTGATCCTGCGACGAAAGGCGAACCGTCCCTTGAAGGCTGTAGCGGAAATGTTCACGATGGGTCCTGGAAACAAGGACCATCACCCGGCTCTCCGTTGTGCTGTAGGTGTCTTTGTTCCGTTGATTACACTGACGCTGTTGGGGCGGCTGGACCTGGCCGTATTTGCCTCGTTCGGTGCGTTTACGGGCATCTATGGCCGCAACGAACCGCACAGCGTCCGCTTCCGGAGCCAGTTGCGTGCTGGCGGTTTCATGCTGCTGATCATTTTGCTGGCCACGCTCATGGCTCGCGTAGCGCAAGCTATTGGAATCGAAGGTGCCGCGTATTCGTGGCTCTTGACGGCTGCTACCACTCTCGTGGCCGGCGGGTGCTCGGTGGTGGTCGCCGCCTGGAGGCTGAGGCCTGGCGGCTCCCTCTTTCACATCTTCGCCTTCGCTGCGATCGCATCCATCCAGGCGCAGCCGCCGCTCGGGGAGGCAATGCTAGTTGCGGCAGGGACTACGGTCTTCTGTCTTCTGATTGGTATGTCGTCACGGGTGCTCAAGACTCACAGGACCCCCTGGAAACGGCCGCCCCGCATCCGCCACACCGCCCCGGAACGTCGGGCGATCTGGTTGGAAGGCGGGGGATACCTGATTGCTGCCGGGCTTGCGGGGACCATCGCGACTTTGGTGGGGGAGCGGCTCGGCTTCGGTCACACTTACTGGGCCATGGTCGCGGCAGTGGTTCCGTTGGTGGGACATTCGACCCGCCACCGCGTGAGCCGTGGCATCCAAAGAATCGCCGGAACGGTGATCGGACTGGTGCTGCTTGCGGGCATCCTCTGGCTCAATCCTGCGCCCTGGGCCATGGTCCTGGTGATCGCAGCTTGCCAGTTCGGTGCTGAAATGTTCATCGCCCGGCAGTACCTTGTGGCTCAGATCTTCGTGACTCCGCTTGCCCTGATAGCTACATTGCTGGCAGCCCCGGTTGATCCAGGCCTCCTGTTGCGGGACCGCATCATCGAAACGGTGATCGGTGCCGCCGTCGGCGTTGCGGTGGTGGTGACACCCGCTCTCTGGCGGCGGGTGCGTGCGACTATCCCGGCTGGCTGGACTTAAATCGTAAGTACACATATAACTAGATAGCCAAGATAGTTACTAGGGAATGTGTGGGAGAAGACGATGACAGTCGCATTGCGTGAACCAAGCTCCACACCAAGGGCTGGGAATACCGTTACTGCGGAACAGGTACTTCCAAGCGGCCCGGTCCACTGCGGTTCACACATGGCTATCTCCGCAGGACCCGGCTACGACTCCATGCAGTGGATCACCGTGGAGCCAATCTGGCCGGAGTGGGCTTGCAGCTGCGGTTTCAGGATGGACATCGACGCCTTGGATCCAGTCAGCGGCGTCTGGGTCGCTGCGCTTCGCCGCCAAAGCCTTCAGCATGAGCTGGCCATCTCCCAGAACACACTGGCCCTGGCCTTCAAGAAGGCCGTCGACGCCGGTGTCGATCCCCGGGCTCTTGCGGAAGTAGCCGGACTGCCGGCTGGAGAGATCGAAGCCCTCCTTCAGTAACAGGGAAGCCCCAAACCGTCTGCCCGCCCAGTTGTCGGGATAGTTCGCCGCGCAAGCGGGCAGCTAGCAATCAGGCCGACGGCGGCACCAAGTATTGGTGCTGGACCGAGGCCTACGTACGAGAAAAGGGAAACAAATGGGAATCATTGGTTGGATCATTTTGGGTTTGATTGCAGGAGCCATCGCCAAGGCCATCATGCCGGGCAGGCAGGGAGGCGGCTGGATCGCGACACTCCTGCTGGGAATTGTGGGCGCCGTGCTGGGTGGCTGGATCGGTAGCGCCATCTTCAAGGTTGGCATCAACGAATTCTGGTCGATCTCCACTTGGTTGCTCGCAATTGGAGGTGCGCTGATCGTACTGGTCATCTGGGGATTGGTCACACGCAGGAAGGCTTGATTCAACGAGCTCCGGGAGGCCCTGACGCGAAAGCGTTGGGGCCTCTTTCGTTGGTGCTACGTGCCTCCCAGGATCTGGTCGTCGCCGGTCACAAATCCTCCGCAGCAACACGAGTGGGGCCGCCTTGGAAAGCTCGGATACGCTGCTTTCGAGTTACACCACATCGCACGCTAAGGGTTATCAACGATGCTCACCTCAGCTGTCGACGGCGGGCCCCGCCGTCGGCCGGATCCTGCCCCAAAGAAGACGGCAACTGAGCTCGGCGCGCTCGGGACAGCGTTGGGCGGGTTGGCTTCGGTCATCCTCGCGGGAGCGCTCGCACTTGTCCTCCACACGCTCGGGCAGCAATCGCCGCGGCTCGGCCCTGCGTTTGAAGGCTGGGCTGCATCGGTCACCAACTCCCCTTTCGCAGCGGTCCAATGGTTCCTTGGCGATATGACGGAGCCCCTGTTCTATAAATCAGAGCTGGCAGCATGCGGGTTGCTTGCCGGCGCTCTGCTGGCGTGGTGGGCTGGCCGGCGGGGCAAGAACTGGGCTGGCCAGCTGACGTATGGCACCGGACTGTGGCCGTGGGTGCTGGCCTCTGCGTCCCTCAGCCTGCTGTTGTCCAACGTAGTTTTCGGCCGGATGCTCGACGACGGATGGCAGCCCACGTTCGTGCCTTTCGTTTGCGTGGCCCCGGCAATGGTCCTGATGTATGGACCCGGTTGGCCGACCTGCCTGACCGGAGCTGTCCTCGGCGCATTCACCATCACGCCCTGTGCGCTGGTGCTCATTCCAACGGTCACCGCGCCGCTGGGACTACCGCCCGTGGTGGCGAACGTCCTTGCGATGTCCTTGGGATCAGTAGTGGCTTTCCTCATTGCCCGGAAATTGCCTTGGCTTGTCCTGCGTAAGCCGGCTCCGCAGCCGGCTCTGAACCCGCAACCGCAACCCGTCCAGCCGCCGTCGGGCCTTAACCGTGTTCTTAAGGACGCAGTGTGGGCGTCCCGCCGGGTTCTCTCGGATTTCACTGAGACCCAATTTTTCGCCAACGAACTCGCCAGTGCGGGCATGATCCTTGGCGTCGCAGTGGCTTTCGTGCTGAATCCTGCGCTGCCCGCGTACGGTTCCAATCTCGTTCCGCACATCCTCTTCGCGCAGGCACTCACGTCGGCCATCGGTGTGGTTCTTTGGCGGAGTTGGTTCAGAAACGGCCAGTTCAGCAATGGAGGGTGGGCGGCCACCTACGCGTCACTCGTCTCAGTCGCGCCGGCCGCCGTGCTCGCCTACGACGGCTCGTGTTGGAGCATCATCGGCGGCGCATTGCTTGGAGCGGTGCTGGCCCCTCCCATCGCCAGGGCCATATCGGCCCGGCTACCGGATGGCTTCCATCCGGTCATCGGCAACACCGCGTCCATGGCCATTTCGACGGCGGTAACCCTCCCGATCCTGGGGCTTCTGCCGCACTGACTTTGTCTGCCGGTGACTTAGTCGGCCACCAGAAGCGCCTGCGGTGCCGCCTGCTTCATTCGGGTTTGCAGCCAGCTGAGCTGGACCTCCGTCTCTTTGTGGCACTGCTCGACGACGGCGAGCAGCTCGGCGTCGCGCAGTGCGGATCCAGCTTGATTCACCACAGTCCACGTGACATCGACCAAGCTCGCCAGCAGGTACAGGTCCTGCAGGTCGCGAAGGAGGCCGACAGGACCGCTCCGGGTTTCTGACAGGCCCTGGGCGTGGAGCCGCTCGGGTTCGTGCTCGGATGTGTCCTTGCCATACCGCTCCGCTATTGGCAGGAGGACTTCCTCGTGCCTATCGCACTGCTTGGCCAATGTCTGGCAGAGGAAATGTATGTCGGGTTCCGAGCCATGCCCCTCTGAAACCTGCCGGAACGACTCAGCCAGGGTGGCTTCACCCTGATGCAGTAAACCCAGGTAGATGTTGAGGTTCATTGTTGTTGTCCTGCCTGCCGTGAAGCTCCTGCCTGCCGTGAAGCGGTGGTGTTGGGCGCGGGAGCCGGTCCGTCGCCGTCGCGGATTTTCTCCACTTTCACCGCGGCATTCTTGAAAAGCGGTTGCTTTGACACCGGGTCCCACTCGGTGATGGTGAGTTCGTTTGCTGCGGTCTTCTGCGAATCCTTGGGAGAATCAGACAGGCCGGATGCCATGGTCGAGTCCCAGTATCCGTAGTGGAAAGGCGCGAAAACTGTGCCGGGCCGGACGCCGCTGACTCGAGCCGGGGCCTCAATGAGGCCGCGCCGGGATGACACGCGGACGATGTCGCCTTCGGTGATCCCCAGCGCTGAGGCGTCTTCGACGGAGAGCTCCACCCACATCCGTGGGGCCGCGGCGTTCAGTGTCCGGGAACGTCCCGTCTTGGTCCGTGTGTGGAAGTGATACGCCGTCCGACCCGTTGTGTACCGGAGCGGGTAGTCGTCGTCCGGTTCTTCGTGCGGTGGATGGTACTTGGTTGTTTTGAGCCAGGCGCGGCCCTTGGGCATCTTGGCCCTGTAGGACTCAGGCTCCACTTCGGCCCCTGTCAGGAGGTCGTGACCATAGTTTTCGCAATAGTCAGGATCGCTGGGAAATACCCCGTCCGTATAGAGACGCGTGGTGCCATCCGGGTTTTCCTCATTGCAGGGCCACGGGATCCCGCTGCCACCACGGAGTCTCGAGTAACTCAGTCCGGTGTAGTCGCAAGGGCGTCCGCGCGAGCAATCCTTCCAAGCTTCGAAGGCATCTTCCGGGCCCTCCCACGTCAACAAGGGCGTGCCGTCCAGGGTGGTGAAGCCCATTCGGTTGGAGTAGTCCAGGAAAATATCCAGGTCGCTGCGGGCATCACCAGGTGGGTCTACGGCTTTGTCGGAGATATGGACGACGCGGGAAGCGTTGGTGAATGTTCCTGTCTTTTCGCCCCACGCGGCGGCGGGGAGGACGACGTCGGCCATGCTCGCGGTCTCGGTGAGATACAGATCCTGCACCACCAGGAACAGTTCAGGCTTGGCCAGAATCTCCCGTATCCGGGGCAGCTCGGGCAGGGAGACCGCAGGGTTCGTAGCCGAGACCCAGAGGAAGTTGATGGATCCTTGCTCGGCGTAGCGGAAGATTTGCATGGCATGGGTCGGCGGTGCCCAGTGGGGGATGATCGCAGGATCCACGTTCCACAGGGAGGCCAGTTCTTCAACGTGTCTCGGGTTGTGCCAATTACGGAAGCCCGGGAGGTCGCCGTCGGCCCCGCATTCGCGGTTGTTTTGTGCCGTCGGCTGCCCGTTCATCTGTAGTAGGCCGGCTCCAGGCCTGCCGAGCATGCCGCGCAGCAGGTGGAGATTATTGACCTGGCAGGAGGACGCTGTGGCCTGTGACGATTGGTAGAACCCCTGCAAAACGGTGGAAAGTACCCGATCCGACGTGCCGAAGATGCGGGCGGCCGTCCTGATGTCGTGGGCGCTGACGCCGCATACCTCGGCAGCAGCCTCGGGCGTCCATTCCTCCACAGTGGATTTCAGCTCGTCGTAACCGAGCGTGTGGTCTTGAATGTAGGCAGGGTCCTCCCAGCCGTTCTGCAGGACCTCCCGGATCAGTGCGTGCATGAGCGCGAGATTGGTTCCTGGCCGGACCGCCAGATGCACGTCGGCAAAACGCGCGGCCTCGGTATTTCTCGGGTCGACGCACACGAGTTTTGGCGGGGTGGGTCCTGAAAGTCGATCCAGGATGCGGGCCCAGAGAACGGTCTGGGTTTCTGGCATGTTGTGACCGTAAAGGAAGATGGCATCGCAGTTGTCGATGTCCTCATACGCGCCGGGCTGGCCGTCTGCCCCAAAGGTTTCCTTGAGCGCGGATGCCGCGGTCGCAGTGCACAGGCGCGTATTTCCGTCCATATGGGGTGTCCCGATACCGGCTTTCCCAATCACGCCCAGGGCGTAGTACTCCTCAAGGAACAGTTGCCCGCTGGTGTAGAAGCCATGGCTGAGGGGACCCTTCTCCTTCAACAGTTGCTTGCTGCGTTCCACGATCCGCTTCATGGCCGTGTCCCAATCAGTGGCAACCAAGCGGCCACCTTCGCGGATCAATGGCTGGGTGATGCGGTCCTTGTTCGAGACGCCTTGCCAGCTTGCGAAAAGTCCCTTCGGCCCAAGGCGTCCCTTGTTGATGCGGTCTTCCGCCCGGCCGCGAATGCCCACCATGACCCCGTCCTTAACGGCAATATCGCAGCCGCAGCCATTGCTGCACAGCACGCAGGCGGACTGGACCCAGTGGTCGACGTCGCCCTCCGTGAGGCCTTCCTGGAGGGCGTAGTCCACGCGGGAGGGCCACTCAGCTTCCCGCTCGAACGGCGTCCTCGCGCCCCATATATCGGTAATGCGATCCACCATGATCCCACCTCTGTGTTTAGCGTTGGCCTTTCGCTACAGGATTATCAGCTTGCTTATTATCAGTCCAGAGCACGGCTTCGTGCGGTTCGGAGTGAACCAAGAATTCTTGATCTTTTCCTGAGCGAGTGTTGATGGATTGCAGGAGTGGTTCTTGATCCGGGCCCGGCACAGTGTTTCTTGTCAGCCACTCAGGGCCGGCAAACCAAACGGCCGACCCGGTAGCGGTGGCCTCCCGAAAGGACACTGATTCCCATGGCCATCAGCCTCAAGACCACCTCCGGCAAAGTCCTCGCTTCCGTCGCACTGCTAGGCACCGCAGCCGCCGTCGCCGGCATGGGAACCTACGGCGCGTTCACCTCCTCCACCTCGGCCAGCCAGCAAGTCACCGCCGGCACCGTCACCATCGCCCTGGGCACCGGAGCGAACAACACCCTCAACGTCCCCATCGCCGGGCTGCTGCCCGGAGACAAGGTCGAAAAGCTCGTCACCCTGGCCAACACCGGCAACTCGGATTTGAACAACGTCACCCTCACCACCTCCGCCGGGGCCACCGCCTCACTGCTCACCACCGACGCAACCAACGGCCTGCAGCTGACGATCGAGAACTGCTCGGTCGCCTGGACCGGCGCCGCAGCACCCTACACCTGCTCCGGCACCAAGACCACGGTCATGGCAGCCGCCCCGGTCATCACCGCGAACAAGGTCCTGAACAACCTCACCGCCTTGACCTCGGCCAAAACCGACTACCTCAAGGTCACCACCGCGTTCCCCACCACCGCGAACGACACCTTCCAAGGCGCCACCAGCACCATCGGCTTCGCCTTCACCGGCACCCAACGCACCGAAACCACCAAGTAACACCAGTCTAAGAATCAACAAACAGAGCCCCGCCGGGCCTGGTCGGGCGCCCCCCTGCCCGATCAGGTCCGCCGGTATTTCCTGAGCCAGACTTGAGGCTTTCCCGCAGGAAGCCTGAGCCAGATATCCCAGACTTTCAATCAGAAGATAACCAACAACGGAAGGAACGCCAGGACTATGAGCGCACTGACCAGCATCAGCGGATCCACCCTCAATGGCCGGCGTTCAGCCGCAAAGCCTGCGAAGACGTCAACGACTTTAGAGATCGACGAGGCGAACCAGCCCGCAGCGGCACCGACGGCGACCGCCGTCGAGACCCCCGCTAAAGCCGCCCCTGCAACAGCCGCCGGAAGCCCAGCGAAAACCGTCGCGGCCCCAGGCGCGTTCCGCCGTATCGCTGCCAACACCATGAAATTCCTCGGTTTCAGCATGCTGGCCTTGGCTGCCTTGGTTTTCCTCTTCCTGGCGATCGGGCCGCGCATCCTGGGTTACCAAACCTCCACGATGCTGACAGGATCGATGGCGCCGTTGATCAACCCTGGCGACGTCGTCGTCACCGTTCCGACACCGCTTACCGACATCAAGGTGGGTGACATCATCACCTACCACATTCCCGTGGAAGACCAGCGGGTGGAGACGCATCGCATCACTGAGATCACCACAACAGCCGATGGCGGCGTGGCCGTCCAGACCAAGGGCGACGCGAATAATGGCATCGATCCGTGGCTCGCCACCCTACAGGGCAAAACGGTGGATAAGCAGATCGCGACGATCCCTTACGTCGGGAATGCGATCCGCGCCCTCCGCGAACCACTCGTCTTGAACATCCTGATGTACGGGGCACCCGGGATCCTGGTTATCGGGATGCTCGCCTCCATCTGGCGCCGGGACCCTAGCAAATCGACGCCGGAAGATGCCGCGCAACCACAAGCAGCCAGCCATGACTGACGAGGCAGACGGTCAGGTTCCGGCTCTGGAACCATGCAGGTTGCAGGCCTTGGCCGATGAGATGGGAGACCCCACACCGGCCTTGCGTTTTCTCTCCACTTACCTTTCGATGTTGCCGGGCAGGCTACTGAGGATCTCCAACGGCCTCGGCCAACACGACGCCGATGCCAGCATGGATGCTGTGCTGAGCCTCAAGATCTCCTCGGCGATGGTGGGCGCGCTTGAGACAGAGGACCAGTGCAAGGCCATCGAGTCGATGATCCGCGAGGAGCACTTCGACTACGCCGTCCAGGCACTTCCGGCACTCCGGCAACACACCGATCGCTGCTACGCGGCCGGACCGCAGCTGTTGGGCAAGGCCCGCGAGTCCCTTCACCCACAGTCCGGAAAGTTGGACGGCCAGCGGAGCACCTAGCGTCGTGCCGGCGGTTACCGTTCTCCCGCCGGCACGGGCTCAGGACTTTTGACCTGATGGGGCACCAGGAACAGGGCTGCGACAGCCAAAAGTCCCGCTGCGGCGAACACGTAGAAGCCGGCCGGATAGGCAATGTTTGCGGCCACCAGGGTTCCAGTCACGGCAGGACCAACGATCGCGCCAAGGCGTCCGACGCCGGCAGCGAAACCGAGTGCCGTTCCCCGGAGACGCGCCGGAAATAACTGACTGACCCATGCGTAAACCAGGACCTGCGAGCTGAACACGAAGACACCGGTGACGAACACCGCGACGTTGAGCAGGAACTCGCTCTGGATCTTCACGCTGAGGAGGGCCAGGAACACTGCTGAAAGCCCGAACCACAGCAGCACTATCTTCTTGGTTCCGTGCCGGTCAGCAAGAATTCCGGCCAAAACCAGCCCGGCCACGGCGCCGAGGTTGAGGACCAGCAGCAGCGTCAGGCCCGTGCTCACGGTGTAGCCCGCAGCTGCCATCAACTGCGGCAACCACGTGTTCAAGCCATAAACCAGCAACAAACCCATGAACGACGCGATGCCAATGCCCAGGGCCACCAGCGGATAGGGCTTCTGCAGCAGGTCGCGGAACCCGGTCTTTTGCTTGCCGTCCGTGTAATGCACGACGCCGGGAGTCGCCTTTGTTGTTTCGTTCGCCTTCACGGGTACTGCTTCAGGAAGTGACTCCGGCAATTTCGCCCACAGGAATGGCAGGAGGGCCAGCCCGGCCAGGCCGCCGATGATAAACATGAGGCGCCAGTCAGGGACAACAAGGATAGCCAGGAACGCGGTGGCCACAGCGCCTACGTGGTAGCCGGTCATTGTCCGCGTGGTCGACTTTCCGGCCGAGCCTGCGGGTGCGTAATCGTTCATGTACGCGAGGGCAGCGGGGAGGCAAGCGCCCAGCCCGAGGCCTGCCAGAAGGCGCAGTACGGAGAAGACCGCCACGTTGGGGGCGAAGGCGACTCCAATCGTGAAGAGTGAGAAGCCCGCCACACAGGCGATCAAGAGCTTCCGCCGGCCGAACTTATCGGACAGCGGGGCGATAAAGAGTGCGCCGAGTCCCACGCCTACCAAGGAAATAGTTGCAGCGAAGGTAGCTCCAACGGCGTTAAAGCCGATGTCACCGGTCCTGATGAGCGTTGGGATCACCGTCCCCAGGACCACCAGGTCGAAGCCGTCCAAGACCATGGCTAACCAACACAGCCAGACTGGCCATTGTGAGCGGCGGGCAGATGGCATCGTTGGCATAGTGTCCTCGGGAGTTCTCTTTGAGAGTGGATGTGGCCAGCAGAACGGCCGGTCGGTTATGAGAGTTGTATCACCGGCGGGAGTAACCTGCGGCACGTTCTACCATTGAATGGAAGAAGCCATTGCGGCGTCAGGCAGAGGAACGGCAGCAAAGGAGCGCATCGTGGCCAACTCAGCGTCCGGTGACTCCGTAGTGGACCGTGTAGTTCGGCTTATTGAGGCCTTTCCTGAAGGCGCCACCTCGCTGCAACTGACCGAACTCGCCGATAGGTCCGGCCTCCCATTGTCGTCCGCCCACCGGCTGGTCCGGCAACTCTCAGGGCACGGCTTGCTGGAACTTGGCGCTGGCGGGAACGTTCGGTTGGGGCTCCGACTGTGGGAACTCGTCAACAGAAATTCGCCCACGCTCGCACTCCGTCAAGCGGCCTTGCCCTTCATGGAGGATATCCAGCAAGTCTTGAACCAGAACGTGAACCTGGCGGTCCTTGAGGGCTGGGAGGCGCTGTTCGTGGAGCGGCTTTCGCGCCGGGGCTCGGTTGCCAACCGAGCACGCATCGCCGGTCGCATGCCCGTCCACATTTCCTCCGCCGGTCTGGCGCTGATGGCATACCAGTCCCGCGAATTGCAGGCGGAGTACCTCGAACAGTTCCAAGACCCGGAAGGAAAGGTGACTTCCGACGTCGTACGCCACCTGCTGGCTGAGGCCGCGCAGCTGGGCTATGCGCAGCTGGCGGGAGTCGTTGATCCGGACACCTGGGGCATCGCCGTGCCCGTGATGAACGGCAAGCGGCGCGCGGTCGCCGCCCTTGGCGTGGTGGTCCCCTTGGCTGAGATGCGACTCCAGGCCCTGGTTCCGGCGTTACAGACCGCGGCGCGGGGGATAGGCCGGCAACTTAGGGATTGAAGTGCTGGTTCCGTTCAACGGAATTCATGTAACACCGGTCACGCATCGCCCGCCACACTGATTCCAAGCTCATCCCGTCCCATCGGGACCGCAACGAAGCGAGGAACACCATGGCACGTACTACCGTCACCACTCAAGTCGCCATTATGGGTGCAGGTCCCGCAGGGCTCATGCTCTCCCACTTACTGGCCAGGCAAGGCATCGAATCCGTGGTGGTGGAGGTCCGCAGCCGGGAACAAATCCAGGAAACTGTTCGTGCAGGCATCCTGGAGCACGGCACTGTCAACCTGCTGGTGGACTCCGGCGTCTCAGACCGGGTGCTGCGTGAAGGTGACCGGCACGATGGCATCGAGTTGCGGTTCAACGGCGAAAGCCACCGCATCAACTTCAAAGAGCTGGTGGGTGAATCCGTGTGGCTGTACCCACAAACAGACGTTTTCGCCGACCTCGCTGCGCGACGCGAGGCCGACGGCGGCGACGTTCGCTACAGCGTCACGGACACCACCGTTCACGACCTCGAGGGCAAACCGAAAGTCTGGTTCACCGATTCCGACGGTCAGGAGTTCGAGATCCAGGCCGACTTCCTCGTTGGCGCTGACGGGTCACGCAGCCATTGCCGCTTCCAGATCCCCGAAGCCAACCGAAAGTGGTTCTTCCACGAATACCCTTTCGCCTGGTTCGGCATCCTGGCCCAGGCTCCGCGCAGCTCCGACGAACTGATCTATGCCAACTCCGAGCACGGTTTCGCCTTGATCAGCCAGAGGACCGAGACAGTGCAGCGCATGTACTTCCAGTGCGATCCCAAGGAAAACGTGGCCGACTGGGACGACGAACGCATCTGGTCCGAGTTCCGAAAGCGCGTGAACGGTAACGGATTTGAGGTCAACGAAGGCCCTGTCCTGGAAAAGATGGTTCTACCGTTCCGAAGCTTCGTCCACACTCCTATGCGCCACGGCAATCTCTTCCTTGCAGGCGATGCCGCACACACAGTCCCACCCACCGGCGCCAAGGGCCTTAACCTCGCGATACACGACGTAAAGGTGTTGTTCGAAGGCTTGGACTCCTTCTATTCCAACGGTTCCACCACACTGTTGGATTCCTACAGCGACCGCGCCCTGGACCGTGTTTGGAAGGCCCAGCATTTCTCTTACTGGATGACCTCGATGCTGCATACGGTTCCCGGCGCAGACGACTTTGACCGCGCCCGTCAGCTGGGCGAGCTGCACTCCGTGGTCTCGTCCGAGCACGCCAAGGCGTACCTGGCTGAGTCGTACACGGGCTGGCCGACGTCGCGGTAGGGCTTCGTCGCGGCTGCGTCTCGAGTGGCGGCTGAGTTCGGGGCGCGGCTCAGCTTACCGGGCGGGGCGTGGTTTACGAGCGCTTGAGTTACGGGCGCTCGACGGCAGGATGTCACCTTCTGGCGAGGCAGCCAGAGCAACGCCAGTAAGCGCTCCAACGGGTGCACGTTGGACCTCGATATGCGCTGGGCCCTCGTTATCCGCAGGGCACTCTTATGCGCAGGGCACTCTTACGGTCGGAGGGCTCTTTTGTGTTCTGCGGCTCTTTTATGTTCTGAGGGGTGTGTGGTGGTGGTTGCGTCGTGGTGTTTGTTTGGGGTCGATGTGTGGGGGTGGGGTGAACCAGGGCACGCCGGTGGTGGTGGTGATGGTCCAGTTTTCTTTGTGGATGAGGTGGT
>NZ_JAHOPC010000028.1:0-16338 GCF_019038615.1 Paenarthrobacter aromaticivorans
CTGACGTCAGGTTGGGGTGTAGTTCATCCGGCAACGGCGAGATGCAGAGTATTGATTGGCTAGAGAACTTTGCGAACCACCGTTTCGAATTCTGTGATGTTGTCCTCTGCCAGCGAGGAAGCGCGTGCTTCATCGCCGTCGGCGATTGCCCTGAGGAGCGCGGCGTTTTCCTTGATGTGGCTTGCGACGGACGGCAGTTTGTCCAGGAGGTAGCACCATATCCGGGTTGCCAGGTTGTCGTATCGGACGAGCATCTCCTCAAGGCGGCTGTTTCCTGCCGCTTGGTAGATCAGCCGGTGCACGGCCATGTCATGGCGCATGAGAGTGCGTTCGTCGGTGGATGGATCGAGTTTGTCGAGAAAGTCCGCCCGTTGGCGGATTTCTTCACGCAGCTGCGGCGATGCGGATTTCGCCGCACGGCGTGCCGCGAGGGGTTCGAGGAGAATCCTGACTTCGGTAACCTCGGAGAGTTCTGCGAGGTCTACGTTTGTGGCGAAGGTTCCGCGGCGTGGGTGGGAGACGATGAGGTAGTCGCATTCCAGGCGCCGAAATGCTTCACGTATGGTGGTCCGCCCTACCCCTAAGGACTTGCCGAGTTCTGCCTCATGCAGGGGTTGCCCTGGCGGTAGCTCCAGGGTGATGAGTTGTTCCCGCAGTTCTTCGTAAGCAAATTGAGCAAGTGAGCCCACGTTTTGGACCTCTGGTTCCTTCTTCGTGATTGGTGGCGCCAGGATCTGTCCGGCTCAGACGACGGCAACTACATCCTTGCATGGAAGCCGACCGGGGTGGGCCCGCAGGCCCATGCCCGTCGGCCTCGCTAGCCTGCGTTTTCCTGTGCGGCCAGAATCAGGGAGGCCACGCGTTCACCTTCTGAGTATGCGCCGTGGGTGCCGGCCGTTTCTGAGGTGTAGTCTCCGGCGAAGTGCAGTGAGTTGATGGAGCGTTGAAGCTCGGGCAGGGCTGCTGCCCGTTCCGGGCTGAGCAGTGCGAAGCAGTGCTCCCAGGTTTGCGCGTGCACGGCCAAGACGCGGCCGCGAAGCTGTGGAGCGACTGTGTATACGTCCTCCATCCACTTCGCCACTCTCTCTTCGTCGTCGCCGAATCCCGGTAGGTAGCCGGAGGAGTTTCCGTAGCAGGTCAGCTGCAGGATGTTCGCCTGGCGGGTTTCTTCGGTTCCACCGGGGACGGGGTTGATGATGGCATCGAAGGGCATGCCGACGGTCACGATGAAAGCCCAGTCTTTGTATTCCGGGAGCCCTTCAATGTCCGCAACGATGTTCAGCGTGGTGCTTCCGGGGCTGGCAACTCTGTTGAGCGCCGCGGTCTTCCATTCGGGGAGGTTCTTGACAAGGCCGGCGACAACCGGGGCGGGAACGGCCAGGACTACGTGCCTGGCGTGGAGCTTCCCGTCACCTGCCTCTCCGCTGAACGAGATTTCGTAGAGGCCTTCCTCATCGACGGCCACGTCCGTTACCTGGGTGTTGTAGCGGACGGTGTGTTCGGGCAGGTGGTTGAGCAGGGCACGGGGGATGGCCTGCATGCCGTCGAGGGCGAACAGGCGGTTGTTTTTCTCGCGCGCGAGGTAGCTGGCAAAGTAGCGGAGCGCGTACTTGGCTGAGAGGTTGGCGGGATCGCCGACGGCGCCTCCGCGGATGGCTGTCGTAATGATTTCCTGGACTGCCGGCTGCAGGCCGGCGATCCGCTCTGCCACTGTCTCGTCTGAGAGCCTGTCGAGCTGCCCCGCCGAGGTCCGGTTATAAGCGAAGTCGTTGTACTCGGTGAGCGAGGTATCGATGAACTTGATCAGCTCGGTCTTTTCGGACTCTGTGAGATTGAGAGCAGCCACGACGTCTTCGTTGGTATGGGCAACGATGGTTTCGCCGTTGACGTGGATGCCGTAGGTTTCCGGGAGGAACGGCACGGTTTCGATGCCCAGTTCCTGTACGAGCTCTTCGGTTTTGGTGCCCCTGTAGACGAACATGGCACCGGAGTTTGCTGAGGTCCCGGCAAGCGGCACTGTGTGTGCCCGGCCGCCGACGTCGTGACCGGCTTCCAGAATGAGGACGTCCAGCCCCGAGTCCCGGAGATAGTAGGCCGCGGCAAGTCCGGCAGCGCCGCCACCAACAATTACTACGTCATGCAATGTGGGCTCCTAATGTGAAAACCAGTTCTTATGGGGGGAGAAGTGTGAGCATCGGCCCGTTTGTGGGGACTGCCCGGGCCGGACACCAGCTGTTTGAAAAGGGCGCAGCAAGCTCGATCATCAGAGCACGTCGACGACGGTGCAGTCAACAGATATATCAGTTAGGTAATACTGGTGATAGGGATAGCAGAAGTGGGCGCTACTTAGATAGCTTTTTGTTCGGCCAGTCGCGTTTTGATGCGTTCGCTGGCGTTGCGGAGGGAAGCTTCGTTTACCGCTGCTGCCGCGGCGGGGTCGTTGTTGCGTGCCGCGGTGAGCAGGTCCTGCTGGTAGCGCCAGAGGGAGTCATCTTCGGCTGCATCGAGTGATCCTTGGGCGCCGACGATTTTGTATGCGCGGCATTGTTGCCACAGTGTCCGGATTACTTGGAGCAGCACGGGGTTGGCGGCGGCTTGGTAAAGGATGGCCAGCATTGCTTCATCGTGGTCGAGTAGGGCCACGGCTTGGCCTTCGTCGATCGCTTTGCGCATCAGGTCGTATTCGGCTTGCATCCTGTTGCAGTCCTCGGCCGTGACTTTTTCGGCGCCCAGGCGTGCTGCTTCTGTTTCCAGGAGGCGGCGCACATCGTAGACGTGGATCAGCTCCTCGAAGGTCAGGTTCTTGACGACGGCGCCTTTGTGCGGCTGTCGTTCGGCGAGTCCGGTTTCCTCCAGGCGCCGGATTGCCTCCCGTACGGGCATCACGCTTGTTCCGACTTGCTCGGCGAGGTCGCGGACTTTAAGGCGTGATCCGGCGGGCAGGTCTCCGCTGAGGATGGCCGCGTGGATCATGTCGTAGACCTGGTCGGTGAGGAGGGTGGGTTCGGCGCGCTGGGATATGACCACAGATCACATCCTACGCTGGTGGGGTGGAGTAGCCGTGAGGAGCGCCGGTGTCTGGTTCGAGGCAGGTCGAGAGGTGGGCTCGCGATGGCTATTAGTCGACATCGTAGGTGTTGGCGATGTAGACGTCGCAGGGTGCGTTGTGGGCGACGCTGTTGGCCACGCTGCCCAAGACGCGTCCGATGCCTCGCATCCGGCGGTTGCCGACGACGATGGCGCGTGCTTCTTTGCTGATGGCTTCCCTGATGAGGGCGTCCGCGGGCCTGCCGCTGGCTGCGGCGTAGGTGATTTTGATGTCGCTGCCGAGGGTGTCTGCTACTGACCTGGCGACGTGTTCGGCTTTGTCCGCGTCGGAGACCAGCCACTTGTTGCTGCCGCTGCCGAACTTGTCCGAACGGTCCGCGTCAAAGGCTGACACCACGTGGAGAGTGGCGCCGAGGGCTGCCGCGAGGTCCCTGGCGGACTCTGCTGCCTTCCTGGCCGTGTCGCTGCCGTCGACTCCTACAACAATGATTCCGCTCATGGTTCAGCTCCTTTGCTTGTGTGCGGCACAGGTCGGCCTGCGCGTTGGTGATGCCAGACTGCCTCTGCAGGTGTTCCTGCAGGGTGGGGAAGCCCGCTTGGGCGGCGCCGGAAGGACTTCCGACGCCGCCCTGGCCAGAGTCGGGCTTTTGTTAGAGCTCGGTGGGTGCGCCCGGTTCGCCGACGGAGGGGTCGACGCCGTACTTTTCGAGGAGCTTCTTGATGGTGCCGTCTTCACGGAGCTTCTCGATGTCCTCGTCCAGTGCTTTGCCGAGGGCGTCGTTGTCAAGGCTGGACGGCAGCATGACCTGGCCGACCGCCGCGAACTGCGGGACGTTCGGGTTGGGTTTGACGTCGATGACTTTGGCGCCTTCGATGGGGGCTTCCTTGAACCTGTAGTTGGCGGAGGCGGCGGAGGCCACGAGGGCGTCGATGCGGCCGGCCTTGAGGTCGCCGTAGATGGATTCGTCGTCCTGGTAGATCTTGAACTTGTCGCCGAGCCATTTCTGCATGCTGTCGTTCCAGAGGTTGCCGGCGACCGAGCCGACGATTTTGCCCTCAAGGTCATCGCTTGTCAGGCCTGTCGTGGAGACGATGGCCTGCGGGTCGCTCCACAGCGGGGTGCTCAGGTAGACAATCTTTGTGCGTTCCTTGGTCCGCAGCCAGTTTCCGGAGCCGATGTCCGCGCGGCCGGACTGCACCGACGGAATAACAGCTCCGGCACCACCGGAGGTGGTGACCGTGACCTTGAGGCATTCGAGTTTGGCGATCTCGTTGATCAGGTCGCCTTCCATGCCGGTGACGTTGTCGCCCTCCAGGATCGTGGCCGGGGCATAGTCGTAGCTGGCTACGGTGAGCTCGCCTTCGGTGATGGTTTTGAGGTCCGGATGCGCCGGGGTGCAGTCGGATGCGCTGCCTGCGGTATCGCTTCCACCGCAGGCAGTGAGCGAGATGGCGAGCAGGCCGGCGGCGGTGCCGGCCGACAGCGCGCGCACGAGAGTACGACGGGTTCGCGTCATGGTTTTTCCTTTTGTTATGGGTGTGGGCGGATCGCCCTGGGGTGGGTGGAAGGGAAGGTTGTCAGTTGCGTTGCAGGTGCCGGCCGAGGCGGATTTCCAGCAGCCGGACGAGGCCGAGGAAGATGAGGGTCAGCGATCCGTAGATCACCGCGGTGAGTGTGTAGACGCTGAGGTATTCGAAGGTGATGGATCCGATTTCGAAGGCTTTGGACATCAGTTCGGGTACGGCGATCACGAAGGCAAGGGCGCTGCCTTGGAAGACCAGGACGGCGAGTCCGGCCAGGGGCGGCGTGGAGATCCGCAGCGCCTGGGGCAGGATGATCAGCCGGAACCCCGTCCAGCCGCGCAGTCCGGACGTGAGGGCTGCTTCTCGTTGGCCCAGTGGGACGGCGGCGATGCCTGCCCGGAAGTACTCCGAGGCGTAAGCGCCGGTGTTCCAGGTCAGGGCGATGATCGCAGTGGTGAGCGAGCTCAGGGTGATGCCGGCGTCAGGGAGGCTGAAGTACAGCAGGTACAGCAGCACCAGGGCCGGCAGTCCACGCCCGACTTCGACGAACAGGAAGGAGATCCACTGCAGGGGTGCGAGTTTGGACGCTGCCATCACCGCGAACAGCAGGCCGAGCGGGAATCCGAAGAGCAGTGACAGGCCGGTCAGCTGCAGGCTGACGAGCAGTCCGGGGGTGAGGTTCGGCATCCAGCCAAGCCATTGGGTGAGCAGGTCCATCATGCCACTCCGATCTTCTTGCGCAGTGTGAGGTCCACCCGCCGCGAGACGAGGGCGACGATGAGGCTGATCACGATGTAGAGCGACCCGGCGACGATGAAGGAGAGAAGGCCCTCGTGGGTCTGCTTTGCAGCTTGCTGGGCGTAGTAGGTGATTTCGCGGACGCCGATGGTCGATGCCAGGGCGGAGTCCTTCAACAGCCCGATGCCGTAGGTGGCGATTGCGGGCAGCGCGACCCGGAACGCTTGCGGGGTGATGATGTGTCCGACGGTCGTGATGGTGCTGAGCCCAAGAGCGTGTGCGGCTTCGCGTTGGCCGTCGGGAATGCTCAGCAGCCCGGAGCGGTAGATCTCGGCCATGAAGGCCGAGGCAATGATGGAAAAGCCGATGATTGCTGCCTGGATGGTGGTCAGCTTGAGTGCGAACTGGGGCAGTCCGAAGTAGATCAGGAACAACCACGTAATGGGTGGGATGACCCGGACCACGTTGATGTAGAGGGTGGCGATGCCCCGGACGACCGCGATGGGGGAGCGGGCTGCTCCGACGAGGACCAGGCCGATGATGCCGCCGATCACGAGCGATGCACCCGTGACATAAAGCGTGAGTCCAACGCCCCGTGCGATGGCAGGCAGGAGTTCTGCAATCATGTCCTGCTCACCTGTCCAGAACGGCTTTGAGGAACTGCCGGGTGCGTTCGTTCTGCGGGTCCGACATCACCTGTTCGCTCGGGCCAATTTCCAGCACACCGCCGTTGCCCATCACCATGATCCGGTCAGAGACGTCCCGTGCAAAGTGCATCTCGTGGGTGACAACGAGCATGGTCATGCCTTCGTCGGCGAGGTCGCGCATGACTGCGAGGACCTCCAGACCGATCTCGGGATCGAGGGCCGAGGTGGGTTCGTCGAAAAGCATGACCTTGGGCGACAGGGCAAGGGCCCGGGCGATGGCGATACGCTGTTGCTGTCCACCCGAGAGGCGGGCCGGATACGCCTTGGCCTTGTCGGGAAGGCCCACGCGCTTGAGCAGCCTTTCGGCGACCTCCTGGGCCTGTTCCTTGCTGGACCCGAGGACCTTGCGCTGCGGCAGGGTGATGTTCTCCATCACGGTGAGGTGGGGGAACAGGTTGAAACTTTGGAAGACCATCCCGGTAACGCGTCGAAGGTGGTCCAGGCTGGCCTTGTCCGGCATCTTTCCGCCGGCGACAACCTTGGCGCCGCCGATTTCGATCGTGCCCTCCGTGGGCGTTTCCAGGTAATTCAGGCAACGCAGAAACGTGCTTTTACCGGCACCGGAAGGCCCGATGATCGAGACGACTTCACCCTCGTTCATGACAAGGTTCACGTCAGACAAGACACGGCTTGCCCCATAGCTTTTGCCAAGCCCGGAAACCACGACCTCGCCGGACAGCGTGATCGGGGATGTCTTCGTGCCAAAACTGAAGCTCATTCTTTTTCCTTCAGATAGCGGACGCGCTAAGCCGGAACCCCGGCTGTGAGACGCGCGTCACAGTGTTGCCGCCAATACCAACCACGTCGACCAAAAAGCAGTCAACTAATATATCAACGCATGGTTCTGCATTTGGTGCTGCCGAGCAGCAGCTCGGTTCGCCGCCAAGATGCGCACCCGCCGCTGAATCCAAGGTGCTGTGAAGTGCCTCACAGTTGCGTCTTACGTCACTTTAGGCTGAGCAACAAGCTCCTGTCTAGATCTGTGATCACATTTTTTGGCCGCGGAAGAAATCGTCGAAAAACTCTTGTGTGATTTGTGATCACAAACTATGGTGGTGTGTATCACAGGGTGGATCAGGAGCGCGGACACGGTGCGCCGGCGTCAAGGAAGCGTCGGCCTGAAGAGCGGCCGGGGTCCACACCCAAGCATTGGCAAAGGGAAGAGAACTATGAAAGATGTAGTAATCGTTGGTGGCGGCCTCGCTGGCCTCTCGGCAGCCTGGCGGTTGCGGCATTGGGACGCTGTGGTCCTGGAGTCCGGCGACCGCGTGGGCGGTAGGATCCGTTCCGAGCGCCGTGGTGACTACTGGCTGAACTGGGGCGGGCACGTTTTCGCCGGTGCTGGATCCTCCACTGACGCGCTGCTGAACGAAGTTGGCGTGATGGCTGTCCAGATTCCCGGATCGCTGCAGGGCCTGTCGATGAACGGGAAGTTCATCAAGAAGGGCCACATCGCCACCTACCCGTTCCGCATCCCGATGTCCCTGTCCGCCAAGGTGGACACCATGCGGGCGGGCCTGAAGGTGGTCAGTGGCGTTGCCAAGTACACCGGCGTCGTGCGCAAGCGTGCGGGGGAGTCCGGGGCCATGCGGCAGCAGCGGATCTATGACTTCGAGAACAACACTTCCTTCCAGGACTTCATCGGGAACCTGTCCGAGGACGCCGCGGCCCTGTTCAAGACGACTGTTACCCGCTCTGCCGGTGATATGGACGAGATTTCAGCCGGCGCCGGCATCGGCTATTTCAGCCTCGTCCTCGGCTTCGGCCAGGGCCTGAGTAAGGGCATCGTCGGCGGCCCGTCCACATTGACGGAATCCATCGCCGCGGCGTTGGGGGACCGTGTCCAGCTCGGCGCCATCGTTCACGAAGTCGTCCACAAGAAGGACTCCGTCGTGGTCCGTTACCGCCAGGGCGGCGTCGACCGCGAGGTCGAGGCCCGCACCGTAGTCCTGGCCACGACCGCCGACGTCTCGCACAAGATCGGCGTGGACCTTCCGGAAGAACTGCGCGGCGCGCTCGGCCAGATCAAGTACGGCCCGCACGTCAGCACCGCCTTCCTGACCAACGAAACCACCGCCAAGCCGTGGGACGACATCTACGCGATCGCCGCGCCCAAGCGCTCCTTCGCCATCGCCCTGAACCAGGCAAGCATCGTCCGCGGAACCGAGTCCGTCCGCAAGCCCGGCGGCAGCTTCATGACCTTCTCCCCGGCCAGCCTCGGCAAAGCCCTGCTGGAGAAACCTGAGGAGGACGTCATCAAGACCCACCTCACCGATCTTGACCAGGTTCTCGGCCACGGCTTCGCCGACAGCGTCATCGAAGCCAAGGTCGACCGCTGGAAGAACGCCTCCCCCTACTGCTTCCCGGGCCGCGCCAAGATCCAGTCCACCCTCATGAGAGGCACCAACCGGGTCTTCCTCGCCGGCGACTACCTCGGCACCCTTTACACCGAAAGCTCCATCACCACCGGCTTCTCCGCGGCCCAGGAGGCAGCCAGCGTCCTGGCCACCCACCGCCAGGCACCCTCACAGGGCCTGTCCATCGTCGCCTGACCCCCTCCCGACCAACCCCACCCCAAGTACCAAACACGCAGAGCAGAGGAAACTTTCATGACCAACAACCTCCGTGGTGTCCTTACCGCACTCTCCACGCCCTTCAACCAGGACGAGACGATCGACGTCGAAACCCTGCGGAAGATCGTTGACCGCTCCATCGAGGCCGGCGTCGACGGTGTTGTCGCCGCGGGCTCCACCGGTGAGGTCGGCGCCCTGTCCTCCGAGGAGCGGCTGCTCCTGATCGAAACCGTCATCAAGCAGGCCAACGGACGTGTCCCGGTCATCGCCAACACCGGCGCCACCACCACCGCCGAGGCCATCCGGCTGTCCCAGGCCACCGAGAAGCTGGGCGCCGACGTGCTCATGCTCATCACGCCCTACTACGAACCGCTCTCCCTGGAAGAAACGGTCACCTACATCAAGGACGTCGCCAACTCTGTGAGCATCCCGGTGATGCTCTACAACATCCCGCCCGTCACCGGGGTGAACATTGACCCGGCCACCGTCCGTGCGCTGGCCGAGGAAGTGGAGAACATCCGCTACATCAAGGACTCCAGCGCCAACTGGGAACAGGCGCTGCAGCTGATCCACCACCACTCGGACGTCATCGGCACCTTCATCGGCTGGGACGTCTACCTCTACAGCGCCCTGGTCGAAGGCGCAGCCGGCGTGATGGCAGGCACCGCCAACGTTGTCCCCGACGAAATCGTCGCCGTCAGCCAGAAGATCGCCGAAGGCGACCTCACTGGCGCGCTGGAGCTGTGGAAGAAGGTGTACCCGGTCATCGACGCCCTCCTCTCCGTGCCGTTCATCCCGGCCGTCAAGGCGGGCCTGACCCAGCAGGGCCTCCCGGCCGGCTCCCCGCGCCGCCCGACCGCCGACCTGAACGCCGACGACCTGGCCCGCGTCCAGCAGGCCGTCTCCGCCCTCTACCAGAACGTGGGTTAAGACCATGACAGAAACTGCACTGTTCACCGTCATCCGGGCCGAGGGCACTGCCGCGCCGTCCCTGCCGCCCTTCGGCCAGTTCATCGGCGGGGCATTCGTCCCCTCCACCTCCACCGAAACGGTGGATATCGTCAACCCGGCCACGGAGGAAGTCCTGACCCAGGTCCCGGCCGGCACCGCCGAGGACGTGGACGCCGCCGTCGCAGCCGCCGTCGCGGCCAAAGACGCCTGGGCGGCAACCACACCCCGGGACCGGGCAGCTGTCCTGCTGAAGATCGCGGACATCATCGAAGCGAACCGGGAACTGTTCGAAAACCTCGAGGCCGCCAACACCGGCAAGCCCCCCGCGGTCGCCGAAGACGACATCTCCAGCGCCATCGACACGTTCCGGTTCTCCGCCGGCGCCGCCCGCGCCTACAGCACCCTCGGCGCCGACGACTACGCCGAAAACCACACCTCGGTGATCCACCGCGAACCGGTCGGCGTCGTCGGCGTCATCACCCCGTGGAACTACCCGCTGCTGATGGCCGCGTGGAAGATCGCCCCGGTCCTGGGCGCGGGCAACACCCTGGTCCTCAAGCCCTCCGAGCAGACCCCGCTGACCACCCTCAAGCTCGCCGAGCTCATCGCCGCAGAAGTACCCGCAGGTGTGGTCAACATCGTCACCGGTCCCGGCCGCGTCGTCGGCAACCGCCTCTCCGAGCACCCCAACGTCGACCTGGTCGCCATCACCGGCAGCGTCGGCAGCGGCCAGAAAGTCGCAGCAGCCGCCGCCGGCTCCGTCAAGCGCGTGCACCTGGAGCTCGGCGGCAAGGCACCCGTCGTCGTCTTTGCCGACGCCGACCTCGAGGCCGCCGCGAAAGGCGTCCGCAGTGCCGGGTTCTGGAACGGCGGACAGGAATGCGGCGCGGCATGCCGGGTCCTGGTCCACGAATCGGTGGCCGACAAGTTCACCGAACTCCTCGTGGAGGAAATCAGCGAGATCACCGTCGGTACGCCCGGCGCTGAAGGCGCCGAAATCGGCTCCATGATCTCCAAAGCCCACTACGAGCGGGTCCTCGCCGCACTGGACGACGTCCGCAAGGACGGCCACACCATCGCCGTCGGCGGCAACGCCATCGAAGGACCGGGCTACTTCATCGAACCCACCGTGATCACCAACGTCCCCGCCGGCGCCTCGATCACCAGCAACGAGATTTTCGGCCCCGTCGTCTCGGTGGAAACGTTCAGCACCGACGACGAAGCCGTCACCCGCGCCAACGAAACCATCTACGGCCTGGCCGCCTCGGTCTGGACCAAGGACTCCGCCCGTTCCCTCAGGGTTCCGCGGAAGCTGGACTTCGGCACCGTCTGGGTCAACTCCCACCTGGTCATCGCCACCGAAATGCCCTGGGGCGGCTTCAAAGGCTCCGGCTACGGCCGCGACCTCTCCAGCTACGCCCTGGACGACTTCTCCCGCACCAAGCACGTCATGTACAACCGAGGCTAAGCAGGCGTGACCATGTCATCCACGAAAAACCGGGCAGACCATCGGAGCGTTACGTCAGCGGTGAACAAGCGCCGCTTCCTGACCAGGATGGTCACCGTCCTGATCGGCGGCATGATCCTGGACGGCTACGTCCTCGGCATCATCGGACCGGTCTCAGGAACCATGGCCGAGGACCTGCAACTCACCGCTTTCTGGCAGGGTGTGATCGCCGCGGCAGCCCTCGTGGGCATCCTGATCGGCTCACCCATTGGTGGCTGGGCCGCCGACAAGTTCGGCCGCAAGCCGATCTTTATGTTCGATATCGGGCTGTTCGCCATCGCATCGGGACTGCAGTTCTTCATCGACTCACCGGTCCTGCTGGTCGTGGTCCGGCTGCTCATGGGCATCGCGATCGGCACCGAGTACGCCGTTGGCTGGCCCCTGATGGCCGAGTTCTCACCCGCCCACCTGCGCGGACGGCTGATGGCCGCCATGGGGATCGCCTGGTACGGCGGGTTCATGATCGCGTTCCTGACCGGCCACCTGCTCAACGAATACACGGATCTGAGCTGGAACTTCATCCTGGGCACCAGCACCTTCATCGCCATAGTGATCTTCCTGGCCCGGCTCGGCTTGCCCGAGTCGCCGCGCTGGCTGTGGAGCGTCGGCCGGAAGGACGAAGCCCGGGCCCTCGCCGCACGGTACCTGCCCGACGACGCACTCGACGACGTCCAGCACGAGGACGTGCGCAAGGGCAGCTTCGGGATGCTGTTCTCCAAAGAGTACTGGCGGTCCACGCTGTTCATCTCCGGCTTCTGGTTCTGCGCTGTGACACCGTACTTCGCGATCGCCACGTTCGCCGACAGTGTCCTGAACCAGTACGGCCTGGCCGGCGGGCTAGCAGGCGGCGTCGGGCTGTCAGCCGTGGCCCTGGCCGGGGTGGTGGTCACGTTCCTGCTGATCGAAAAGATCGGCCGGCGTGCACTGACCGTTCCGCCGCAGTGGCTGTGCGCCGTCGTGCTGGCAGTCATCGGACTGTGGGCAGGCGCCCCCGCCATTATCGTGCTGATCCTCTTCCTGGTCTTTTCGTTCTTCAACGCCGGTTACAACACGCTGACGAACGTTTACCCGGGTGAGGTCCTGCCAACCGAGATCCGGGGGATTGGGACCGGTTTCGCGGCCGCCGTCAGCCGGGTCGGCGCGGGAATCGGCACGTTCCTGCTGCCGATCTCGATGGAAAACCTCGGCGCAGGCCCCACCATGCTGATGGCCGCCGGCGTCGCGTTCGTCGGGGCAGCCCTGTCCCAATGGCTCGCCCCGGAAACGAAGGGCAAATCGCTCACGGAAGCTGCCGCCGGGTACGCGCACTGACAAACGCACTCCGGGGAGCAGCTTCCCCTGCCACGCCTGTCCCCGGGACCATCCAGGGGGCAGGCGTGGCGTTTCCCATAGGAATCACAAACGAGAGGACTGAGCCGTGGACCTGAGACGCATTAAGGACTGGACCCTCCTGCCCGGGGCCAGCATCGAGGTCAGGCAGCAAGGCCGCGGCGTCTGGAGCGGCCTTGTGGACGCAGTAACCGCTGACGGGGAAATCCTGTGGGTCATCGACCCGTCCGGGCAGCGGAGACTCTTCGAAAAGGCCGAGTTCTACGAGGCCTGGGCAATCGAGGAGCGGGACGGCTTCCACTACGAAGTCACAAAAAACGACGACAATCTGCAAAAAGTATCCTGATCCGATGGACCGGGCATAAGGCGTACATTGATGCCTAAGCCGACACGGAACGGAGTGCTTGCGTCATCGAATCACTGGCCAGTCTTGCCTACAGGGTCATTGCCGACAGAATCATCACCCTGGATATCCGGCCCAACGAGGCAATCAACGAATCGCGGTTGTCCAAGGACATTCTCGTTTTTCGTGCACGACCCATACGAAAAGACTGGAGGAGGAGCTGCTGGTGGCGTGGGAGATCCTAACTGCTAACTGCGTTGCATTTCGCTTGTCCCGCCATTGCAAGTCATCCAACCTAGCGAGTACTGGTGGCGGAATGCGTTATCCGTTTCGTCAGGATGCTCAGGTGCGCTTTTGCTTGAGGGCGACGTAGTCAGACATTCTCGTGGCCGATCTCGCGGCGTGTTGGGCGATGATGGCGGGGCTGTAGCCGAGTAGATCCATCAGTGTTCGGGCGTCCACTTCCTGGGTGAGATCGCGCAGCGTTGCGTTTCGTGCTCTTTGACTGTCGATGCCAAGGACTTTGAGTCGTCCGGAAAGCGTCGCAGGGTGGATGTGCTGGCCTGCACGGGTGCCGGGGAATAGCCATTTCGTGTTGGTGTTGGTGGTGTTCCGGTTTTCGCTTCCTTGGCGTTGGTGCCAAAACATCTCGGTTATGGCTTCGGGTATCGCTGCGGGTATGGGGCCCAGCTTGAGGAACAAGCCCACGGGCACGCTGTCGATGTCGTCATGGCTGAGCATGACGATCTTATTAATGGGATGGGCCCAGAGCAGCAGGATGAGGCCTGCAAGGCGCGTAGACGTGATGACGTGGTTGTCATCGAGGCAGTTGCGAACCAGTTCGATACGTTCGCTTTGGGTGATCATCGGCACGGAATGTGCGGGTCTGAACGGAACGTCGAGCTGCCCGTAAGGTTTGCGGCTTTGCCGGTTGAGCCAGCGTACGAAGTTGCGGACATGTTTGCGGGTGCTGGGCCCGCTGCTGAGATATTCATCGATGTGGGCTTGCCTGAGTTCGTCAGTTCCGATGTCATGGGTGCCGCGGAGCCAGATGAGAAGTTTGGCAGCTTCGGTAATCTCCTGTTTGGCCGCGTGGGTGACGGTTTCAAGGTTCACGGTTGGGTTGGTGGCTCTGTCGCGGATGCGTTTGAGGTGATGCCATGATGCGAAGCGTTCGATGATCTGGGCTGTTCCATCTTCGGGGAGGCCGCTGATTTTGGTGGCAAGCCATTGCTCGAAGCGTACGAGTCTTTCGTTGCCGCGTGCGGGCATTATGCGGTGGTGCATAAGCAGGTAGCGCAGGTGTTCGACGGCGGTGGATTGGGGGAGCGCGTCGAAGGCTTCGTGGGTGAGTGGGAGTGCTCGGTCGCCGATGGCGTTCAGGAGCTCCCTGGCCTGGGTGCCGGGGCGCATGTAGGTGTAAATGCTTTCGGGCCTGCCGGCTTCCGTTAGGAGACCGATGAGGCGGTGCAGGCTGAGGTTGTCACCGGGTCTGAGCACTGCGGTGAGGTCGTCCTTGAGAGCGCAGCGGATGCAAAGGCCGCCCCGGAACCTTTCGATTTCGCGGTTGCATCGGGTGCAGGTGAGTTTGGTGGTGATGCCTGCGCAGTCGCGGCAGATGGGCTGGTGGTCGGGTGAGCGTCCGGGGAGCATGCGGGTCTCTCCGCAGCGGGGACATCTCCCGCGAGTGTGGGTGGCCTCAGTGAAGCAGGCTCCGCAGACCGGGCCGTCAGGCCAGCGCACCCGGATCTTGGCCACCAGTTGGTTGCATCGGCTGCAGAGATAGTCTCCGCTGGAACGTGGCCGGCCACGGTTCCTGGAGGTCGGAAGGTCATGGAGTGTAGGCGGCCGGGCGGATCCATTGCCTCCGGTGGCAGGCCGTCCCGGGTTAGCCATCGTCCTCGACGATTCGTGCACGCACTGGGCGGTAGTTGCGCAGGTCAGGGATGTCTTCGCCCGCAGCCTTGCGATGCCGGATGGTCTTGGCCTCGGCGGCTGAGTAGGTGATGAGGTCGTTGGGTGTTACGTCCAAGGCATCACACAGCGCGACGAGAACCTTGAAGGAGATCCGTTCGGGCTCCTGCGTCACGATCCGCCAAATTGCGTTGGCAGTCAGGGTGATGCCGCGGTCGTGCAGGAGAGCAGCGAGCTCCTTGGCCGTGTGGACCCCTCGTCGGGCCATGATCTCGCGGACCCGCCAGGTGTAGGCGATTTCTCGTCTGCTCATGGGTGCTTCCTTTCTGAGGGCAGCTCCAGGGCCGCTTTGATGGTTCGCTCGTGCACTCGCTCAAGGGCGAGGCGCTGGTAGTCAGGGGAGGGCAGCGTGTATAGCGACGTCGTGTAAGCGTGATCATGGCCGAGTTGCAGCTGCACAAAGGTCAGATCAAACCCTTCGCCTGTGGTCAGGTGCGTGGCATAGGAGCGCCGGAAGGAATGCAGGTCCAGTCCCGGCGGGTATCCCAGCTCATCCAGGAGCTCATGGAGCCGGCCGTTCAGGTGCGACTCACCCACGATTTTCCCGCCGCTGGTGGGGAACAGGTCCGTGACCGGATAGCCGTAGCGGGGGAGTCCGTTTTTGATCCAATCGGCCACCATTTCCGCGGACCACTCCCAAACAGTGAGGACGGAACGGACCTTCTTGGCTGAACCCTTATGCGGCTTGCCCCAGCGCACGAGGACCACCCGTGATTTCCGAGGAAGGGTGCCTTGCCGTTGCGGGAAAAGTCAGACACCTGCAAGCGGCGAAATTCCTCGGAGCGCAGGCCCCAGCTGTAGGCCGACTTGAAGGCAATCGCGTCACGCCATGCAGACAATGCGCCCTTGCGGCCCGAGTCCAGGATCCGCTCGACCTCGAGATCTGCGAGGTCGAAGAGTTCCTGCAGCTCACGCTGGCTGAAAGGTCGTTTCCCGGGCCGTGCTTCCGTTGGCTGCGAATGTGTAACCCGGTTCAGTTCCGTCACGACTTGGGCGAAGACGCGACCAAATAGCTTCGCGCTTTGCTCACACCAGTCATAGTGCGGACTGCAGGCGTAGTCACAGAACAGTTTCACCGCGCCCTGATACGACCTGACGGTGCCGTGGGACAGGTTCCTTACGGCACGGGCGTGGGAGAAATAGTCGTCTGCGTCGCCAAGGCTCCATTCCCATGGATACCTGCCGGAGAAGTCCACGAGGCTCAGTACAACATTGCGCCTGGTACGGATTGTCGCTGCGGAGAAATCCTTCGCAAGCTGCTGGCGTTCCCAGCCATCCAGGACGAGCGCCAGGAACGAGTCCGGATCCGGCGTCTGACCGCCGAAAGGAACAAAGAGAACATTCCCGTCATCCCGTGCCATGGTTCGCCTCGCATCATCAAGAACCCTTTGCAATTTTCGCACACAGTTTGCGAGAAGCGCAATCAACCAGCGACGAAACCGCAGTTCAGGTCCCGAATACGGCACCCACGACGAGCACGGAACAGTGCGCGCCTTCAGCACCCCGGCAATCCTGTCGTCAAGGCAAAATCCGAGGTCAACACCGCCTTAGGGGAGGTGCAGCAGGCGTTTCCCACATCCTCACGATGTGCAGGAACAGCACTTAGAGTCATTACTACACGACATAACGTCCATTATCGGCGTT
>NZ_JAHOPC010000029.1:0-14717 GCF_019038615.1 Paenarthrobacter aromaticivorans
GTCCCCTTGCCCGATGGGTAGACAGGGCTCCATCGGCCGCCGAGCAAGCAAGCTTGCCAGCAACCAAAAAACAACGGGGGAGGAACCCAAGCAGCTGGCCGGGTCACACCTCTCCCTCACCCAATCCTCTGCAAAGGACACACAACCATGAACGCAGCACCCACGCTCGAAATGCTCGACCCCACCACCCTGACGGTGGACATCAACGTCCGCAAAGACGCAGCCCTGACCCCGGACTTCATCGCCAGCATCAAAGAACACGGTGTCATGGAACCGGTCATCGCGCACCGGAAAGAGGACGGTACCGTGCACGTGCTGATGGGCCAGCGCCGTACCCTCGGAGCCATCGAAGCGCAGCAGCCCCTGATCCCGGTCATGATCATCAGCAGCCCGGAGGAAGCCGAGCGGATCGTCACGCAGGTCGTGGAGAACATCCAACGCGCCGAATTGACCGAAGCGGACGAAGCTGACGCTTACCACCAGCTTTCCCTGATCGGCGTCTCCGCCGCCGCAATCGCGAAGAAGACCGGTCGCACCAAAGCCACCGTCGAGGGAGCACTGAAAGCCAAAGCATCGGACGCCGGAACCGCGGCCCTCGGCAAGGGCCTCACCATCGAGGAAGCTCTCCTGATGGCCGAGTTCGAAGGGGACGAGGAAGCGACCCAAGAGCTCGAGTCCGTGATCCAGGACGAGCCGGACCAGTTGTTCCACGTCGCCCAGCAACTGCGGGACGACCGCGAACGAGCCGCCGCATTGGCGGCGTTCACCGCCGAGATCCAAGCGGGAGGGGTCACCCTCGTGGAGCAGCCCGCCTACGATGACTACGAAACAGCCCGTGTCAGCTACCTAAACCGACCCGATGGGGAACCGGCCACCGAGGACGACGCGAACGCCGTCTACATCACCCAGGACTACCGGGGCGAATGCACCACCGTCCCGGTGATCGTTGGATGGAAGAACGCCGGTTTCAAAGACCGGTACAGCTCCTCCTCGGCGAACAAACGACCGATGACCGAGGAACAGAAGGCCGAACGGAAAACCCTGATCGAGAACAACAAGAAGATGACTGCGGCGACGAGTGTGCGCCGTGAGTTCGTCAAGACCATGCTGGCAAAGAAGCAGCCGCCGAAGGGCTGGCAGTACTTCACCGTCCACGCTCTCACCCACCACCCCGAAACGGCCAGCGGCTACGACGGCGAGGTCGCCGCCGACATGGCCGGAGCCAAGGTCACCGGGGAAAAGAGCTGGGCATGGAACCCGCTGCGGGACCACGTCGCCAAAACCACGACCCGGCCCGAGGTATCCCTCATCGCGCTCGTCTGCGCCGGATATGAAAAGACGATCGCCAAGGACTCATGGCGGAACCCCTTCCAATCCCACCGGGACTACCTGAACCAACTAGTGCTGTGGGGATACACGCCCTCGGAGGTTGAGGCCTTGATCATCGACAGCGGGAACCCTGCCGACGAGACGAACGACGCCGAAGAACTCGACGCAGCGTAAACAAACTCCTTGCCGGGCGGAAACCACCGCCCGGCAAGGCCCCCGGCCACTCACCACGAGCAGGGCCGGGAACCTCCCACACGCCGGGCGGTCCGCCGCCCAGGGCGAACCACAGGAGCTACTCACCAGCGGCGGACCGCCAATCGGCGCCACCGCGTGCACCATCCCCTTGGTGCCGCGCCACCAGCCCGAGCGAGATACACCACGCAACTTTGTCCGAGTCCCCAGTTAGTCTGGGGAACGCATCCACGACAGGAGTATCCATGACCAAGCCACCCATCCCGGAGAACCCTTTCACGGGCTTCCTGAACGGCGTCGACGGTGCCCTTGACCTGTCACTGCCGGCCATGATCCTGATGAACGGCGTCATTGTCTTCACCTACCTCGTACTTGCCGTACTCATCCGCAGAAAACCCCTCGGTACGGTATGGAATCCTGCAGGTGTTGATCTCGCTTTCGCTACGGCGATCGCGGTCCCTCTCGCGGGCTTGATCGTGTTGGGAAGCAAGGGCCTTTTCGGAGGACTGATCGTTGGCGGCATCGCCTTCGTCATCGGCATCTTCTTCTGGGGTCGATCATACGGCCGCCGGACGCGCGATCCCCGTCCGGGCAACGCCGAGGTCCGGTAGACTGGACCACAGATTTCCTTTTGCAGAGGGAAAATATGAAGGGCCAGCACTTCCAAAGTGCCGGCCCTTCACCCTTTAAACCCCCACCATCAGCCGGAACATCCACACCCACCTGCCGCCAGCGCCGCACCAAGACGAAACACACGGCACTTTCCCCATGGGCCAACACAACCAGCCGCCGGCCCGCCACACGCTCGGGAACAGGCTTCTTCCAGCAGTGACCACACACTGGAACCTGGGCTAATCCCATACGGGCACAGGAACCACCGGGCCATGCAGGCTCTTCAAACAGCCGGGGGAGCACCGCCGGACTACTGCCAGCGATGACCAAACAAACCACCTGCTGTGCGTACTTTACGGGCAGTAAAGAAGCAGCCACAAACCCTTATTTCTAGGGGCAAAAGCACTGTTTATCTACCTGAATAAACGGTAGAATTGAGGTATCAAGTCGACCAGACGAACGAAACCAGAACTGATACGAAACGTAGGACTGACAATGACTTCTTCTTCAACCCCTGAATACACGGTCTACACCAAGCCTGGTTGCCCGAACTGCGACAAGACCATGGCGTACTTCGACCGCAAAGGCATCAACTACACCGCGGTGGACATCACCAAAGTGCCGGCAGCGTTGGAGTTCATCAGCGAAGACCTTGGTTACAGTGAGGCGCCCGTGGTGGTCAGTGCTGACGGGACCGATCACTGGTCCGGGATCCGTATGGACAAGCTCACCCAGGCGGCACTGCGCCGCAAGGCAGCGTGATCACCGTGACCAGCACAGAAGCCTTCAAGGCTTGGGAGGCTGAGGAACGGTTCCGGCTCAGTGGGCGCCGGCAAGACGACCTCGAGGAGTTCGGCCGGATCGCCAACCCCTCGGCCAGGATCAACGTACCCGTCACCGACCCCTACAACGATGCCGCCGCCGGTGAGGACTACGGCACCGCCCCGGCCGGTGATGCGCCGGTGATGCCGGGTCTTCCGGACTGGCCGGTGGGCACCGCCCTCGGATATCCCTTCACCGACACCCCCGCCACGCACGACCTTCCGGGCGAGGAAGGCAGCGGCGACGTCTACGCGGATGAAACCCAGGACGAGCCGGAGGCCGCGGCCGAGCCCACGGAAGCACCGGCATCAGGTGCTGGTACTCGGGCGGGGGAGTCGGTCACCGTGATCGGGAACCTCGTCGCTGACCCCCGGCTGAAAGAGTTGGGTTCGGGATCGGTGGTTGCGAACTTCACCATCGCTTCCACGCCCCGGGTCTTCGACGAGACCACCCAGCAGTGGAAGGACGGCAAGACGGTGTTCCTGCGGGCCAGTGCCTGGAACGACACCGGCCGCCACGCTTCCGCATCCCTGACCAAGGGTTCCAGGGTCATTGCTGTTGGCAGGATCAAGTCCCGCACCTTCGAGGGCAAGGACGGTCGCAGCAGGACAGTTGAGGAGCTGGTTGTGGAAGACGTTGCTGTGTCGCTGCGGTTCCAGACAGCAGCCATTGACCGGGGCCATCGTCGAGCAGGGGAGGACCGTGCAGCAGGCTAAACGGGATGACAATTCCATCAGCGCCAAGTTCACCCAGGACGACGCGGAACAGATCCGCGCCGTCGTGAGGCACGTTGGTGTGCTGGAGGGTTATGGTTCGGCGAATGACTTCGTCGAAGCCGCCGTGCAACGGGAACTGCGGCGTGCCCAGCGGAAGTACAACGGCGGCAAGCCGTGGGAGGGCGTGAAAGCCGGCGGCATCCGCCCAGGCAGGCGCACCAGGGCAGAAACCGCTGCGAGGGAGGACCGGCAATGACCACCACCTGCCATCAGTCCATCGTGAGGGGATCACCATGGCCGTCGTTCTGATCTTCCTCGCGACGTTCGCCGCTGTTGCCCTGGGCGGTTGGGTCATCTACGCGCTCACGCATCCAGTGGCCGCCAGCCAAGGCGTCCTGATCTTCCTCTGCAAGGGCGCCGGCGTCTTCGCTCTGATCACCGCTGTGGTGGCCTGGCTCGGCCAGAGCCTGCTCCAGGCAGCGCCGCCGGCACTGTTGATGGTCGCGTTCTTCGTCGCCGCGAACTGTTTGGAACGCCGCTGGCGTCGCTGGTGAACCAGGCACTGTCCGTGACGCGGGACGAGGCCCGGTTCTGGTCCAAGGTCATCAAAGGACCGCGGGAGAATGATTGCTGGCTGTGGACCGGCGCGGTCGGTGATGACGGCTATGGCCGGTTCTGGATCAAAACCCCGACAGGCCAACAAGCCGTCCGTCCCCAGCGCTTAGCGCACTTGCTGCTGACCGGTGAGCAGCTGCACCCGGACATTAAGCTCCTGCACTCCTGCGACATTCCACTGTGCGTCCGGGCCACCGGGGGAAGGGACAGTCACCTGTTCCCGGGAACGCAGGTCGAGAACTTGATGGACCGGTCACAAAAGAGACGCCACGCCAACGCCCATTCGTGGCGTTGGCGTGGCGTCGGCCGCGTGAACTTCACCGCCCGGTCGCGGCAACTCCGTGATGCGCTCAAAGCACACGGGTGGGAGGAATCAGTGATCCGACCCCTCATGTCCGGACACGACCCCGACGCTCCCACGCTCTTCTGAATCCTGCGCCTCGACAGTCCCAGTACCGGCGCCGGCCTTGGCCTTCTTTGGTGTGGCCACGTCGATGCTTCGGACGTAGGAAACGCTGACGTCCAGCAGCTCTGCAATGCCCTGCCTGGTCTCGCCGGTGGCGAGCATCTTCCGGACCGTCTCTTTCGCGTCGTCCATGGCTGCGGCCGCGTTCTTCTTCGCCGTGGCGATCAGCTCGGCCGCTTGACGTTCGGCTTCTTCAACACCGGCTTCGGCCATCATCGTGGCCGCGTGGTAGTCGGTCGCCAACGACTGCAGCGTCGCTTCCCGTTCGCGCCGTTTCGCGGCCAACTCTTCGGTCTTCCGGCGCGCCTGAACGATCATCGTGTTGCGTGTCTTGCCAGCCATCACGGCCCCCTTCGGTGTGGTCGGTCACTTGTGCCCGGTCCCCATTCTTGCAGAAGGCCCCGGGCCACCCGGAAACCTAACGGTTAGAACCCCACCCGTGTTCAATCCGGTGCGGCCGGCGGGGCGCTGCGGTCGGACGGCGGGCGCTGGCAGGGGTTACACACAGCGTGCCCAGGGCAGGCATCGAACCTCAGGCGCTGGCAGGGCTGTGCATAACCCCTGCCAGCGAGTATCAACAATCAAAGCTGCGCTTTTCATGTGGATACTCGCATCAAACCTGATGGACCCGAATCCGGCCCTTTTCGAACCGATACTCGCCAGCTCGCATCACGCTCAAAACGCCAAATTCAGTCACACCTCTTGCATTCCGAATAAACGAGGCCGATCCCGTTAGAATCGGGGTCATGATGTCGCTGCACGTTCTCAGTGCTGGCACCGGGTACCTGTACTACACGCAGGAGACGGCCAGCGGTGATGAACTGCGCTCAGGCGACCGCCAACTGGGCGACTACTACACCACCCAGGGACTCCCGCCGGGCCAGTGGCTGGGACGTGGAGCCGAAGCACTCGGCGTGTCCGGGAACGTCACGGAAGCCCAGATGGCCAACCTGTTCGGGCAGGGCCGGCACCCCGAATACGAAGCCATCCTCGCAGCCAAACTCGCCGACGGGTTGCCTGCTAAGAAGGCGGAGAAAGCCGCGCAGGCGGAGGCGAAACTGGGCCGCCGCTACTACGACTACAGCCCCAAAGACAACACCCTGGCGAAGGCCATCCGGGTCCGTGAGAGCGACTTCGAACGCATGCAGGGCCGCAAACCCACCGCCGCGGAAAGGCACCGCATCCGGGCCACCGCAGGGGCTGTGATGTTCCGTGAAGGACACGGACGCCCACCCGGGTCCAAGGAAGAACTGGGCAAGTACATCACCGCGCAGCTGCGTCCCCAACAGAACGCCGTGGCCGGATACGACCTGACCTTCACCCCCGTCAAAAGCATCTCTGTGTTGTGGGCCCTCGGGGACGCCGACACCCGCCGTCTGGTGGAAGAAGCCCACCAAGCAGCGTTGAAGCAGTCCGTGGAGTACCTGGAAACCCACGCCCTCGCGACCCGTCTGGGGACCAACGGCATCGCCCAGACCTCCATCAAAGGCGGTCTCACGGCCACGGCGTTCCGGCACCACGATTCCCGTCTCGGGGATCCGAACCTGCACACTCACCTCGTGGTCTCCAACAAGGTCCAGGACCTGCAGGGGAACTGGAAGAGCATCGACGGTAAGCTCCTGCACCGCTCAGCGGTGGCCGTCTCGGAGCACTACAACACCCAAATCCAGGCCTACCTCGAAGACCACGGTGTCCGGTTCGAAGCCCGCACCGTGAACGGGTCCAAGCAGCCCGTCATGGAAGTCGCCTCCATCCCCAGGGAACTGACAACACTGTTTTCCAAACGCAGCGCCGGCATCCGGTCGAGCCTGACCGAACTGCGCCAGGCCTACGAAGAGCAGCACGGCCACAGCCCCGACCAGGCCGCCCTGGTCAAACTCGCCCAGGCCGCGACACTGGACACCCGGCCCGACAAAGACAAACCCAAAACCCTCGCCGAACAAGGGAAAGCGTGGCGGCAGGAAGCCGCGGCCCTGTACACCGAGAAGGACCTCAAACGCATCACCGGTGCCCGGTCCCGGGCCCGCCGGCCCGCCGTGACGGGGATTGATATTGACGCGACCGCCCGTCAGATCGTCGCCGCCGTTTCGGACAAACGCTCCACCTGGACGGCGCAGAACGTCATGGCCGAAGCGAACCGGTGGGCCCGCGAACACGCCGTCGCCCACGGGCCGGTCCCGGCCGGAACCATCGAACACTTGGTCTCCCACAGCCTGGCCACCGTCTCGGTCCGGATCACCCCGGACCAGGTCCACGGCCGGTTCGAAGCCCTCATTCGGAACGCCGGAACGGCGGACTTCAACCACCGCACCGACACCCGGTACACGTCCACGAAGATCCTCGAAGACGAAAACCTGCTGCTGCGGGCAGGCACACGGGATGTCATCCCGGCAGCGTCCATGCAGGACTTCACCGCCGCCGTTCAGGCGTACAACCTGGCCGTGGCCACCGGGGAGAAGTCCCACCCGCTGGATCCCGGGCAGATCGAACTGGCCCGGCAATTCGCGACCTCATCAAAGCTGTTGGCCGTCGGGATCGGCGCCGCCGGTACCGGCAAATCTTCTTCCATGGGCTTGGTCCGGGCCGCTGTCACCCACGCCGGGGGCAGGGTCATCGGCCTCGCCCCATCGGCCGTGGCGGCAGCGAACCTGGGCGAGCAGCTGGGCATCACCGCCGCGACAACGGACAAGTTCCTGACCAGTTCCAGCAAGGCGTTCACCATCACCCCGGGCACCCTCGTGATCGTTGATGAGGCCGGGATGCAGGGCACCGGTAAACTCGCCGACGTCGTCCGGGCCGTGGAAGCCGGCGGGGGACTGGTCCGCCTCATCGGGGATGACAGGCAGCTCTCCGCCGTCCAGGCCGGCGGGGCGCTGCGGTTGCTGATCAACGAAGTCGGGGCGACGGAACTGGAGACCATCCACCGGTTCCACAGCCCCGAAGAAGCAGAAGCATCCCTGCTCCTGCGCACCCCCACCGTACACGAGACTGACCCGTTCGCCTGGTACAAGAACAACGGCCGGGTCCAGGCCGGAAGCATCGACACCGTCGAAGGGCTGGCGTTCGGTTTGTGGCAGGACCGGCTGAACCGGGGCGACGCCGCGGTGATGATGGCACCGACCAACGAAAGCTCCCAACGCCTCTCCGAACGCGCCCAGGCTTACCGGATCGAAACCGGCCAGGTCGCCGGCGCCGGGGCATCCGTGCAGCTGCGCGACGGCTCCCACGCCTGGGCCGGGGACCACGTCGTGACCCGCCTGAACGACACCGGCCTGAAGGTCAAAAGGGGCAGGGACATCGTCAAGAACGGTGACCTCTGGACCGTCGAAGAAGCCCACGAGGACGGGGCCCTGTCAGTGGCGCACCTCGAGCACGGAGGCACGATCCGGCTGCCCGCCGCGTACGTCGCCGGGCACGTGCACCTCGGCTACGCCCTGACCACCCACCGCGCCCAAGGCATGACCCGCGACGCCGGTATCCCCATCCTTGATGCCTCCACCACCCGCGAGAACGCCTACGTCGCCGCAACACGTGGCCGGGACGAGAACGTACTATTCGTCGCCGTCGAAGAAGGCCAGGACCGGGACAGTGTCCTGGCCGCCATCGCAGGAAACCACACCCAGGAAACCTCCGCTCACGAAGCCCTGGCCACCGAATACGAACGCATCAACTCGCCCCTGACCCTCGCCAACCAGTACCGCTACGTCAACGACGAAGCCAACACCCTGCGCATGGCCGCCTTGGCCCGCGAAATCCTGGGACCGGACGCTGAGAAGTTCATCACCGCCGAGTCCTGGGGAGCCGTGGCCACGCACCTGGCCAAAGCCGAACACGACGGGTGGGACACCGCCGGGCTGCTGCGCACCGCAGCCGGCCAACGCGAATTCCAGAGCGCCGATGACCTCTCCGCAGTCCTCGCCTGGCGCGTGGAAAAGATCATGGACAAGGCCCCCGAACTCATCGCCCAAGCAGGCGAACGCCCCCTCCAGTCACTCACCGATGCCCAGCTGGCCACCCTCCGGACCGACGCCGAGGCCGGCGCCCGGGCCGCCCGTGAAGCAGCCGCAGTCCACGGACCCAAACCAGCTGACCACTGGACCAACCGCCGTCACGGCAACCTCACCGACGCCGAACTGGAACGCCGGATCTTCACCACCCGCTTCACCGCACGGGAAACCTCATCCATCAACGACCCCGCGGCCGCCCGCCGCGCACACCAGCAGCTGCGCGCACTCCAGGAAGAACACCGGATCCGCACCCAGCAGCTCAAAGAATCCCAACGCACAACCGAAACCACCGAACGCGGCGCCCGCAGCGCCCACGGTCACAACCCCTCCGCCCGGGCAAGCACTCAGCGTGCCTGGGGCCACGAAACGATCGCCGCCCGCGCCCGCGCGGAGGAACGCCTCCGCACCCTCACACCACGCCCCAACGCGGCTGTGCAGGCACCGGACCGGCTGCCGGAATGGCTCGCCCCCGCCCGTGCCGCCACAAGCCCGTACCTGCCCCAGCCATGGAAGGAAGAACTCGCAGCCCGCCGTGAAGTCCTCGCCGCACGGTTCGACGAACGCGGCCACCTCCTGGCTGCTACACCACCGGAATGGGCACAGAAACTCGGCCCCGTCCCGGCACGCCCCGACGCCGCCCAACAATGGCGCGACACCGCGGCCAGCATCGAAATGTTCCGCGCCCGCTACAACGTTCCCGAAACAGAGGCCACACCAGTGCCAGAACAGTTCAGAAACGAAGAGATCGGCCAACAACTCCACGACCAGGCAGTGACCGTCTCCAAACGCTCACACGCCCTGCCCGAACACACCACCGAAGAAGACCGGACACGGGAAGCCCTGCACGCGGTCGAACGCACCAAAGACACCCACGCCCCCGAAGCCCCCGCGCAGCGTGCAACAGACGCAGACCGGCGGGTCAACGTTCAAGAACCAGCCGCCATCACGCCCGAGCAGACCGAGAAGCCACGGCTCCGCAGCCGGCTGGAGAAAATCACAGCCGAACGGAACGCCGCACGACTCGCTGGACAGCAACAGGCACAGCCACAAACCGAGGAAACGGCCGAACAGAAGGACGCCGCTAAGCTGCAGGCTGAACGCGCGGCGGCCCAAGCCCGCCAAAACCAGCAGGACCAGGGCCGCGAAATCTAGTCACCGGGCAACGACGGCGTACAGGGGCTGTGAGGACGCGCTGGGGTGGCCGCGTATCCTCACAGCCAACCTGCAGCTTTGAGTGGGCATAATGCGATAGAAGCTTCGGTCAACCGCTATTTGACCGGGGCTTCGCCAATTCCCGCATCGGAAAGCGGCCCCGGCAACGGGTTGCGCGCGCACGAGAGACAGCAAAGCTGCCCAACTGCCCAAAAATTACTGTTCCTCCCACTTCCATGCTCCAGGCGTAGTTGATGAAGATCCGCCTACACCATGAACAGCAGCCTCGAGAGTAGTAGTAGTAGTATCAAAACTATTCCTACTACCTTTGGGAGAAAAACCGATGGTTATGAACGTGAAGGACCGCGTATACGCGGCAGCGGAAGAGATCAGCGCGGAGCGTCGACCGACGGTCTCCACCGTCAGGGCCGCTGCCGGAGTATCCAACGCGGACGCGACCCGGTTCCTGAAGGAATGGAACGAGGAGAAACGCGTCGCCGGGGGGCAGGTCGCTGCCACGCCACCAGCCCTGCTCGAACAGGCCGCGCGGCTGGCCGGTGCCATATGGAGCGAAGCATCCGCCGCCGCAAACGAACGACACACTGCCGCCCAGACGACCTGGGCTCAGGAACGGTCGGAGAAGGAACAGGAGATCGCCGAACTCGTCGCCGACCTGGACCTTGCAGCGGCAGAGAAGGAAGCCGCCGCAACTGCCCACAGCGATGCTCTGGCGCGGGTACAAGCGCAACGGGACGCACTTGAACGCCAACTCGCCGCCGTGACCCGCCAGCTCGAGGAATCTCGCGAGAGCGAACGAGCCGCCGCGATGAACGCCGGAGAGGCAACTCGGAAACTAGCCACCGCCGAGGCGCGAGCAGAAACCCTTGAGCAAGTCCACACGGCCCTGCTCGCACGCGTCACTCCCGAAACACCGAACGACGTCTCCTGAGCCCTGGTCCTGTGAGCCGGCGGCGGCCTCAATAGATTCCCCGGTAAGAACACGGTTATGGGAGGTGGCACGAGCGGAGTGGTCTTGGATTCCGATGCGGAAGGCTTTCAGACACCCGATTGAGCGAGGTGTACAAGGGGGCGGTATCAAAGCGGATGAAAACTCCTCGACCGCCGGCCACCGACACAACTCAGCTAGTCTGCGTTGGCCCGGCTTCGACACCGTCTCAGTGAACTACGAGCTGCCCGGCCGGGAGGCCTGACCGCATTGCCCCACACTTTGCACTATTCCCCACGGTTGTGGGGAATAGTGTCTACGTTGACACTTATCCCCACGAACGTATGGTTTAGTGTATGAACACGTTGAACGGCCTCACCGTAACGGAGGCGGCGGAGAGGCTCGGTATCACCCGTGCATCGGTTCATGACCTGCTCCGCTCCGGCCAGCTCACCACCAGCGGTCGGACGGCCCATTCCCTCATAATCGACCGCAGCTCCGTCGAACGATTGGCCGCCACCGGCACGCGGCGCGGCCGTGCCTGGACCGCTCGGATCGCCTGGGCCGCACTGGCCATACTGTCCGGCCAGAACCCCACCTGGGTCTCTGCCTCAGAGAAGTCGCGGTTAAAGAAGCGGCTCAAAACTTTGGACGCCAACGCCGTTTCCGTTCTGGCGAGGAACAAGGATTGCACCTTCCGCTACCGGGCCACGCCCGATGCGCTGCTCGCCCTCAGCGACTACCTGATCGCTAGCGGAGCGACGGCCATGCGGGATGAAACCACGGCAGAGACGTTCGGCATGACCGGCGGCAGCGGCATCGCCGAAGGCTACGTCATGGCCGGCGACGCCCGGGCCCTTGCCAACTCCTTCGGGCTGGTCGAGGATCCCGAGGGCAACGCCGTCATCCACGAGGTCGAGCTGGAGGAACCCTTCGCCGGAGGACGCGCACCCGTTGCCGCCGTCGCGGTGGACCTCATGGGTTCACTTGCCACCCGTGAACGAAGCGCCGGCCGGCGCGTGATCGAGGAGCTGCTCCATGTCTGAACCCGTGCTGGCCGACGTGGCCGAGGACGACGGTCGCGAGGTCTGGGACGTCCCAGTTCCGCCGGGCGGCTGGGGCACGCCCTGGCCGCAGTGCGTCGAACTGGCCAGGGCACTGCCGTCGACTCAGTGGACGCTGGTGGGCGGACTCATGGTCCAGCTGCACTCTGCGGCCGCCGGGCTGGCCGTATCCCGTCCGACCGCTGATGTGGACATCGTGCTGCATATCGAAACCGGGGCAGCGACGACGACGTCGGTCATGGCTGTCCTCGCCAAGCTCGGCTACACCCTGCAAAAGTCCATCGACCACGAGGCGCCCGCCCACCGCTTTGTCCGCGACAAGCAACAGATCGACGTTATGATCGCCGACCACATGCCCGACAACAAGGTGCCGACCATTGGTGGCCGCAAGCCGTTCCAGGTATCCGGCGGCACTCAAGCACTGAAACGGACAGTCAACTGTCGGCTTAAGGTCGATGACGGCGAGCCAGTCCTTATCAGCATCCCCAACGCCCTGGGTGCACTCGTACTCAAAGGCGCGGCCTACAAGGAGGACTCCCGAGACAGGGACCGCCACTTGGATGACGCCGTCGTGCTGTGCGCCACGATCAAAAAGCCACTGGAGACAGCGAAAGAGATGGGCGGCAGCGACCGGTCCCGCATCATCACACTGCACACAGCCCTGGGGACTTCGGACCACCGCTCTTGGCAACTGCTCGAAGCGGGGGACCGGACACAGGCAATGGACGCCCTGCGCATCCTAGCCAGCAACCTCCAGTTGCCCCCTGTGAACCGGCTCAAGAAGGACTGACCCGTGGACTTGGGTCCTCGGGACGTTCAGGCTCGAGCAGGTCACCTCCCAACTGAGCACCACAACGAAACCATCGGCATCCTCATTTGCGGCACCAAGAACGACCGCAGCGTCCGGTACAGCCTCGGCCGTTCCACCTCACCCATGGCCGTCGCTGCTTGCACCTACGACAAGCTCCCCGCCGACGAGAAACTCGCCCTGCCCAACGAAGGACACCTCGTCGCTGCCCTCGAATGGGCCGAACCGCAGGCAAAACAGCCGGACTAGGAATAACCCGGGGATACTGTCTCTGGTCAGGAACCACAACCTGTCGCTCTCGGCCCAGACTCCACCAGTAACGCCGGTCGCTGTAAGGGTTACCGGGATACCGGAACGTGCAACGGTACTCTGGGGAGATGGCCGACGGGGAAGCTACTGCGCAGACAACCCAGCCGAAGAGCACGACCAAACCGATGAACAAAGGCGCCTGGAAGCGAAAAAGCTTCGCCAAGCGGCAGCTGGACGCCCGCGCGTGGCTTGAACGTCTCGTCCCACCCGAACGGATTACCGACGCCCGGGTGAACCAGCTGGCGGACTTCGTCGACAGGTACCGGCCCGGGTCCAAGTTCCAGATCATCGCCGACGCGATGGTCAAGAACAACGAAGTCCCCACGATGAAGAACGTTGCCGCCCGTTACGAATCCCGTAAAAACGCCTACCTGCGCCGCAACGCACCCACCGCACCCGTAGACCTCGCCCCGGCCATCGTCGACCAGCTCACCATCTTGATCCGCACCTCCTGGGAACGTCGAGGCCACGGACCCGCCTGGACAGAGATCCGCACCGTCATGGGATGGGACCGCGGCCAAACCAAGCAAGCCCTCACCCAACTCCGCACCGACGGCCTCGTCTCCTTCAACAACGACAGCGGTTCCCTCACCCTCACCGGCAAAGCCGCACACCAAGGCGCAACAGCCAAAAAATCGGCCTGACACCGTCACCTGTCGGGCTCAGAACCAGAAAGAAGCAATTGGACGACTAAGTCTTACCGCTGTTCCGAGACGGCCGCCGAAGCCAATTCCCAAGGCCACCCACCGAGTGAGCGACCACCCACCCTGTGAGTCTTGTGAGTCTCGAAAAAATCAGTTCACTGTTTACCAACGCCGGTAGGCGATTTCTGCCTGTCGGCTTCAAGTTGATTGCGTTTTGGGTAACGTAAGGACACTCTTCTGTTCCTGGGCTTGAGCGAGACGAAGGTACTGGTAGACGGTCTCCCGGCTGATTCCATATTCCTTGGCAAGGACCGATTTCGGCACCCCAAGGGCAGCCCGGCCAACAAGTTCTGCCGCCTTATCCACAGTCAGTGACTTCTTACGTCCACGGTACGACCCGCGCTGTTTGGCCAAAGCGATGCCTTCGAGCTGACGTTCCCTGATCAGCGACCGCTCAAACTCAGCGAAGGCACCCATCACAGAAAGCATGAGGTTGGCCATCGGGGAGTCCTCACCGGTGAAAACCAATCCCTCTTTGACGAACTCGACTCGAACGCCTTTTCGCGTTAGCGTCTGAACGAGGGATCGAAGGTCGTCCAGGTTCCTGGCCAGCCTGTCCATGCTGTGCACGACGACGATGTCGCCGTCGCGGGCGAAGCGGAGCAACTCGGTCAGCTCGGGCCGGTTCGCGTCCCTCCCTGAGGCCTTATCCGTGAAGACACGGTCAAGAATTTCACCCTCGAGCTGACGCCGTTCGTTCTGGTCGAGAGTGCTGACCCGCACATACCCGATTCTCTGACCACCCATAAGCGCCTCCAACCTCGGCATGTCAGGTTGAACTCTAAGAATCCCACCAGAGTGTGTCCAAGAAAAGGCCATCGGGCTCTAACCTGACGTGATTTCAGCCAGTGTCTGACGTCAGGTTGGGGTGTAGTTCATCCGGCAACGGCGAGATGCAGAGTATTGATTGGCTAGAGAACTTTGCGAACCACCGTTTCGAATTCTGTGATGTTGTCCTCTGCCAGCGAGGAAGCG